>NZ_JAVBIJ010000001.1:958125-1277500 GCF_032193765.1 Rhodoferax potami
CAGGTGGCCGAGCAGGTCACCGATAAGCTGGAGCGCACCCTGCAAGAGGTGCAGTACGCCGACAAAATCCGCAGCTACTCCAAGCCCGGCGAGTCGCAGATCATTTTCCAGATCAAAGACTCCAGCAAGGGCAGCGAGGTGCCCAACGTCTGGTACAGCGTGCGCAAAAAGATCGGCGACATGCGTGGCACCCTGCCCCAAGGCGTGGTGGGCCCATTCTTTAACGACGACTTCGGCGATGTGTATGGCGTGATCTACGCGCTGGAAGGCGAAGGCTTTAACTACGCGGAACTCAAAACGCTGGCCGACGATGTGCGCCAGCGCCTGTTGCGGGTGCCGGACGTGGCCAAAGTGGAGTTGTTCGGCGCGCAAGACGAAAAGCTGTACATCGAGATCTCGCAAAAGCGCTTGGCCCAGTTAGGCCTGGACTTCAACCAGGTGCTGGCCCAGCTCGGCCAGCAGAACGCGGTGGAGTCTGCAGGTGCGGTGCAAACCCCCTTGGATGTGGTGCAAGTGCGGGTGGGTGGCCAGTTCAATGCGGTGCAGCAATTGGCAGACATGCCGATTCGCGGCGCCAGCGGCAACCAGTTCCGCCTCAAAGACATTGCCACGATCGGCAAAGGCTATGTGGATCCGCCGTCCGTGAAAGTGCACCACCAGGGCAAAGAGGTGATTGCGCTCGGGGTGTCCATGGCCAAGGGCGGCGACATCATTGCGCTGGGCCATGCGCTGGAGAAGACGTTTGTCGGTATCGAGAAAACGCTCCCGGCGGGTATCAAGCTGGTGCAGTTGCAAGACCAGCCTAAATCGGTATCGAGCTCGGTGAACGAGTTCGTCAAGGTGCTGATCGAAGCGGTGGTGATTGTGCTGGCGGTGAGCTTTATTGCGCTGGGTCTGCACACCAAGGCCGGACAGCCTTTCTGGAAGCGCTGGACGCTGGATGTGCGCCCCGGCCTGGTGGTGGGCATCACCATTCCACTCGTCTTGGCCGTGACCTTTTTGGGCATGTACTACTGGGGCATCGGCTTGCACAAGATTTCGCTGGGCTCGCTCATCATTGCGCTGGGCCTGCTGGTAGATGACGCGATCATTGCGGTGGAAATGATGGTCCGCAAGATGGAAGAGGGCTACGACAAGGTGCGGGCCGCGACCTTTGCCTACGAAGTCACCGCCATGCCGATGCTGACCGGTACGCTGATCACCGCCGTGGGCTTTCTGCCTATCGGTATGGCCAAGTCAGTGACCGGCGAGTACACCTACGCGATTTTTGCGGTGACAGTGCTGGCCTTGATTTTGAGCTGGTTTGTGTCGGTGTACTTTGTGCCCTATCTGGGAACCCTGCTACTCAAGAGTCACGACCAACACGGTGGTGAATCGGCACACCAAGAGCACTTTGACACGCCGTTCTACAACACCTTCCGCCGCACGGTGAACGGGTGTGTACAGCACCGGTGGATGACGATTGGCGGGACGATTCTGGTGTTCGCACTCGGTATTGTGGGCATGGGCAAGGTGCAGCAGCAGTTCTTCCCGGATTCAAGCCGTCCCGAGGTCTTGGTGGATATCTGGTTCCCGGAAGGGACCTCCTTTGCCAATAACCAGGCTGTGACCCAACGGGTGGAAGCCCGCCTGATGCAAGAGCCCGGCGTGTCGGCGGTAAGCACCTGGATCGGGTCCGGCGTGCCCCGGTTCTACTTGCCACTGGACCAGGTGTTTCCGCAGACCAACGTGTCTCAGCTCATCATCATGCCGGTGGACTTGAAGGTGCGTGAGTCTTTGCGTGTGAAGCTTCCGGCCTTGCTGGCAGCAGAGTTTCCCGAGGTGCGGGGCCGCGTCAAGCTTCTGCCGAACGGGCCACCGGTGCCTTACCCGGTGCAATTCCGCGTGGTGGGCTCGGATCCTTTGGTTTTGCGCGATCGCGCAGACGAAGTAAAGGCCGTCATGCGCCAAAGCAGCAATACCCGCGGTGTGAACGACAACTGGAATGAGTCGGTCAAAGTGCTCCGCCTGGAGGTGGATCAGGACAAAGCACGCGCCTTGGGCGTTAGCAGCCAGAGCATTGCGCAAGCAGCCAAAACCCTGTCCACGGGCACCACAGTCGGGCAGTACCGCGAAGGCGACAAGCTGATAGACATTGTGTTGCGCCAGCCTTTGGACGAGCGCAATGCCATCACCGATATTGCCAACGCGTATCTGCCGACGAGCAGCGGCAAGTCGATCCCGATTACCCAAATTGCCAAGCCGGTATTCACTTGGGAGCCCGGCGTGATGTGGCGCGAAAACCGCGACTACGCCATCACCGTGCAAAGCGATATGGTCGAAGGCCTGCAAGGCGCCACTGTGACTGCCGAACTGCAGCCCAAGATGAAAGAGCTGGAAGCGCAATGGGCCGCCAAGGGCATCAATGGCTATCGTATTGAAGTGGCTGGTGCTGTTGAGGAGAGTTCCAAAGGTTCGGCGTCCATCGTGGCCGGTGTGCCTGTGATGTTGTTCTTGACGTTCACCTTGTTGATGCTGCAATTGCAGAGCTTTAGCCGGTCGTTGCTGGTGTTCATTACCGGTCCCTTGGGTATTGCCGGTGTGGCCGGCGCCCTCATTGTTATGGGGCGGCCCTTTGGTTTTGTTGCGTTGCTGGGCGTGATTGCCCTGATGGGAATGATCCAGCGCAACTCGGTGATCCTGATCGACCAGATTGAGCAGGACAGGGCGGCGGGCATTCCGGCGTGGGATGCGATTGTCGAGTCTGCAGTGCGACGGTTACGTCCCATTGTGCTCACCGCTGCGGCGGCTGTGCTGGCCATGATTCCGCTGTCTCGCTCGGTTTTCTGGGGGCCGATGGCCGTGGCGATCATGGGCGGCCTTATCGTGGCTACGGTCCTGACATTGCTGGCTTTGCCCGCCATGTATGCCGCGTGGTTCCGGGTAAAACGCGAGAATCCTGCGCTGACCTGAAAGTGGGGCCCGCTTGCAGGTTAAAATAGCGGGCTTACCGATTTCAAACGGGTGGCCGGGGTGTTGTGAGCAATGTTCACAAATGAGTCCGGCTCCCGAGTTTTGTTTTTTGCGCGGGTGGCGAAATTGGTAGACGCACCAGGTTTAGGTCCTGACGGTGGCAACACTGTGGGGGTTCGAGTCCCCCCGCGCACCAACTTAGAAATGCATCGATGCGATGCCCGCAGGTGAAAGTCCTGCCAATCAAACATTAGGAGTAGACGATGGCCGTTACTGTAGAGACTCTGGAGAAGCTGGAGCGCAAGATCACGCTGACACTGCCTGTGGGCGTGATCCAGACCGAAGTTGACAGCCGTCTGCGCAAGTTGGCGCGCACCGTCAAGATGGACGGTTTCCGTCCAGGCAAGGTGCCGATGAACGTGGTTTCTCAGCGTTACGGCTACTCGGTTCACTACGAAGTGATGAACGACAAAGTGGGCGAGGCATTTGCCACTGCCGCTAACGAAGCCAAGCTGCGCGTTGCTGGCCAGCCCAAGATTTCTGAAAGCGAAACTTCGCCCGAAGGCCAAATGGCTTTTGATGCGATTTTCGAAGTTTTTCCAGAAGTCAAAATTGCTGACTTGGCGGGTGCCGAAGTTGAAAAGCTGACTGCCGATGTGACCGACGAAGCCATCGACAAGACCATCGAAATTTTGCGCAAGCAGCGTCGTACCTTTGCGCAGCGCGCACAGGACACCGCAGCTCAAGACACAGACCGCGTGACGGTGGATTTTGAAGGCAAGATCGACGGCGAACCTTTCGCCGGCGGCAAGGCTTCTGACTTCCAGTTCATTCTGGGCGATGGCCAGATGCTGAAGGAATTTGAAGACGCAACCCGTGGCATGAAGTCCGGCGAAAGCAAGACTTTCCCCTTGGCTTTCCCTGCGGACTACCACGGTAAAGACGTGGCTGGCAAGACAGCCGACTTCCTGGTCACCCTGAAGAAGCTCGAAGCCGCCAATCTGCCTGAAGTCAATGCAGACTTGGCCAAGTCCTTGGGTATCGCAGAAGGCACCGTGGAGGCGCTGCGCGCTGACATCCGCAAGAACCTGGAGCGTGAAGTCAAGCACCGCTTGCTGGCTCGTAACAAGCAAGCTGCGATGGACGCATTGGTCGCCAAGGCCGAGCTCGATTTGCCCAAGTCCAGCGTGCAAGCCGAGTTGGACCGCATGGTCGAAAGTGCCCGTGCAGACCTCAAGCAGCGTGGTATCAAGGATGCGGACAAGGCTCCAATTCCTGACGAGATCTTCCGTCCCCAAGCCGAGCGTCGCGTGCGTTTGGGTCTGGTAGTCGCTGAATTGGTTCGCTCCAATGACCTGGCCGCCAAGCCTGAGCAAATCAAGGCCCACGTCGAAGAACTGGCAGCCAGCTACGAGAAGCCAGCCGACGTGATCCGTTGGTACTACGGCGACAACCGTCGCATGGCAGAAGTCGAGGCAGTTGTGATTGAAAACAACGTGACTGAGTACATCTTGGCCAAGGCCAAAGTGACTGACAAGGCTGTGTCCTTCGACGAATTGATGGGCCAGAACTAAGGTCAGGCGCAGGCGCATTCTGTGCGTCGCAGCGAAATGGGGCTTGCGCGGGACTTGCAGTCCTGCGGCTAAGCCCCATTTGCTTTTTGGGCTTGTCTTTTTCGGTACAGTTACCCCCTATATTTTGGAGAGCTTATGAACGTCAAATACGGAATGTCCGGCGCAATGGAAACCCAGGCTTTGGGTATGGTGCCCATGGTCATCGAGCAATCGGGACGTGGCGAGCGTTCATACGACATCTATTCCCGTCTGCTCAAAGAGCGCGTTATTTTTCTGGTCGGACCGGTCAATGACCAGACTGCCAACTTGGTAGTGGCGCAGTTGCTGTTCCTGGAAAGCGAGAATCCAGACAAGGATATTTCTTTCTACATCAACTCCCCGGGCGGCTCGGTGAGCGCCGGTATGGCGATCTATGACACCATGAATTTCATCAAGCCTGACGTGTCCACCTTGTGCACCGGCATGGCGGCGAGCATGGGTGCCTTCCTGTTGGCCGCTGGTGCCAAAGGCAAGCGCTTCTCTTTGCCCAATTCCAAGGTCATGATCCATCAGCCTTTGGGTGGAACCCAGGGCCAAGCCACTGAAATCGAGATTCACGCCCGCGAGATTTTGAAGACCCGCGAGCAGTTGAACAAGATTTTGGCCGAGCGTACCGGTCAGCCCTTGGAGAAGATTGAGCGTGATACAGAGCGTGACTACTACCTGTCGGCAGACGAGGCCAAGGAATACGGCCTGGTCGATCAAGTGATCGCCAAGCGCCCCTGATACGGCCGGCGCAGTTCCCTCCAAGACGGTGCCTCTCCTGCGGAGATGCACCGTTTTCATTTGGTTATCATTGCTTAACTTAGCGAAAAAAGGCACACATCCATGGCCGAGAAAAAAGGCTCAACCAGCGAAAAAACCCTGTACTGCTCTTTTTGCGGGAAGAGTCAGCATGAGGTGAAGAAACTCATTGCTGGACCGTCTGTCTTTGTGTGCGACGAATGCATTGACCTTTGCAATGAAATCATCCGTGATGAGTTGCCAGCTACGACCGAGAACAAAGAGTCGAAGTCTGATCTGCCCACTCCAGCAGATATCAAAGCCAACCTCGACAACTATGTCATTGGTCAAGAGCCGGCAAAGCGCACCTTGGCAGTGGCGGTTTACAACCACTACAAACGTCTGAAGCACAAAGAGAAGGCAAAGAAAGACGACGTCGAACTTGCCAAAAGCAATATCTTGTTGATTGGACCTACGGGGTCAGGCAAGACGTTGCTGGCGCAAACGCTCGCTCGTATGTTGGATGTGCCTTTTGTAATGGCTGACGCTACCACGCTCACCGAAGCCGGCTATGTCGGTGAGGACGTTGAAAACATCGTGTTGAAGTTGCTGCAAAGCTGCAATTACGACGTCGAACGGGCACAGCGTGGCATCGTATACATCGATGAAATCGACAAGATTTCCCGCAAGTCGGACAACCCTTCGATTACGCGAGATGTGTCGGGTGAAGGCGTCCAGCAAGCGCTGCTGAAGCTGATTGAAGGCACCATGGCGAGTGTCCCTCCTCAGGGCGGGCGCAAGCATCCGAACCAGGATTTTGTGCAAATTGACACGACCAACATCCTGTTCATTTGTGGCGGCGCGTTTGCAGGGCTGGAAAAAGTGATCGGTAACCGGACAGAGTCTTCGGGTATCGGCTTCGGAGCATCAGTGAAGAGCAAGCAGCAGCGTTCTTTGACTGAGGTGTTCAAGGAAGTTGAGCCTGAAGATCTGATCAAGTTTGGTTTGATTCCAGAGTTGGTGGGGCGCATGCCCGTGGTGGCGACGCTCGCGGAACTGACGGAAGATGCCTTGGTTCAGATTTTGACTGAGCCTAAAAATGCGCTGGTCAAGCAATATGCCAAGCTCCTAGCCATGGAAGGTGCTGAGTTGGAAATCCGTCCTGCGGCATTGAAAGCGATTGCCAAGCGTGCATTGGTGCGTAAAACCGGTGCCCGTGGTCTGCGCTCTATTCTGGAGCAATCGTTGATCAACACCATGTACGAACTGCCTAATGCCGGTAACGTAGAGCGCGTCGTAGTCGATGAATCGACCATTGAAGAGAATAAACCTCCGCTGATGGTCTACCGCGAAACTGCCAAAAAGGCATAAACCGGAATCTGTCCCCATTCATCCGATAAGCGAGGTGTTTGGGGGCATTCAAGACCGCTCGGTGTGAGCAATGCGTTTTCATAATGGGCTCGTACTTGTAATCCGGGCAATCCGGTCCATATTCAACAGGTAACGTAAAGGTTTTCCTATGTCTGGCCATATTCCCTTGCCTGCTACCCCCCTAGAACTTCCCCTGCTGCCTTTGCGGGATGTCGTGGTGTTCCCGCACATGGTGATCCCTTTGTTTGTAGGGCGCCCGAAAAGCATCAAAGCACTCGAGGCTGCGATGGAGGCAGAGCGCCGCATCATGCTGGTGGCCCAGAAAGCGGCTGCCAAAGACGATCCGTTAGTGTCGGATATGTTCGATGTGGGCTGTGTGTCCACTATTTTGCAGATGCTGAAGCTGCCCGACGGCACCGTCAAAGTGCTGGTGGAAGGCCATCAACGCGCTACGGTAAACAGCATTGCCGAAGGTGAGTCCCACTTCACCGCCAACATCACCCCCATAGAGATGCCTGCGGCAGTGACAGACGCCAGCCGCAAAGCCGGCAGTGAGGTAGAGGCACTGCGCCGCGCGGTGATGCAGCAGTTTGACCAATACGTCAAGCTCAACAAAAAAATTCCGCCCGAAATACTCACGTCGATTTCCAGCATCGATGACCCGGGGCGTCTGGCTGACACGATTGCGGCTCATCTCCCGTTAAAGCTCGATAGCAAGCAAGCCATTTTGGGTTTGCCGGAGGTCAAGGATCGTTTGGAGAGTTTGTTCGAGCAAATCGAGCATGAGGTCGACATCTTGAATGTGGACAAGAAGATCCGCGGCCGGGTCAAGCGGCAAATGGAGAAAAACCAGCGGGATTTCTACCTGAACGAGCAGGTCAAAGCCATCCAAAAGGAGCTGGGAGAAGGCGAAGACGGTGCGGATATCGAAGAGATCGAGAAGAAGATCAAATCGGCAAAGATGCCGAAAGAAGCCCTGAAGAAAGCAGAGGCTGAGCTCAAAAAGCTCAAGCTGATGTCGCCTATGTCTGCAGAGGCCACGGTAGTCCGGAACTACATCGAGGTCTTGACAGGTTTGCCTTGGTCTGCAAAGACAAAGATCAAGCACAACCTGCTCAATGCAGAGAATGTGCTGAACGAAGACCACTATGGTCTCGACAAGGTCAAGGACCGCATTCTGGAATATCTCGCAGTTCAGCAACGGGTCGACAAGGTCAAGGCGCCCATTTTGTGCTTGGTAGGCCCTCCCGGCGTCGGTAAAACCTCGCTGGGGCAGAGTATTGCGAAAGCAACAGGGCGTAAGTACGTTCGTATGGCCTTGGGTGGCATGCGTGACGAAGCTGAAATCCGCGGTCACCGTCGGACATATATCGGTGCGATGCCCGGGAAAGTCCTGCAAAGCCTGTCCAAAGTCGGAACCCGCAATCCCTTGTTCTTGCTGGACGAGATTGACAAGTTGGGCACGGACTTCCGCGGTGACCCGAGTAGCGCGTTGCTGGAGGTGCTGGATCCTGAGCAAAACAGCAAATTTGGCGATCACTATGTCGAAGTGGACTACGACTTGAGTGACGTGATGTTTGTCGCGACGTCAAACTCCATGAACATTCCTCCGGCTCTGCTGGACCGAATGGAAGTTATCCGACTGTCGGGCTATACCGAAGACGAAAAGACCAACATTGCCATCACTTATCTGCTGCCAAAGCAGATGAAGAACAATGGTGTCAAAGACGCCGAGCTTTCGGTGGCCGAGAGTGCGGTACGCGACATCGTCCGGTATTACACCCGTGAAGCCGGGGTGCGCTCTTTGGAACGCGAACTCTCCAAGATTTGCCGCAAGGTGGTAAAGGGTCTTCTGCTGAAGAAGATGGAAGCACAAGTCGTCGTAACCGCTGACAACTTGAACGATTTTCTAGGTGTCCGACGTTACACCTACGGTCGAGCCGAAGAGCAAGACCAAGTGGGTCAAGTGGTCGGTCTTGCCTGGACGGAGGTCGGTGGCGATTTGTTGACGATCGAGGCTGCACTGACACCTGGGAAGGGCATCATCACCAGGACAGGTTCACTGGGTGACGTTATGAAGGAGTCTGTGGAAGCCGCTCGCACGGTGGTTCGCAGCCGGGCGCGCAGGTTGGGCATCAAGGATGAAACGTTTGAGAAAAAAGACATTCACATTCATGTGCCGGATGGAGCAACCCCCAAGGACGGGCCGAGCGCCGGAGCTGCCATGGCGACTGCCTTTGTTTCTGCGTTGACCGGTATTCCCGTCCGCGGTGATGTTGCCATGACAGGCGAGATCACGCTTCGCGGCGAGGTGACGGAGATCGGCGGCTTAAAAGAAAAGCTGCTCGCTGCACTGCGCGGCGGCATCAAGACCGTCCTGATTCCAGAGCAGAACGCCAAAGATTTGCAGGATATTCCCGCGAATGTCAAAGACGGTTTGGAGATCGTGCCCGTGCGGTGGATTGATAAGGTCCTTGAGTTGGCCTTGGTGTCTCAACCGGTGCCACTTCCGGATGAAGAGCCTGTGCCCCCTGCGGTTGCGGAAGTGTCAAAGGATGTCCTGGCAACTCCGGTGAAGCATTGAAGGCAATTCGTCTTTAAAAAGTTTTCAGTTTTGAACTTGGCGTAAAAAATCACGCTATAATTTGAGGCTTGAAACGCGGGAATAGCTCAGTTGGTAGAGCGCAACCTTGCCAAGGTTGAGGTCGAGAGTTCGAGACTCTTTTCCCGCTCCAATTCCGAAAAAGGGAAGCACAAGCTTCCCTTTTTTATTCTGTTGCTAGCCAGCAGATTCGGTTAGTGGCGCGGTAGCAAAGCGGTTATGCCCCGGATTGCAAATCCGGTTAGTCCGGTTCGACTCCGGACCGCGCCTCCAGATTTATCTGGTCAAAATGCCCTGTCAGCCCCGGTTGGTAGGGCATTTTTGTTTGACAATAGACACCCGTGCCTGAGTGGTGAAATAGGTAGACACATCGGACTTAAAATCCGCCGCTTCGTGAATAACGGGCGTACCGGTTCGATTCCGGTCTCAGGCACCATTTCATTCAAGTCTTATGTCACGATTCAACGCCTCGTTCGAAATTCACGTCCACGGCCAAGTCGTGTTGCGGCCGGAGGTCACCTACCTCCAACTCCAAGATGCTCTCAAGCCACTTTGGCGTTACGCGGGTTCGAAGTCACTCGCCGATGCTGCGAAGAGCAGCTACGAGGACGAGCCCGGCATTCATCTCAATCCGCACGAACATATTTTGCAAATGTGCTGGACGGTCCCTGGCGAGGATGATTTTCGGCAGACGCTGGACGAGGTGTGCATGAATCTGAATGACCTCGCCTCGGCCGGCGCGGCCATCGAGGTTACTTTTTATGATGCGGAGTTCGACGAGGAAGAGGGCGCGCCCGGCTCCGAGTCGAGAGATGATTTTGTGATGCTATTTGTGGGGCCGGACCCTGCGGCCATCATGCAAGTTCAGCGTGACATTCTCGTGCAGGACATGGTCAATTTGATGGAGCGTCATTTTGATGGCGCTGAATTGGGCGGTGTCGTTTCTGAAATCGACAAGTTGTTTGCCCAGCGGTTCGATGACCTCGTGAATTCTTTGGAAATCGGGAAACCGCCCCGCGGCTCGGGAGGCTCGTCCTCTGGTCATGGTGGCGGCAGAAAACCACGGCACCTGCATTAACAGGCCACGCTACAGGCTCTGGGTGCGGTACATCCACACAGCAGTGAGACTGTATTTGGTACCTAAATTCCCCAACTGAATTCGCTGGAAAGCGGTAGGCTATGGGTTCCTATGCTAAAAAAAATTACAGTCGATCAGTTGGTTATTGGCATGCATCTGAAAGAGTTTTGCGGCTCTTGGATGGATCATCCCTTTTGGCGCACCGGGTTTGTTATTACCGATCCCAAGGACTTGGCCACGATCCGCGCGAGTGCCATCCGGGAAGTATGGATTGACTGCAGCAAAGGACTGGATGTTCCGGCCGGAGAGTCGGTCGTCTCTGAAGTCGAGACTGAAGAAGCAGTAGATGCTGAGCTCCAAGAGGAAGTCGCCGTGCACAGGGACATTGCACCGGTGTCTGCTCAACAGGAGCTAGCCCGGGCCGCGAAGATATGCAACCAGTCGCGCGCTGCTGTCCTGTCGATGTTCGAAGAAGCCCGCATGGGCAAGACGGTGGACAGTGGCGGTGCAAAGCAGCTCGTACAAGAGATTGCTGATTCGGTGTCGCGCAATCCGGGTGCCTTGATCAGCTTGGCTCGCCTTAAGACCGCCGATGACTACACCTACATGCACTCGGTGGCGGTTTGCGCAATGATGGTGGCTTTGGCCAAACAGCTCGGCTTGAATGAAGAGGAAACCCGCTCCGCTGGCCTTGCCGGCCTGATGCACGACCTTGGCAAGGCAGCCATGCCCATGAGCGTGTTGAACAAGCCGGGCAAGCTGACTGAGGCAGAGTTTTCTATCATCAAAACGCATCCCGAAGAGGGCTATCGCTTACTGCAAAATGGTGGCGGGGCCGATCCGGTGGTGATGGATGTATGTCTTCACCATCACGAAAAAATGGATGGATCTGGTTATCCGCATGGTCTCAAAGGCGATGAAATCAGCCTTTTTGCAAAAATGGGAGCCGTGTGTGATGTGTACGACGCCATTACTTCCAACCGTCCCTACAAAGCGGGGTGGGATCCCGCTGAGTCACTTCGAAAAATGGCGGAGTGGGCGAGTGGGCACTTTGACGGCAAAGTGTTTCAAGCGTTTGTGAAGAGCCTTGGTATCTATCCGATCGGCTCCCTGGTAAGGCTTAGCTCCGGGCGCTTAGGGGTGGTGGTCGAGCAAACAGCCAAATCGTTGACAACCCCTTGCGTGAAGGTTTTCTACTCAACCAAGTCCCAAATGCGCATCCTGCCAGAGGTTGTTGATCTGTCGAGGCCCGGGACTACCGAGAAGATTGTGAGCAGAGAAGAGCCTGCCAAATGGAAGTTCGCTGATCTGGATGAGCTCTGGTCGGGAACATCAGGGAACTACTGAGAATTACGTAGTTTCGATGCCTAGCGCTGGCAAATATTGCGGGTCTTGCTATCAATAACAGAGCGCGGCGGTTGCCGCGCTCTGTTGTTATCAGCAGCCGCGAGTGATCGGCATTTCTACGGGGGCGCTCGCAACCGAGTACTTGCCCAGCTCCATTTTTGCGATGGCGTTGCGGTGGACTTCATCTGGGCCATCGGCAAACCGCAGCGTACGCGCACAGGTGTAAGAGTAAGCCAACGGAAAATCGTCGCACATGCCGCCGCCGCCATGGGCTTGCATGGCCCAATCGATGACTTCGCAGGCCATATTGGGTGCCACCACTTTGATCATGGCGATTTCTGTTTTGGCGAACTTGTTTCCGCCCATATCCATCATCCATGCGGCTTTGAGTGTCAGCAAGCGCGCCATATCGATCTTGCAGCGGGCTTCCGCGATACGTTCTTGCGTCACCGTTTGGGCAGCGACGGGTTTGCCAAATGCAATGCGTGAACTGGCCCGCTTGCACATCAACTCCAAGGCGCGCTCCGCAAGGCCAATGAGGCGCATGCAGTGGTGGATGCGGCCGGGGCCGAGGCGACCTTGTGCGATTTCGAATCCGCGACCTTCACCCAAGAGAATGCTGCTTGTCGGCACACGCACATTGTCGAAAACCATCTCCATGTGCCCGTGTGGCGCATCGTCGTAGCCAAATACGTTCAAAGGCCTGATGATTTTGATGCCGGGGGTGTCCGCCGGTACCAAAATCATGCTTTGTTGTGAATGGCGCGGCGCTGTGGTGTCAGTCTTGCCCATGGTGATGTAGACCGCGCAACGTGGGTCACCAGCGCCGGAAATCCACCATTTGCGGCCGTTGATGACGTAATCATCGCCATCCCGTGTGATGCTTGTTTCAATGTTGGTAGCATCACTCGAGGCAACAGCGGGTTCTGTCATCGCAAAGGCGGACCGGATGTGTCCTGCCATGAGCGGCTTAAGCCACCGTTGCTTGGCTTCCTCCGATCCATAGCGTGCAATCGTTTCCATATTGCCGGTGTCGGGCGCTGAGCAGTTAAAGACTTCACTGGACCACATCACCCGACCCATGATCTCAGCAAGTGGTGCGTATTCCTGGTTGGTCAGGCCTGCGCCGTGGAATCCGGCCGCCTCGGCACTGTCAACCGGCATGAAAAGATTCCAAAGGCCTGCCTCTTGAGCCTTGACCTTCAGCGCCTCTATCGTTTGTAAGGGCGTCCATCGCTTGCCTGCCGCAGTATTGGCTGCGATTTCTTCGTGGTACGCGGTCTCAGCAGGATAGATGTGGTCCTCCATGAACTGAAGCAGACGTTTTTGCAGCGCTTGAGTTTTTGGCGAGTAGTCAAAGTCCATGGGGTTCTCCGTTGAGTTGTGGCTGAGTGAGTTGGAGGTAGGTATCAGGCGCGAGTCGCAAATTTCCAGGCCATTTGTGCAAGGGGCCTCGCACCCGCTGCAGAAGCCATGGCCTGAGGGCTGGATGCGGTACCCGCTTCGACCCGTTTGGCAATGCCTTGGAGGATGGCCGCAATGCGGAACATGTTGTAGGCCATGTAGAAGCTCCAGTCTTCCTGCAACTGCGCAGGCGTGGCCAACCCCGTTCGCTCACAGTACCTGGCGATGTAATCATGCTCAGAGGGGATGCCCAAGGCCTGTAAGTCGAGACCTCCGATTCCCCGGAAGTCGCCTGGTGGGATATGCCAAGCCATGCAGTGGTAACTGAAGTCCGCCAAGGGGTGGCCGAGCGTGGACAGTTCCCAGTCGAGTACGCCAATGACCTTGGGCGCGTCGCTTGCGAACATCAGGTTGTCCAGCCGATAGTCTCCATGCACCACGCTCACCAGATTGTCGTTTCGCGCCATCGCTGGGATGTTGGCTGGCAACCACTCCATCAGACGATCCATTTCAGGAATTGCTTGGGTAACGGAGGCGATGTATTGCTTGCTCCAGCGTCCTATTTGTCGCTCGAAGTAATTACCGGGCTTTCCGTACGCGGCCAAGCCGCGCTCTTGAAATTTGACGGTGTGCAGGGCAGAAATCACCCGGTTCATTTCGTCGTAAATGTCGGCCCGCTCGCTGGGTGTCATTCCGGGTAATGACTGGTCCCACATGACCCGGCCCTGCATGAACTCCATGACATAGAAAGCTCGGCCGATGATGCTTTCGTCCTCGCACAGACAGATCATCTCGGGAACAGGGACTTCACTACCCCGTAGTCCCTGCATCACGGCGAACTCGCGCTCTATGGCATGGGCGGAGGGAAGGAGTTTGGCCACCGGCCCCGGTTTGGCCCGCATCACGTAGCTTCGCAATGGCGTGATCAGTTTATAGGTCGGGTTGGACTGCCCACCTTTGAACATCTCCACGCGCAGGGGGCCTTGGTAGCCACCCACATGGCCTATCAGCCACTGTTCCAGCGCAACTTCGTCGATGGCATGGGCTGCACCTACACTTCGCGTTCCCACAAATTGGTCAAATTGGGTCATGGTGGATGGCTCCTCTCGGGCTATAGGTCGGATTCAATGATGCGCATCAGTGCAGCACGGTCGCGAATAACCAACCCACCCGGTTCAATGCGAATCGCCTCCTCACGCTCCATGGCCTTGAGTTCCTGGTTAACGCGCTGACGGGATGCCCCAAGCAATTGGGCCAACTCTTCTTGCGCCAGTTGCAGGCCAATTCGAACTTCGCTGCCATCGCTCAACGAAGGAACTCCGTAGCTTCGCACGAGGTGCAGCAGCTGTTTAGCTAGGCGAGCGCGGAGTGGCAGGGTGTTGAGGTCTTCGACAAGCCCGTAGAGTTGGCGGATGCGGCGGGCATGCAGGCGAAGCATTGCCTCATAAAGCTCGACATGGCTTGCCAATATCTTCTTGAAATCCGCTTTGGCAACGCACAGTACGGTGCTGTCTCCATGGGCATAGGCATCATGCGTGCGGCGGTCGCCATCAAAAATAGCAACGTCACCAAACCAGATGCCCGGCTCAACATAGGTGAGTGTTATTTGCTTTCCGGAAATAGATGTGGAGCTGACCCGCACTGCGCCTTTAGCGCATGCGATCCACTCTTCGGGCGGCTCACCGCGCGCTGCGATCAGATCCCCATCGCGGTAGCGCTTTACATAGGCACACCGCAAAATATCATGCTTGAGCGAAGGCGAGAGGCTCGAAAACCACCGGCCTGCATTGATGGCAGATCGTTCTTCAATCGTAAGAATGGGTTCGTCCATAAGGTGTCTTGAGTGGGCAGGGGAGCGAATGCCGAGGGTCAGATTGTCGTTTGTCATTGCGTTCGCCAGAGGGGCTGTTGTCTCCTGTGTGTCTGGCGACTTAACAGGTGGGGGCGGGCCTCAGTCGTTTGTATGACTTGTGCGAGAATCATTTGTAACAATGAAATCTGTTTTCAAAATTAAAAGCTGTGCGCTTGGCGCCATGTTGCTTGTGGCATCGCTGGGCTCCGAGGCTCTGACGTTGGGCCGCGCGAGTGGTACAGCGCTGATTTCGCAGCCATTCAATTTGTCAATTTCGGTTTCGGCGGCCGCTGATGAAGACGTCAGCGACGTCTGCTTTGAGGCCGATGTTTTCTATGGCGATAACAAGGTTGAGCAAAGCAGGGTAACGCTGGTCTCCGAGGAGCCTGCGGCTGGCCGCACATGGCAGGTTCGTATTGGGGCGCGTTTGCCTGTAGATGAGCCTGTCGTGACGGTCTACTTGCGTTCAGTATGTAGCGCCAAGACATCACGCCGCTATGTATTGCTCGCCGACATAGTGAGTGACACCAGCAAGGCAGTTGCTGCACAAGTGACGCCGGTTGTCCCCCCCGCTTTAAACCGACCAGGAGCGCTCGCTTCTATCCCAGATGCGGATAGCGTCAGATCAGTTCCGAGCAGAGAAAAAAAGACAGATGGCCCTGTAAAGGCGCCGCGAACGTCTCCGTCTGTTCAAGCCAAACAGGTCTTTGAGCCTCCTGTTGTAAAGAGCAAACCGCGATTGAAATTAGCACCCTTGGATCTCACGGTTGAGCGTGATCCGGTGCTTGTCTCTTCGCAGGAGCTTCTAAGCACACCCACTGAAGATGCCCAAAAGAGGGGTGAGGCGGTAGCTCTGTGGCGCGCCCTAAATCTGACGCCTGAAGATATCCTGAAGGACGCTGCGCGCTTCAAAAGCATGGAGGCTGACATTCTCAGTCTGCGCAACGCATCTGGGGAAAATCAAAAACAGATGCGAGATTTGGTGATGCGAGTCGAGCGAGCTGAGAGTGAAAAATACTTCAACCCGCTGGTGATTGGACTCTCTGGCCTGTTGCTTCTTTTATTGGTAGGGGGCGGATGGTTTTTCCGCCGGCAGGCACAGCGAGCGAACGCTGGTAGCGCATGGTGGAGCGGCAGCGGTACGACTGAGGCTGTTCCTGAAACGGTGGAGGTGTCCCCGTCCTTCCTGCAATCCTTGTCGGAACAAGAGCGTGCCGAGTCCAATTTGCCAAAGAGCGAAGGCCAGACCTCTCAGGGCGCTGTCAGCAGCGTGGATATTGATCTGGACATTGGAGCTCACCCCTCTGCCTCCAGCGAGCCTGTGAGCGCTTATGGTCAGAAAGACCAAACATCTGCTTATGCGGATTCACGTGATTTCTCGGTCAGTATGCCGTCCAGTCTCCGGGCGGTGAACAGTCATGAAATGATCGATGTTCGTCAGCAGGCGGAGTTTTTCATGGCTCTGGGGCAGTACGAGGAGGCCATCTCCCTGCTGGAGGGGCACGTCAATGACTCGATTGATTTGAACCCCATGGTTCATATCGACCTGCTGAAGATATTCCACACCTTGAGCCGCAAGGATAAATTCGATCACTATCGACGGGAATTCAATGCGGTGTTTACAGGCTATGTGCCCGAGTTCCAGTCATTTAATCAGGGCGAAGGCAGTTTAGAAAACTTCCCGGAAATTTGTGATCAACTTGTAAAGCTCTGGCCGTCGAAAGAGGCACTGTCGCTCATCGAGTCGTACCTCGTACGCACGCCTGGTTCAACGGCGGATATGCGGTTTGAGCTGGAAGCCTTTAAGGAACTCTTGCTCTTGCATGCTGTCTGCAATCGCTTGGTGCATGCGCTGGATGGCGCTCCACTGTCATTCAGCGCGAACAGGTTGTCGTCCGAAAATGCGTTCGAAGTTCCCACGGGCCCGGGCCCCGTTTCTTTCGGCATTCCTTCGGCGTATCAATCGGGCAACTCTGTAGATTTCGAGCTCGACATCACAGAGGACTTTCAGAAGGCAGCTCCTTCTGAGGTCGATAACTTGATCGACTTCGATCTGCCTCCGCTGGATAGCAAAAAAGCCGGTCCGTGATTTCCCTCACCGGGTGGTGAGGGGCGGTATCTAGCGTCTCACTTGAAGGGCGCCCGGGTTGACGATATTACTGGGTGTGCCTTTGATGTAATTGATTACATTGTCAAAAGCCGCACTGAAATACATTTCGTAGCTGTCTTGCTCCACATACCCGATGTGGGGGGTACAGATGCAGTTTTCCAGACGAAGCAATGCGTGGCCCTGCAGAATGGGTTCCGCCTCAAAAACATCAACCGCCGCCAGGCCGGGACGTCCTCGATTCAACGCACCAATGAGCGCGTCAGTTTCAAGCAGCTCAGCCCTGGAGGTGTTCACGAACAATGCGGTGGGCTTCATGTTCGCCAAGTCTGACGCTGTGACAATGTTCCGAGTCGCATCAGACAGCCGGAGGTGAATAGACAAAACGTCGCTGTTAGCAAAGAACGACTCTTTGTCTGGTGCAGCCGCGTAACCATTTTGAACAGCCTTATCTCGAGACTCTTGGCTTCCCCAGACGCTTACTTGCATTCCAAACGCTTTGCCGAAATCGGCGACCAGTTGGCCGATGCGTCCGTAGCCCCAAATTCCCAAAGTCTTGCCGCGCAATACGTTCCCGAGCCCAAAGTTTGGTGGCATCGATCCGGCCTTGAGCCCCGATTGTTGCCACGCGCCATGTTTGAGGTTACCGATGTACTGGGGCAGGCGCCGCATCGAGGCCATGATCAAGGCCCAGGTCAACTCGGCAGGAGCAACGGGTGAGCCCACACCCTCGCATACAGCGATGCCTCTCTCAGTGCAAGCTTGGACATCGATGTGCGCGCCTACGCGGCCCGTTTGGGCAATGAGCTTCAGCCTAGGCAGTTTCTCCACCAGGGCACGCGTGATCTGGGTGCGTTCTCTCACCAGAACAATGACATCTGCATCCTTGAGGCGCACTGAGAGCTGGCCAATTCCTTTGACGGTGTTGGTGTAAACCTTTGCTTGATAGGCATCCAGCTTGGCAGCGCAATCCAATTTGCGAACCGCATCTTGGTAATCGTCAAGAATCACAATGTTCATATCCAACATTGTGCCTTGTTGACACGCCGCCAAGTCGATCGGCTGAGCGTGTGATCTATGGAGCTTCAGCGGCGGCTAGCCGATCTAGTTCAGCGCACACGTCTGCCATGCGTCCCGAAATCACCATTCTTCCGACATGTGCTCTCGGTTGACCTTGTTCGACCAATCGCACGATTCGCAATGGCCTAGTTTGTGCAGGTTTTGGAGCCCTAGCGCACGCTATGGTTGCGGTGGATGCTATCGAATTGATAGTGTTGGCCACCTTGGATGACGCCGCGAAGGGGCGTCTTGTGCTGGTAATGCAGCGTGACGTGGAGGGAGCAGAAAACCAGTGATGCGGAGCCCATTGGCTCAGGAGACTGAGTGCAAGCGTGCTAATGGTCATACGGTGCTCCTGTTCACATCAACATCGTGTTACGAATCAGGCCCACGGCAAGACCTTCGACTTCGAAAGGCTCACCGGGCTCCACCACGATGGTCTGGTAATCCGGGTTCTCTGCATGCAACTCGATCAGGTGCTTGTTACGGCGAAAGCGTTTGACGGTGACTTCTTCGCCCAAGCGGGCCACGATGATCTGACCATTTTTTGCATCTTTGGTCGCCTGGACCGCCAGTAGGTCCCCATCCATGATGCCTGCATCCCGCATCGACATGCCGCGCACTTTCAGCAAGTAATCCGGTTGCCGCTGAAAGAGGCTGTTTTCTACGTAATAGGTTTGGTCCACGTGTTCCTGCGCCAGGATCGGGGAGCCTGCGGCAACACGCCCGACCAAGGGCAGGGCTAGCTGTGCGAGGCCGGGCAGGGGGAGGGAGAACTGCTTGATGCGTGACTCTTGAATAGACCGAAGGGCGTCGCTTTTGAGGCGGATGCCGCGGGAGGTGCCGCTCACCAGCTCGATCACCCCTTTGCGGGCCAAGGCCTGCAGATGCTCTTCCGCTGCGTTGGCAGACTTGAAGCCCAACTCACTGGCGATTTCTGCCCGTGTGGGTGGCGCGCCTGTGCGCGCAATGGCACTTTGAATCAGATCAAAAATCTGTTGTTGCCGGGCTGTGAGTTTAGGACTTTCGAGCATACTGACTCCTTGGTAACTGTAGAGGCTGTGTGTGCATACACACTGTTTTCTTATCCAGTAACTGTATTTTCAACCAGTTTTTTGAATTTGGCAAGGGCATTGGAAATGGCAACAAAGCGAGTCGTTTTTTTGGGCACAGGTGGAACGATTGCAGGGCGCGCAGGCAATGCAAACGATAACGTGGGGTACCGTGCCGGTGAGGTTCCTGTGGCAGATATCTTGGCTGCAATTGCCGGTATGCCTGAGCGACTCCAAGGGGCCGCGTTGTGCAGCGAACAGATTGCGCAAGTCGATAGCAAGGATATGGACTGGAGTGTTTGGCAATCACTGGCCCATGCGTGCCAACGCAACCTTCAAGACGAAGAGGTGGCGGGCATTGTCATTACCCATGGCACCGATACGATCGAGGAGACGGCGTACTTTTTGCAACTCGCGCTGGCCGATTGCCTTAATGGCAAGCCTGTCGTGCTGACGTGTGCCATGCGCCCTGCCAGTGCCTTGACACCCGATGGTCCGCAGAACGTCTTGGATGCGGTGTCGGTCGCCCTTCATCCAACGGCCAGGGGTGTGATTGTGGTGTGTGCGGGAGCTGTGCATGCGGCCCAACATGTGCAAAAAGCACACACCTACCGCGTCGATGCCTTTGACTCAGGCGATGCTGGCCCCATGGGATGGATGGAGGAGGGCGCCGTGCGTTGGAATTTCGCACCCGATATCTCGTCCAGCTTGCTGGCTCAGCCTTTGCCTGCGTGGGTTGATGCCATTCCCCCCCGAGTGGAGGTAGTGATGAACTATGCAGGTGCTGGCGCGCATGTGATTCAAGCGGTGCTGAATGCCCGTGACAGCGATCCACTGCCCTTGGCAGGCTTGGTGGTGGCGGGAACTGGCAATGGGACAGTGAACGAAGCCCTACAGGCCGCGCTGGTGCGCGCTGCAGGCTTGGGCGTGCAGGTTGTACTGGCCAGTCGCTGTGCGAGGGGTGGCGTGGTGCGCAGCGAAGCGCCGGGCATTGGTTTGCGCGTCTATCCCGGGCTTTCTGCGGTGAAGGCGCGCGTGCAACTGATGTGCGACTTACTGGCGTAAAAAAAGCCGCTGAAGCGGCTTTTCCGTGAGGTTTGCGGCCCTTATTTGGACAATGCTTCCAGCACCCGTGAGGTGATGTCGGACACATCGCCCATGCCGCTGATGGCACGGTAGCGGGGCGCGGTAGCGGGTTCGTTCTGTGCCCAGGTTGAGTAGTACTCCACCAATGGACGGGTTTGGGCGCTGTAGACCTCCAGGCGCTTTTTGACTGTTTCTTCCTTGTCATCGTCCCGTTGGATCAATGGCTCGCCGGTGACATCGTCCTGGCCTTCGACTTTGGGCGGATTGAACTTCACGTGGTAGGTGCGTCCGGAGGCGGGGTGCGAGCGGCGACCGCTCATGCGCTCAATGATGGCCTCGAACGGTACATCGATTTCCACCACATAGTCCAAAGCAACACCCGCGGCCTTCATGGCATCTGCCTGGGGGATGGTCCGCGGGAATCCGTCAAACAAGAAACCGTTGGCGCAATCGGGCTGGGTCAGGCGCTCTTTCACCAGGTTGATGATGAGCTCGTCGCTGACCAGTCCGCCGGATGCCATGACCGCTTGGGCTTGCAGGCCCAAAGGTGTGCCGGCCTTCACGGCAGCACGCAGCATGTCGCCGGTGGAAATTTGGGGAATTCCGTACTTTTGGCAGATGAAAGTCGCTTGCGTACCTTTACCAGCGCCTGGTGCGCCCAACAGAATCAGTCTCATGAATACCTCGGATTGAAAGAAAAGCCAGCGCGTCTCCGTGGGCGCTTGCTTCAGCGCGCTTTTTATGGACGGGCAATTAGCCTTGGAGAATATCACGCCCTAACCGGTGCGGAACTTACAGCGCGCCGCAGTATCGGGCGGTCAGTTGGCGAGGATGATGCGTCTTACCCGTTCAAGGTCTTCCGGGGTGTCCACACCGGGGCCTGGCGCGGTTTGGCTGACATGCACCGCGATACGGTGACCGTGCCACATGGCGCGGAGCTGCTCTAGGGCCTCGGTAACTTCTACGGGGGCTTGCGGCAGGGACGGGAAGGTCCGCAAGAAGCCTACCCGGTAAGAGTAGATGCCGACGTGGCGCAGCGGCGCCGGGTCGGGCAGGGTGTGGATGCCTTGGGCAAATCCATCCCTCCACCAGGCGATTGGTGCGCGGCTGAAGTACATTGCCAATCCGGCGGCATCGGTGACCACTTTGACCACATTGGGGTTCGTAAAGTCCGCAACCTCATGGATGGGATGTGCGGCGGTGCCCATCGTGGCAACCGGGTGGGTTTCCAGCAGGCTTGCAACTGCAGACACCAGCGAGGTGTCAATCAAGGGCTCATCCCCTTGCACATTGACCACAATATCGTCATCCGCCAGACCCAGGAGGCTGCAGGCTTCTGCCAGTCGGTCACTGCCCGAGGGGTGGTCGACCCGGGTGAGCAGGCACTCGATGCTATGCGCCTGACAGGCACTCAGGATGCTGGTGTCGTCAGCCGCAACGACCACGCGCACGTCGGCCGATAACCCGGCCTTTACCCGTTCCGCAACGCGGACCACCATCGGCAGCCCGCCGATGTCTACCAAGGGTTTGTTGGGCAGACGGGTGGAAGCCAGACGCGCCGGGATCAGCACTGTGTAGGCCATATCACCCCTCCAGTTCTGCGTCGCTCAATACCCGGGCTTCGTTCTCCAGCAACACCGGAATGCCGTCCCGCACGGGGTAGGCTAGGCGAGCGCTCCGGGAAATCAGCTCTTGCTTATCGCGGTCGAATTCGAGGGGCCCTTTGGTGACGGGGCAAACCAGCAGTTCAATGAGTCTTGTGTCCATGGGGGAATGATACCGAGGCGTGGGTTATGTCTTGAAGCGCTGTGTCCAGCGCAACCAGAAAATCAGGAGGCAAGGTTTGAATCAGCGGGACAGACCATGCGTCCGGCCAGTGCTGCCAGAGTTTGGTGGCGTCTTTTTCTGTGCAAATAAGCACTTTGCCCTCGTATTTATTGCGCGAGTAGCTATGAAAATCATAGTGATCCGGCAGAGCGTCGGTACTTGCCAGCGTGAGCCCTTGGGCACGCAGCATGCTGAAAAAATTCTCAGGTTGGGCAATGCCTGCTACTGCATGTAATGGCAGCTGGCTGCGCTGCAGCGAAGACAGGGGCATCGTCTGCCCGGCGGCGTTGATGGCCGTGGTCGCCAAAGACCGCTGGGCCAAAAAACCTGGCAGTGTGTTGGGGCCGGTGTGGAGCGTCAATGTCTGGCTCTCGGCTTGACCTGCAGTGGCTACCAGCGCGCGAGGCCAGGCTTGGCGTAGCGGGCCCGCTGGCAACAGGCCACCGTTTCCGAGGCCGCGGGCATCAAACACGCAGATCTCGATATCCCGGCGCAGGCGGTAATGCTGCAATCCGTCGTCACACACCACGTGGGTCGTGCCGGGGTACAGGTCGAGCAAGCGGCGCCCGGCCGCCACGCGATCGCGGCCCACCACCACTGGCACGCCGCTTTTGCGGTGCATCAGCAAAGGCTCGTCGCCCACGAGCGCGGCTGGGCTGTCTTGGGTGACAGGCGTTGGCTCCTGATGGCTTCCACCATAGCCCCGCGAAATAATGCCGGGCCGGTGCCCTTGCGCCAGTAGGTGGGCTATCACTCCGAGCACGGTGGGGGTTTTGCCTGCGCCACCCGCAATCACGTTACCCACCACGATCACCGGCACGGGCAGCGCGCTGCTCTGGAGCAGTCCTGCGCGGTAGGCGGCGCGTTGCAGGCCAGTGAGGGCGCCATAAATCAGGGAGATAGGGGTCAAGGCCCCACGCACCCATCCACCGGAAACCCAGGCCCGGGTGATGGCCGCCTGGACTGCGGGCAGCATGGTTTATTTGCCGCCGTTTCCGGAGGACTGGGTCGCGAAGGTGATCTGATTCATTCCCGAGCGGCGGGCGGCTTCCATGACAGTCACCACGGCTTGGTGCCGTGCACTTGCATCCGCACTGATGATGATGACGGTGTCTTTGCCCGCCTTTGCATTCTCGATGAGGGCCATGGATAGGGCCTCTGTGCTGCGGCCTGCTACCACCTGTTTGTTGATGCTGTAGGCGCCATCTGCGCTGACCGCTACGATCAGTTCTTTGGGGTAATCGCGCTGCGCATCCGCATCCGCGACCGGCAGCTTGAGTTGGAGCTCGGTGAACTTGCTGTAGGTGGTCGACAACATCAAGAAAATAAGGATCACCAACAACACGTCAATGAAGGGGATCAGGTTGATCTCAGGCTCTTCCTGATGGCGGCGCCGGAAGTTCATGGATGCGTCCTTCTTCACTTGCGCAGTGCTTTGAGGTGGCGCACCAGATGCTCAGAGCTCAGCTCCAGTGTCAGCAGATAGGCGTCGACCCGGCCCCGGAAGTAACGCCAGAAAATCAATGCGGGGATGGCGACCACCAGGCCGAAGGCCGTGTTGTACAGCGCAATCGAGATGCCGTGGGCCAGTTGTGCCGGGTTGCCTCCGCCTGTGCTGCCAGGGGCTTGGGAGCCAAAAATTTCAATCATGCCGACCACGGTGCCAAACAAGCCCAACATGGGCGCGGCTGAGGCGATGGTGCCCAGTGCACTTAAGTACTGTTCGAGCCGCTGGGCAACCAAGCGACCGCTGCCCTCCATCGTGGCGCGAAGATCATCTTCGGTGCAATGCGGGTTTGCATTCACAGCACGCAGTCCGGAGGCCAAAACCTGCCCCAGGGCAGAGTTCTTTTCGAGCTGCGCAACCACATCGGGGCCGGGGACCGTGCTCTTTGTCACGCTCAAGACTTCATCCAGCAGGCGGGGTGGCGCCACTTTGGCGGTCTTGAGGCTGATAAACCGCTCAATGACAATGGCCAGAGCCACAATGGAGCATGCAATCAGGGGCCAGATGGGCCAGCCGGCGGCTTGGATGATGGAAAACAAATGCAGATCTCCGCGCAGTTAAAAAGCTGGGGGATTATGGCCCACTGCCGGTTATCCAGTGGCGCGCGGGCGTCTCTGGAATCGTTTCAAACCGTTAGCCCCGCATGGGGCGTTTGCAAGAGGCATACTCCGCCCCAAAGGATTGGATACCGCATGATTTCCCCGCAAATTTTGGCAGTGTTTGCAGCATTGCAAGCCGGACAGCCCCATGATCAACCATGACGAGGCAGCACCCCGCGTCTGGCGGGTAGACGCGCTCTGCCGAGCGCTGGCAGACACCCTGAATGCCCGCTTCAACCCCGTGCGGGTGACTGGCGAGCTGTCTGGCTTTTCCAGGGCTGCGAGCGGCCATTGCTACTTTTCGCTCAAAGACCAAGATGCCCAGATCCGGTGCGCCATGTTTAAGCGCTCGGCCTCTCAGCTGGACTTTGCTCCCCGTGACGGCGAGTTGGTGGAGGTGTCGGGGCGCCTGGATATTTATGGCCCGCGCGGAGATCTGCAGCTGATTGTGGAGAGCATGCGCAAGCAAGGGCAGGGCAATCTATTTGAAGAGTTTGTTCGCCTCAAGAACCGGCTTGAATCCCGCGGCCTCTTTGCGCAGGAACGCAAAAGAGCGCTTCCCCTGATGCCCCGCGGAATTGGCCTGATTACGTCTTTGGGGGCGGCTGCGCTGCATGATGTGGCTACCGCGCTGCGCCGACGTGTGCCGCATATTCCAGTGGTGCTGGCTCCTGCTTCGGTACAGGGTGGCAATGCGCCGGCCGAGCTCACCCGCGCTTTGCAAGCCTTGCTGGCCCGCTCCGCTGACATGGATGGCGCGGGCACCCCTCTGGATGTAATTTTGTTGGTGCGCGGCGGCGGTTCTATGGAGGACCTGTGGGCTTTCAATGACGAGGCACTGGCCATTGCGTTGAGTGGGTCGCCCATTCCGGTGGTGTCTGGCGTCGGGCATGAGACCGACTTCACGATTGCTGATTTTGTGGCGGATGTTCGCGCCCCGACGCCTACCGCCGCTGCTGAATTGGTAGCGACACCTACTACCACCTGCTTGGCCGCTATCGATTTGATGCAAGATCGGCTGAGCGCCGCTGTCCAGCGTCAGTTGGATACCCAGGCGCAGCGCTTGGACCGCGTGGCCACCAGAGCCGGTCGCCCATCTGGGGTGGTGGTCGGGCACTCCCTGCGGCTGCAGCAAATGGCGCACCAGCTCCAGGTGGCTCAACAAGCCCGCTTGCTGGAGGCTCGCCGCCAGCACGAGGCATTGGCGCTTAAATTTTCGGATGGGGTTCACACCTTGGGGCGGCAAGCGCATGAACGCTTGGATCAATCCGCCCTGAGACTGCGGCTACTTGACCCCACTTTGGTGCTGCAACGGGGCTACGCTTGGCTTGCGGATCCCCGAGGCGCCACGGTGACCTCGGTTCGACAAGCCGGGCCCGGGGATGTGATCACGGCCACCCTCGCAGACGGTACGGTTGATATGGCCGTACGCGCAGTCCACGAAAATTAGTTTCTACAATAAGTTTTGTTAACAACCCACCCACTACGAGGATCTCATGGAACATACCCTGCCCGCGCTGCCCTACGCCATTGATGCATTGGCCCCCGCATACTCTCAGGAAACCCTGGAGTTTCACCATGGCAAGCATCACAACGCTTATGTGGTGAACCTGAACAACCTGCAAAAGGGCACAGAGTTCGAGAGCATGACGCTCGAAGAAATCATCAAAAAGTCCAGCGGTGGCGTTTACAACAACGCAGCCCAGATCTGGAACCACACCTTTTTCTGGAACTGCATGAAGCCACAAGGCGGCGGCGAGCCAACTGGTGCTTTGGCTGATGCCATCAATGCGAAATGGGGTTCTTACGCAGCGTTCAAAGAAGCCTTCGTCAAGTCGGCAGTCGGCAACTTTGGTTCCGGATGGACATGGTTGGTTAAGAAGGCTGACGGTTCTGTCGACATCGTCAACACCGGCGCTGCAGGTACCCCTTTGACAACCGCTGACAAGGCTTTGTTGACCGTGGACGTCTGGGAGCACGCGTACTACATCGACTACCGCAACATGCGCCCCAAGTTCGTGGAAACCTTCCTCGATAAATTGGTGAACTGGGATTTCGCTGCAGCAAACTTCGCCTGAGTTTTGGTGCAATAAAAAGGCTCGGCGGGCAACCTCCGGGCCTTTTTTTATGCGTTTGCTGCACTGCACCTATAAAAATATTTCCTTGAAGTGGTTTTAAATTTCATATTGCGGTAATGCATTGCGAAAAATGCATTTCGGGTCAGACCACTGAAAGCACAATTACGCACTATCCGGAGACCGCTGCCTGTGCGTGAAACAGTTCTGCGTCAACAACACCTCATTTTTGGAGATAAGCGATGAGTACCCAGCAACCGACGATTATTTACACACTGACCGACGAAGCCCCCCGTTTGGCCACCGCTTCGTTCCTGCCTTTGATCCGCACATTCACTGCGCCTGCAGGCATCAACGTAGTGGAGTCGGATATTTCGGTGGCTGCGCGTGTTTTGGGCGAGTTTTCTGACTTCCTCACAGAAGACCAAAAGGTCCCCAATACCTTGGCTGAGCTGGGTAAAAAGACGCTTCAAGCGGACGCCAACATCATCAAGTTGCCCAACATCAGTGCTTCGGTAGGCCAGTTGGTTGCCTGTATCAAAGAGCTGCAGAGCAAAGGCTACGCGATCCCTGACTATCCTGAGACTCCCAAAACTGACGAAGAGAAGGCGATTCGCGTCCGTTACTCCAAGTGCACAGGTAGCGCGGTCAACCCGGTTTTGCGCGAAGGTAACTCGGATCGTCGTGCACCCAAGGCAGTGAAGGAATACGCCCGCAAGAACCCGCACAGCATGGCCGAGTGGAGCCAAGCCTCTCGCTCACATGTGTCTCACATGCATGCCGGTGACTTCTACCATGGCGAAAAGTCCATCACATTGGACCGTGCGCGCGATGTCAAGATGGAGTTGATCACCAAGAGCGGCCAGACTCTGGTGCTCAAGCCCAAGGTTTCTTTGCTCGACCGCGAAGTGATCGACAGCATGTTCATGAGCAAAAAGGCCTTGCTCGAGTTCTACGAGAAGGAAATTGAAGACGCTCGCAAAACGGGCGTGATGTTCTCCCTGCACGTCAAGGCCACCATGATGAAGGTGTCGCACCCTATCGTGTTCGGTCACTGCGTCAAGATTTTCTACAAAGACGCGTTTGCAAAGCACGGTGCCTTGTTCAAGGAATTGGGCGTCAACGTGAACAACGGCATGGCTGATCTGTACGGCAAGATCGCGACGTTGCCCCAGTCCAAACAAGACGAGATCAAGCGTGACCTGCACGCCTGCCATGAGCACCGTCCTGAGTTGGCCATGGTCGACTCTGCCAAGGGCATTACCAACTTCCACTCCCCCAACGACATCATTGTGGACGCATCCATGCCCGCCATGATCCGTAACGGCGGCAAGATGTGGGATGCCAACGGTCGTCTGAAAGACGTGAAGGCAGTGATGCCTGAGTCCACTTTCGCCCGCATCTACCAGGAGATGATCAACTTCTGCAAATGGCACGGCAACTTTGACCCCAAGACCATGGGCACCGTGCCCAACGTGGGTTTGATGGCTCAGCAGGCCGAGGAATACGGATCGCACGACAAGACCTTCGAAATTTCCGAAGACGGCGTTGCGAACATTACTGATCTGGCCACAGGTGAAGTGCTGTTGAGCCAGAACGTGGAAGCGGGCGACATCTGGCGCATGTGCCAAGTCAAGGATGCCGCGATTCGCGATTGGGTGAAGCTGGCGGTGAACCGCGCCCGCAACTCCGGAATGCCTGTTGTGTTCTGGCTCGACGCCTATCGCCCCCACGAGGCGCAGCTGATCACCAAAGTCAAAATGTACTTGCACGAGCATGACACGACTGGCTTGGATATCCAGATCATGAGCCAGGTTCGCGCCATGCGCTACACCTTGGAGCGAGTGATTCGCGGCCAAGACACGATCAGCGCCACGGGCAACATTCTGCGCGACTACCTGACGGACTTGTTCCCGATCATGGAACTCGGCACCTCTGCCAAGATGCTGTCCATCGTGCCTTTGATGGCCGGTGGGGGCATGTACGAAACCGGTGCCGGCGGCTCTGCCCCGAAGCACGTTCAACAGCTGGTGGAGGAGAACCACTTGCGTTGGGATTCGTTGGGCGAGTTCCTCGCTTTGGCAGTGTCGTTGGAAGACCTGGGCCTGAAGACCGGCAATGCCAAAGCCAAGGTGTTGGCGAAGACATTGGATGCGGCGACCGGAAAATTGTTGGATAACAACAAGAACCCATCTCCAAAAACAGGTCAGCTCGACAACCGTGGCAGCCAGTTCTACCTGTCCTTGTATTGGGCCGAAGCGCTCGCAGCTCAGACAGAAGACGCCCAGTTGGCGTCCCAGTTTTCACCATTGGCCAAAGAGTTGGCTGCCAAAGAGCAAACCATTGTGGCCGAGCTCGCTGCAGTGCAGGGTGCGCCAGTGGATATCGGTGGGTACTACTTGCCAGACACCGCTAAGCTGGATGCCATCATGCGCCCGAGTGCAACTTTGAACGCTGCCTTGGGATCTGTTGCTGTCTGAGGACGCACCGCAGCCTTCGGGCTGTGACCCATAAAAAAGGGTTGCCGGAGATTCCGGCAACCCTTTTTACATGGTTCAAGTGTATTTATTTTGCCGAATCAAAAGGCGCTCCACTGATCTTGGAGCCTGCCTTGATTCCTCGCTTTTCAAACCACCCCCGGTTCATTTCCAGTACGTATCGAACCGGGCGCAACGCACAGTGTGAGTCGGTCGTTTGTGGTTTCATGTCGGCAAGGTTCACAACCGTGCCATCGTCGCTGATGAAGGCGGCAGTCAGCGGGATGAGTGTGTTTTTCATCCAAAAGCACAAGCCGGAAGGTTGTTCAAACACAAACAGCATGCCTTCATGGGTCGGCATTTCCCTGCGGAACATCAAGCCGATGGATCGCTGGTCGGGGGTGCGGGCTACCTGCGCTTCGATTTGGTGCATGCCAGCACTCATCTTGATCCTGGGTAAGTCCATCTGGGCGCTTTCCTGGGCGTGTGCCCAAGGGGCTCCCAAGAGCACAACAGAAAGAAACAGTGTTTTGAAATAAGTCATGCGGACAGCTTTACGGGATAACGGGTTGCGAGGCGCATTGTCACCGCTTCGCAAGAAGGAGCCTGTGACTTTACAACTAGAATGATTCCAAGGCAGACACCGCCGGAGCCCAGAGTTTTTCAACACTCTGCGGTCGTGCGTTTTGGATATTGGAGTTTTGTTTTTCTATGTACCAGCACATTCAAATACCTCAGCAGGGCCAAAAAATCACGGCCAACCCGGACAAATCATTGAATGTTCCGGATCAGCCCATCATCCCTTTCATTGAAGGCGATGGCGTTGGCGAAGACATTACGCCGGTGATGTTGAAGGTCGTTGACGCAGCCGTGGAGAAAGCCTACGGCGGCGCCCGAAAAATCCAATGGATGGAAATTTTTGCAGGTGAAAAAGCCACCCGGGTGTACGGCCCTGATGTCTGGTTGCCACAAGAAACTCTGGATGTGGTACGCGACTATCTGGTATCCATCAAAGGTCCTCTCACGACGCCGGTAGGTGGCGGTATTCGCTCTTTGAATGTGGCGCTTCGGCAGGAGTTGGACCTCTATGTTTGTTTGCGGCCGATCCAGTATTTCAAAGGCGTTCCCAGCCCGTTGAAGGAACCGGAAAAGACCAACATGGTCGTTTTCCGCGAGAACTCTGAAGACATTTATGCTGGCATTGAGTTTGAGGCCGGCTCTGAAAAAGCGATGCGCCTGATCCAGGTGCTGCGTGACGATTTTGGGATTCAGAAAATCCGGTTCCCGGAGACCTCCGGTCTGGGTATCAAGCCCGTTTCGCGCGAAGGCACTGAGCGTTTGGTGCGCAAGGCCATTCAATACGCTATCGACAATGACAAGCCCAATGTCACCATCGTGCACAAGGGCAACATCATGAAGTTCACGGAAGGCAGCTTCCGTGATTGGGCCTATAACTTGGCAATGGCAGAGTTCGGGGCCGAGCTGATCGACGGTGGGCCATGGTGCAAGTTCAAAAACCCCAACACGGGCCGCTACATCATCATCAAAGACAGCATCGCGGATGCGTTTTTGCAGCAAATCCTCCTGCGCCCGATGGAGTACAGCGTGATCGCCACTTTGAACTTGAACGGGGACTATATTTCTGATGCCTTGGCTGCCCAAGTGGGCGGCATCGGTATAGCGCCCGGAGCCAACCTGTCGGATACGGTTGCCATGTTCGAGGCGACCCATGGCACGGCACCCAAATACGCCGGCAAAGACTACGTCAACCCTGGTTCAGAAATATTGTCCGCAGAAATGATGTTGCGTCACATGGGCTGGAAAGAGGCGGCCGACCTGATCATCCGCTCTTTGGAAAAGTCGATCGCGAGTAAAAAAGTCACTTATGACTTTGCGCGACTGATGGATGGCGCTCAGCAGGTCAGCTGTTCACGCTTTGGGCAGATCATGATCGACAACATGTAGCCGCTTGAAAACCCGTGTTTTGAGTTAACCAGCCGCACCTAAGCGAAAGCTCGTGCGGCTTTTTCTATGCGGTGCTTGAAATTCAGGCATCTCCCCCCAGTTGATCTTTGCATTTGCGGCTTTGTGCCTCCCGATAGAATCATTTCATGGCTACAAATACTCCCAAACCACCCGCAATCAAGCCACCGCCTACAGGCAGCGACGACGGCACTGTCGTCCTTGAACGCCTGGCGCAGAAGGTACAACCCCCTTCGATGTACCAGGTCGTCATGCTCAATGACGACTACACACCGATGGAGTTTGTGGTGGTCGTGATTCAGGAGTTCTTTGGAAAAGACCTGGAGGCTGCCACAGCCATCATGCTCAAAATCCATTTGGATGGGCGTGGAGTGTGTGGCGTTTACCCGAAAGATATTGCCGCGACCAAAGTGGACCAAGTGCTGGACGCAGCACACAAGGCAGGTCACCCATTGAAATGTGTCAGTGAGCCCGTAGATCTGTAGGGGAAAGCTGAAACTTCGGTCACTCAGCAATCAAATCGGATTACAGTTAATCAACACCAAGGCAGAAAAAGGAATTCACATGATTGCCCAAGAATTGGAAGTCAGCTTGCACATGGCATTCGTGGAAGCCCGTCAGCAGCGCCATGAATTCATCACCGTAGAGCACTTGTTGTTGGCTCTGTTGGACAACCCCAGTGCGGCAGAAGTGCTCAGGGCTTGCGCCGCCAACATCGACGATCTGCGCAAATCTCTTACCAACTTTATCAAGGACAACACGCCGCAAGTGGCGGGGTCCGATGAAGTCGATACGCAGCCGACGCTGGGTTTCCAGCGCGTGATCCAGCGCGCTATCATGCATGTGCAGAGCACAGGCAGTGGCAAGAAAGAAGTGACTGGCGCCAACGTGCTGGTAGCCATCTTTGGCGAAAAAGATTCTCACGCGGTCTACTATCTCCACCAGCAAGGCGTGACCCGTTTGGATGTGGTGAACTTCATCGCGCATGGCATCAAGAAAACCGACCCGCCCGAAGCTGCCAAATCGAATGAAGCGCCTTCGGATGGCGAAGAGGGCGTGAGCGAGAAGAACGAAAAAGCGTCTCCGCTGGAGCAGTACACGCAGAACCTGAATCAGTTGGCCAAAGAGGGCAAGATCGATCCGCTGATTGGTCGTGATTACGAGGTGGAGCGGGTCATTCAAATCCTGTGCCGCCGGCGCAAGAACAATCCCTTGCTGGTTGGTGAAGCTGGTGTGGGCAAGACCGCAATCGCGGAGGGATTGGCATGGCGCATTTCTCAAAATAACGTGCCCGAGATTCTGGCCGACTCGGTGGTGTATTCGCTCGACATGGGCGCCCTCTTGGCAGGTACCAAGTACCGCGGAGACTTTGAGCAGCGCCTGAAAGCGGTTCTCAAGTCCTTGAAGGAAAAGCCCAATGCGGTCTTGTTCATCGACGAAATTCATACGCTCATCGGAGCAGGTGCAGCCTCTGGGGGCACCTTGGATGCGTCAAACTTGCTCAAGCCAAGCCTGAGCTCCGGCCAGTTGAAATGCATTGGTGCTACGACATTTACCGAATATCGCGGCATTTTTGAAAAAGACGCTGCGCTGTCACGGCGCTTCCAAAAAGTGGATGTGGTGGAGCCCACCATTGACCAGACGGTTGAGATCCTGAAAGGATTGAAGTCACGCTTTGAAGAGCACCACAACGTCAAATACGCGGTGGCTGCACTTCAGGCCGCAGCAGAGCTGAGTGCCAAGTACATCAACGATCGGCAGCTGCCGGATAAGGCGATCGATGTGATTGATGAGGCCGGTGCTGCACAGCGCATCTTGGCGCCTAGCAAACGCAAAAAGACCATCAGCAAGACCGAGGTGGAGGAAATCGTGGCGAAGATCGCACGCATTCCTCCGGCCAACGTCTCCAACGATGACCGCAGCAAGTTGAAAACGCTGGAGCGCGATCTCAAGAGCGTGGTCTTTGGTCAGGATAAAGCGCTCGATGTGCTCGCCTCTGCGGTCAAAATGGCTCGCTCAGGCTTGGGCAAGGGCGACAAGCCAATTGGCTCCTTCCTGTTCAGCGGTCCCACGGGTGTCGGTAAGACGGAGGCAGCCAAGCAACTGGCTTACATCATGGGCATTGACCTGATTCGCTTCGATATGAGCGAGTACATGGAGCGCCATGCGGTGAGCCGCATGATTGGTGCGCCTCCGGGCTATGTGGGCTTTGACCAAGGCGGGTTGCTGACCGAGGCGATCACCAAGAAGCCCCATGCCGTGTTGTTGCTGGATGAGATCGAAAAAGCGCATCCGGACATCTTCAATGTGCTGTTGCAGGTGATGGACCACGGGTCCTTGACCGACAACAACGGACGCAAGGCCGACTTCCGCAACGTGATCATCATCATGACCACTAACGCCGGCGCCGAGACGATGAATAAGGCCACGATCGGTTTCACCAATCCGCGTGAGGCTGGCGATGAAATGACCGACATCAAGCGTCTGTTCACGCCGGAGTTCCGTAACCGTCTGGATGCCATCGTCGGCTTCAAGGCCTTGGACGAGGTGGTGATCTTGCGGGTGGTTGACAAGTTCCTCTTGCAGCTGGAAACCCAATTGGCCGAGAAGAAGGTCGAGGTGACTTTCACTGACAAGCTGCGCAAGCATCTGGGCAAGAAAGGCTTCGACCCCTTGATGGGCGCCCGACCCATGCAGCGTTTGATCCAAGACACGATTCGTCGTGCACTGGCCGACGAATTGTTGTTCGGGCGCTTGGTCGACGGTGGTCGCCTGACGGTGGACCTGGATGACAAGGATGAGGTGTCTTTGGATATCCAGCCTATCCCCAAAAAGGAAGGTAAGTCCAAGCCTGAAGAGGCCACGGCAGGCTGATTGAAATGCCTACCAATCCTGCAACCCCTGAGTGTTGCAGGCCTTCAAGGGCTCAGTTCTTCTCGAACTGGGCCCTTATGCTTTCTACACGGGCCCGGTTGACTGCGAAGTCCTTGCGTCCGATACGACTAGCTGAGCGGACATGGATGACCTGTTCTGCAGGGTTCAACCAAAACTCAACGTCGTCTGTGAACTTCAGCGTTGGAGTTGTACTCTGAGCGTACAGGTAATCGCTGGTCTCCGTGACTACTGTCGTCGCTGGCAAAGCGCGGACAATATCGGCTAGCTTGCGCAGCGCAGACGCGCCGTCGCCTTGGTAGTGCAGGGGAGAAATATCGGCGTACCCGCGCTGAGGGTGTTCGGGGTATAGCCCGGCTTGGCTGCTGACACTATTCGGCGTGTTGGAGGGGGGCTTGAGGCGACCATTGTGAACGCCGAGGTCACCCGGTGCTTTGCCTTTGAGCATGCCGAACTGTCCTGCGAAGAAGACCACCGCAGGCAGCAGGATCACTACCAGGCCGACGAACCATAAAGTTTTCATGAATGTTCCTTTGGGCGAATGTTGCATGCGGAGATGGTAGGTCAAAGTTTGGAGTGATTGAAGTGTGCGTGACAGCCAGGCGACATTGACAGCAAACAGTTTATTGATAGGGATGGTGATGAAGTTTTTGAATGTATTGCGCGGACCACTGGTGCTCGCCGTAGCCGCGCTGATCACGGCGTGCTCCACAGCACCTGGCGTGCCGAAAAACAGTGGCTCCAGTGCTCTGGAGTCCGTGCCGCCGATGGTCGCAACACCCAAGCCACCCCCCAAAATCGGCTTGGCCTTGGGTGGTGGAGCTGCGCGTGGCTTTGCCCATGTTGGCGTGATTCAAGTGTTAGTGTCAAACGCAGTTTCGATTTGATACAGCTGTCGAACGCAAACGCGGCGTGGATTTGATACACCGTTGTGTGGGGCGATTGTCTGTTTTGTCTTTGCTTGTCTTTCAAGCAGTCAGTGGCTCGCCACTGACTGCTTGGCGCCCTTAGGCTGCCTGTTCCTCCTGTGTATCAAGGTGACTGCGTTTTCGTTTGAGTAGGGTATTGCTGCTGGCGGCAATCACACCGGCACGCCGCTTATCTTTCAGGCGATAGGAGTCTCCTGAAATCGGGACCACATGGGCGTGGTGGAGCAGTCGGTCAAGTAGCGCCGCTGTCAGCGTGGCATCGTCTGCAAACGTCTGGTCCCATTGCCCAAACGGCAGATTGGAGGTCAGGATGAGACTTCCCACTTCATAGCGTTTGGCAATGACTTGGAACAGAAGATTCGCCTGTTCCCGATTCATGGGAAGGTACCCGACCTCGTCAATGATCAACAGCCGGTAGGGACGCACGATGCGTTTGATAGCCTCTTCCAGGGTGTTCTGCCGTAGTGCCGTGCTCAGTGTCATCAGCAGATCTGCCGCCGTGATGAAACGCGTCTTGATTCCAGCCTGGGTTGCCCTGTAGCCCAAGGCGATGGCCAAGTGGGTTTTGCCCACCCCACTGGCGCCCAGCAAGACCACGTTCTCGCTGCGCTCCACGAAGGCCAGACTGCCAAGCTCCTGTACCAGGGGTTTGGGCACGCCGCTGGCAAACTGGAAGTCAAACTCATCAAGCGTCTTGATGGCGGGGAAGCCCGCTATGCGCGTGAGCATGGCGCGTGTTCTCTCCACTCTGGCTAGAGCCTCGCCACGCAAGGCTTGCTCCAGGAACTCCAGGTACCCCAGCTCTTTCTTGGCCGCCATTTGCCCCAAGTGGGCAAGCTGATCGGGTAAGTTGAGCAGGCGCAGCTGATCACACAGTTCACGCAGTCTTTCCATTTGCAGGCTCATGGTCGTCCTCCTGCTGAGGCTTGGTTGTGCACCAGCGTGTCATACATCGCCAGAGGATGCTGCAGGCCTCGCCATGCCGCGGCTGGAATTGGCCGGACTGCTGCGCCGCTACCGGTGACTTTTTGCAATTGACGCACTGTTCGCCCACTGTAGGCGCTGGGGATGGCCAGCAGATGTGTGCGCTCCTGTTGCAAAGCCAGTGCCGGCACACACCCAGTGGTTCCGTGGATCCGCACATTGGCAACGTCACGCAGCCAGGTGCGCATTTCCCGATTGGCTGTGTCCGCGTCCACCACCAAGCATTGCTGCTTCATACTCGCCACCAATGGCACCCAGAAGCTGCGCCGGATGTAGCCATTCATGCGTTCGACTTTGCCCTTGGTCTTGGCCCGATAGGGCTTGCACACCCGCGGCACAAAGCCATGGTGGTGCGCAAAGTCAGCAAAGGCACCCTGGAACTGGTGCAGGTTCTTGCCGTAGGCGTCACGCTTGAGGATGACGGTCTTCATGTTGTCGTACAGCACTTCACGGGTGACTCCACCAAAGCTCTCGAACGCCCTGACATGGCACGCCAGTAGTGTCTCCAGCTTCATGTCTGTGACAAACTCCGCGAAGGTCGCCCGGCTGTGGCCAAGCGTTGCCACAAACGCCGCCAACATGCCGTCTTTATGCCCAGACTTGCGGAACTCGATCCAGTCCATCTGCATTTGCTCACCGGGCTGGGTCTCGAACCGCACAACCGGATCCGGGCGCGCCTGTGGACGCAACTCCTTGAGGTACTCCTGCAGGATGCGCACGGAGCCCGTATACCCCTGTGCGGCAATCTCACGCTGCAGCACCGTTGCGGGAATCCAATCAGGCTTGGCCGCCTGAATACGTCCAGCCAAGTAGTCCTTGAATGGATCGAGCTTGCTTTTACGTTCCGGCAGTTTCTTCATGGCCGGCGGACCGCCCTCCAAATACTTACGCACCGTGTTGACTGCCATTCCAGTTTGCGCCGATATCTCGCGCAAGCTCAGCCTGTGCTTCCTTAAAACCTTGAGTTCCATGTACTCCTCGTTCGTAATCATTGCCAGTCCCATCCATGGTTCGGATGGCTTGGCACGTTAGTCGAGGTGTATCAATTCCTCACCGCGTTTGCGTGTCATTTTCATACTGCGCGTGACATTAGAAGAAAACGGGATCAAACCCAATTTGGTGACTGGCACCTCCGCCGGTAGTCTGGTGGCGGCGATTTACGCAAGTGGCAAGAATGGAGCCCAGTTGCAGCGTGTGGCGGAAACGATGGAGGAAGCAGCGATTGCCGACTGGACCTTACCCATCTTCAGCCGTGGCATGTTGCGTGGTGATGCCTTGGCGCGTTACGTCAACGCGCAGGTCAGCAGCAAACTGATCGAGGACCTGCCCATGCCCTTGGGCATCGTGGCTACCGATCTCAACACCGGGAATGACGTGTTGTTCCAAAGAGGGGATACCGGCACTGCGGTGCGGGCCTCTAGCGCGGTGCCGGCCGTGTTTCAGCCGGTAAAAATCGCAGGGCGCGAGTATGTCGATGGCGGTCTCGTGTCTCCGGTGCCTGTGGGGGCAGCGCGTCGCATGGGGGCTGATTTTGTGATCGCGGTCGACATTTCCAGTCCGCCTGAAGGCAGTCTGACTGGGGGCACCCTGGATATCCTGATGCAGACATTCTCGATCATGGGCAAGAGTATCAACCGCTATGAACTGCGGGACGCTGAGGTCGTGGTGCGCCCAGCGTTACAAGGGATTGGAAGTTCAGATTTCAGTGCCCGCAAACGCTCTATCGAGGCAGGCCGGCAAGCCATGCTGAAGATGATTCCCGAGCTCAAAGCGGCACTTGCCGCGAGAGACAGATAAAAAAAAGGCCCCGTTTTACAACGAGGCCTTGAAGGGATCCCTGAACCTGAAGGTTTCGAAAGGACCCGAGGAGACAAGCGGTAGAAACAAGTAAGTTTCTGATAACTGAATTATCTCAGGGTTTTCCCTTGGTAGCTAGTGGTAGGGACAAAAAAACCTCAATTGTTTTAGTGCCCCGTACCCAAATTAGCGCTTTTTCGCAGTCGCAGCCTTGGTGGCGTTGGTTGCAGTAGCAGCCACAGCGTTGAAGTTAGCTTCGGCAACTTCAGTCGCTTGCTTCACTGCTTTTTGCACAGATTCCAGTGCATTGTTGGCAGCAGCCACAGAGCTCTTCATGATGGCGACCACAGATTCGGAACCTGCAGGAGCGTTCTTGGCAGCGCTGTCGACCAGACCAGAAAACTTCTTCTGGGCTTCAGCAGCTTGGGCTTCAGCGTTTTTGGTGAATTCAGCGCCAGTGGAGGTCGCGATGTCATAGAGGTGACGGCTGTAAGCAGCAGTTTTCTCTGCCAAAGGCTGCAGCAGGCCGGATTGCAGGGCCAACAGCTCTTGGGCGTCTTTCACGCTCAACAAAGTTTGTGTGTGGGTAGCGGCTTCGGCCATGGCTGCTTTGGAGGCAGTCAGGTTCAGCTCGACAATCTTTTCCACGCCTTCGAAGGCCTTGGTAGTCAAACCAAACAGGGTTTCGATGTTGGCTTTGTGGGAAGCGATAACTTGTTCAACGGTCAGCATAGAGATCTCCAAGAGTTAAGGTAAAAATCACCATCTGCGCCGTCATCATCTGTCCCTGTGGACGTTATGTTGCAGTGCAGCATGGATCGGATTATAGGCAGCCCCTGTATCAATGCAAGCACTTTTTGTTGCGGTGCAACAAATTAGGGCATTTTTCCTAATTCAGCGATTGCCGGCCGTTTTTCACAGGCGTGTCATCGACCGCAAGTGGAGCCTTTTAGATAAATCCACTTCGCACACCCCAATATCGGGCGCAACGGCAGCCCGTGTCACTATCGCTGGCAAAATGGTTCGCATGCAGCAGAACGTGCCCTTGAAGCCCCACGCCGAGCCGCGAAGTGCCTACCGGGTACTGCGCACCATTCCCACCCGCTGGAGCGACAACGATGTCTACGGTCACGTCAACAACGTGGTCTATTACAGCTGGTTCGACACAGCCGTCAACGCTTACCTGATGGAGCAGGGCGTGCTCGACATCCATGCGGGCGGCACCATTGGACTGGTGGTGGAAACCCAGTGCAACTACTTCGCCTCTGTGTCCTTCCCCGAGGTGGTGCAGGCCGGCATTCGGGTTGCCAAACTCGGTACCTCCAGTGTGCGCTACGAGATCGGCATTTTTGGCGAGGGTGAGACCACCGCCGCCAAAGGCCACTTCATCCATGTTTATGTGGACAGGCTCACCCGCAAGCCAGTCCCGCTCCCTGATGCTTTGAGACAACTACTGGAGACCTTGCAATGACCGCAGCTATCGTCGATGACGCCATCCGCTCCCGCATGTCCGCCCGGGCCTTTCTGCCCCAGGCAGTCGCCCGGGAAGATATTGAAGCCATTCTGGACGTAGCCAGCCGCGCCCCTTCCGGTACCAATTGCCAACCTTGGAAGGTCTATGTGCTACAAGGTGCGAGCCGCGATGCGCTGGTGGACAAAACCTGTGCCGCCCATGACGCCATCCGCGCCAACCCCGAGCTGGCCGCGCAGTACCAAGAGGAATACGACTACTACCCTGCCGAGTGGGTCAGCCCCTATGTAGACCGCCGGCGCGAAAACGGCTGGGGGCTCTATGGCTTGTTGGGCATCGGCAAGGCCGACAAGGACAAAATGCACGCGCAGCATCAGCGCAACTTCCGTTTCTTTGATGCGCCGGTCGGCCTGATGTTCACCGTCGACAAGGTCATGGGGCGCGGCTCGCTGGTGGATTACGGTGCGTTTTTGCAAAACATCATGGTGGCCGCGCGGGGCCGTGGTCTCCACACCTGCCCGCAGGCGGCGTGGAATGGCTTCTCCAGCATCATCCTTCCGCACATCGGCGCGGGCGAGGGCGAAATGCTGGTCTGCGGCATGTCGCTCGGTTATGCCGACCCTGATGCGCCGGTCAACACGTTCCACACGCCCCGTGTGCCCGTCGCCGATTTCACCCGCTGGGTGGAGTGACCGTCATTTGAACGAAAGCGGCTGCTAGCGTTCTATAAATAAGCGCGAGTAGCTCCTGAATTGATAGCAATTTCCTGGGCGGCCTTTCATGGCAGCCTGAACGCCTCATGATCATCACCAGTTTGCTGGACACCGACCTCTACAAATTCACCATGATGCAAGTGGTGCTGCATCAGTTTCCGGGGGCGCAGGTGGAGTACCGCTTCAAGTGCCGCAACCCGGGCATGAATCTAGCGGCGCATGCGGCTGAGATCCGCGAGGAAATCCGTTCCCTGTGCAGCCTTCAGTTCCAGGAGAGCGAGCTGGCTTATCTGCGGTCCATGCGCTTTATCAAGAGCGACTTTGTGGATTTTCTGGGGCTGTTCCGCCTGAACGAAAAGTACATCACCGTCACGCCCTTGGCCAATGGCGAGCTCGATATCAGCATCGTCGGCCCTTGGCTGCACACCATCTTGTTTGAGATCCCGGTGCTTGCCATCGTGAACGAGGTGTACTTCCGCAACACTCAGCGGGTGCCGGACTTTGTGGAAGGGCGCAAGCGCCTGGAAACCAAGATCGAGCAGCTGCGCGCAGAGGGCTTGCAAGACCTGAAGATTGCCGATTACGGCACCCGCCGCAGGTTTTCTCGTGCGTGGCACGACGAGGTGCTGCGCGTACTCAGTGCCAAGCTCGGCACGGTACAAAGCCCGGGCAACGCTGCGGGCCGCCCCGGCCAACTGGCGGGTACCAGCAATGTGTTGCTGGCCATGAAGCTGGGGCTCACGCCACTGGGCACCATGGCCCACGAATACCTGCAAGCCTCTCAGGCCTTGGGCCCGAGGCTGCGGGACAGCCAGATTTTTGCTTTTGAGTCATGGGCCCGGGAATACCGAGGCGACCTCGGCATCGCGCTCAGCGATGTGTATGGCATGAACGCGTTTCTGCGCGACTTCGACATGTACTTTTGTAAGCTGTTCGATGGCGCGCGGCACGACAGCGGCGACCCGTTCACCTGGGGTGAGCGCATGATTGCGCACTACCTCAGCAACCGGGTGAACCCGAGCACAAAAACACTGATCTTCAGCGACGGGCTGACCATTCCGCGCACCATCGAGCTGTACCAGCAGTTCCGCGGGCGCTGCCAGCTGGCCTTCGGCATCGGCACGAATCTGACCAACGACTTGGGCTACACGCCGTTGCAAATCGTCATCAAGATGGTGCGTTGCAACGGCCAACCGGTGGCCAAGCTCTCCGACACACCGTCCAAGAACATGTGTGATGACGAGAAATACCTGGCCTACCTGCGCCAAGTGTTTGAAATACCGACCCCGGCGGAAACACCCGCCGTGCCCGCCACCCAACCCTCGGCTTCAGCATGACAACACCAACTAGCAAACCTCGCATACTGGTCAGCCGGGCCATCTTCCCCGAGGTGATCGCTCAGCTGGAGGCGGCCTTCGAGGTCGAGCACAACCAAGCGGATGCCGTCTGGTCACCCCAAGAGTTGACCTCCCGCCTGCAAGGCAAAGACGGCGTGCTCACCACCGGCGGCGAGCGCATCAGCGTTGAGCTGCTGCAGGCTTGTCCGCAACTCAAAATCTGCGCCAACATGGCCGTGGGCTTTAACAACTTCGATGTGCCGGCCATGACCGCTAGCGGCGTGCAGGGCACCAATGCACCGGATGTGCTGACCGAGACCACCGCCGATTTCGGCTTCGCGCTGATGATGGCCGCCGCCCGCCGCATGGCCGAGAGCGAGCACTTTTTGCGTGCCGGCTTGTGGAAGCGCTGGAGTTACGACATGTTTTGCGGCAGCGACATCCACGGCGCCACGCTCGGCATTCTGGGCATGGGGCGCATCGGGCAGGGCATAGCGCGGCGCGGCTTTCATGGCTTCGGCATGAAGGTGATCTATCACAACCGCAGCCGCCTCGATGCCGGGCTGGAAGCCGCGTGTGGCGCGCAGTATGTAGACAAAGCGACGCTGCTCGCACAAGCCGACCATCTGGTGTTGGTGGTGCCGTACTCGGCGGAGTCGCACCACACCATCGGTGCTGCAGAGTTGGCGCTTATGAAGCCCACCGCCACCCTGACCAACATTGCGCGCGGCGGCATTGTGGACGATGCGGCACTGGCCCATGCCCTACGCAGCGGGCAGATTGCTGCGGCCGGGCTGGACGTGTTTGAGGGCGAACCGCAAGTGCACGCGGACCTGCTGACGGTGCCCAACGTGGTGCTGACCCCGCACATTGCCAGCGCGACGCTCGCCACGCGACTTGCCATGGCCCAACTGGCTGCGGACAACCTGCTGCGCTTTTTTGCGACAGGCGAGGTGCTCACCCCAGTGAACACACTGGGCGCAGTGCGACGTTAAATAGCTCCGGGAGGGGCATGTTCACACAAGTGCGTAACAGGTCTTGTGTGACGTTTTGCTATTGAATTCATAGCTGCTTGCGTATATTGGAGCGCTAGCGGCCTAAATGATGCATAACTAGAAGGAATCTATGACGGAGTGGATGGTCGTGGCAGGAGTGGTTTTTGGGCTGTTGCAACTGGTATTGCTGGTTTTACTTTTGCGCAGTCGCACGGCTAACGATCCGCAGGCCCGAGCCCAAGAGCTGGCGCAACTGGAGGCCCAGCGCCAGGAGCTGTTGGCCCGCTTGCAAAGCAGCAGCGAGCGCGTGGAGCGCGAGCTGCGCCGCGAGGTGCAAGAGAGCGCGCGCAGTGGTCGCCAAGAGTTAGCGCAAAACCTGGCCATGTTTCAAAAAAGCTTGGTGCAGCAAGCCGCCGAGGCCACCCGCACCCAGAACACGCAGATCGACGCCTTCGGCCAGCAACTCGCGTTGTTGCAAAAGACCCTGTCCGACACGCTGGCCAACCAGCTCAGTGCCCTGAGTGAATCCAACGCCCGCCGCATGGCCGAAGTGCGCCAAACCCTGGAAGCCCAACTGGCCCAGCTACAAACCACCAACTCCGCCAAGCTCGACGAAATGCGCGCCACGGTGGACGAGAAATTGCAGACCACTTTGCAAGCCCGCTTGGGCGAAAGTTTCAAACAGGTGGCCGAGCGACTAGAGCAGGTGCACAAAGGGCTGGGCGAAATGCAGTCGCTCGCGCAGGGTGTGGGCGACTTGAAGCACCTGCTCACCAATGTCAAAACCCGCGGCATGTTCGGCGAGGCCCAACTGGCATCGCTCTTGGAGCAGGTGTTCGTGCCCGACCAATACGCCACGCAAGTCGCCACCCGGCCGGGTAGCAAAAACGTGGTCGATTTCGCCATCAAGCTGCCCGGCAAGTCGGACAACGGCGAGCCGCTGTGGCTGCCGATTGACGCCAAGTTCCCCAACGAAGACTACGAGCGCCTGCTGGACGCCCAGGGCAGGGCGGATGCTGCCGCTGCCGAGGCGGCAGGCAAGGCGCTGGAAATGCACATCCGGCTGGAGGCCAAGTCGATTTCCGAGAAGTATGTGGAGCCCCCGCACACCACCGACTTCGCCATTCTGTTTTTGCCGACTGAAGGTCTGTACGCCGAAGTGCTGCGTCGCCCCGGTCTGATGGAAGTCTTGCAGCGCGAACACCGCATTACCCTGGCCGGGCCCACTACCTTGCTGGCCATGCTCAGCTCGCTGCAGATGGGCTTCCGGACGCTGGCCTTGGAAAAGCGCTCCAGCGAGGTGTGGCAGGTGCTGGGTGCTGTCAAAACCGAGTTCAGCAAGTTCGGCGATGTGCTGGCCAAGGTCAAGTCGCAAACCGAGACTGTGCTCAAAACCCTGGACAGCGCCGAAGTGCGCAGCCGCGCCATGGGGCGGGCACTCAAAAAGGTGGAGGCTCTGCCGGACACTCAGGCGCAAGCCCTGTTGCCCATAGACCGCGATTTGGACCGGGATGCGGACGGTGCGGGCCTATGAGCGGCCTTCACCCTTCCGCGCCATCCGCAGCTGACCCACAGCAGGGACCCAGGGCGCTGCTGCGCTTGATCAGCGGACACGTCTGCCTGCATGCCAGTATGGCCGGCATGCGACTGGTTGCGCCCTTGTGGGCCTTGCAACACGGGTATGGCCCTTTGGCGGTGGGTTTTTTGCTGGCTTTGTTCTCTTTGTCGCAGGTGTTTTTAGCCCTGCCGGCGGGTCGCTTTGCAGACCGCCATGGTCTGCGCAAGCCGGTTTCCCGGGCAGTGGTGGCCGCCACGATAGGCGCCAGCGCGGCGGTGGTTTTTCCTCATTTTGTCGTGCTGTGTTTTGCCGCCCTGATGATGGGCGGCGCCACCGGCGCGGCTTCGATTGCTCTACAACGCCATGTCGGGCGTGCGGCGGCCGATGCGACTGATTTGCGCCGTGTGTTCAGCTGGCTGTCCATCGGCCCAGCGATCTCCAACTTTTTGGGGCCTGTGTGTGCGGGTTTGCTGATTGACTATGCGGGTATCTGGCTGGGTGGCAGTGCGGCAGACCACAACGGTTTTGTGGCGGCATTTGCACTCACTGCCTTGTTGCCCTCGTTAGCGTGGCTGTGCGTGCGCTCTACCCGTGAGCTGGAGCCCATCGTGCACGAGGGAGGAGTCGCACCCAGCGCGTGGCCGCTGCTCAAAGAGCCGATCATGCGCCGGCTGCTGTTGGTGAATTGGTTGCTTTCCAGTTGCTGGGATGTGCACACCTTTGTGGTGCCGGTGCTCGGCCATGAACGGGGCTACAGCGCCTCTGTGATCGGCACGATTCTGGGGGCCTTTGCGGTGGCCGCTGCGGTGGTGCGGGTTTTCTTGCCCATGTTGGCGGCCCGGCTGCGCGAGTGGGCCGTGGTTACCGCGGCCATGGTGGTGACCGCTGTGTTGTTTGCGGTCTACCCCTTGATGCCCAGCGCGTGGGCGATGGGCGTGTGCTCGGTATTGCTGGGGCTGGCGCTGGGCACGGTGCAACCGATGATCATGAGCATGCTGCACCAGATCACGCCCCATGCCTTGCACGGACAGGCAATTGCCTTGCGGCTAATGACCATCAACCTTTCCAGTGTGCTCATGCCCATGCTCTTTGGCACGGCGGGCGTGGTGGTGGGGGTGTCGGTGGTGTTCTGGACCGTGGGTGCCTTGGTGGGGCTGGGTTCACACGCAGCGTGGGGGCTGCGTGTGGGGCCTCACACCGGCAGTCCGTAGAAGTTACGGATCACGTCCCAGGCGTCTTGCGGGTCGTCGGTGTAGTGGAGCAGCTTCAGGTCTTCGGGCGAGATGGCGCCTTCTTCCACCAGCACATCCATGTTGATCAGGCGTTTCCAGTAGTCGGTGCCGAACAGGATGATGGGGACCGGCTTGGCCTTCTTGGTTTGCACCAAGGTGATGACTTCAAACAGCTCGTCCAGGGTGCCGAAGCCGCCGGGAAACGCCACCAGCGCTTTGGCCCGCATCATGAAATGCATCTTGCGGGTGGCAAAGTAGTGAAACTTGAAGCTCAAGGACGGTGTCACGTAAGGATTGGCACGTTGCTCATGCGGCAGGGTGATGTTCAGGCCGGGGGTGAGTGCATCCATTTCGTGGGCGCCGCGGTTGGCCGCCTCCATGATGCCGGGGCCACCGCCGGTGCAAATGAACAAGCGCTGGTCTTTGGGTTTGCGGGCGCTGTGTCCGGCTACCAAGCGGGCAAACAAACGTGCGTTGTCGTAGTGCTTGGCGTTGCGCAAGTGGCGCTTGGCCACCGCGATTTGTTGGGCATCCCCCGACAATTCGGCGGCTTGTGCAAACGCCTCGGCATCTTCGGGTGACGGGAAGCGCGCGCTACCAAAGACCACCACGGTGTTGTCCACACCCTGTGCGGCTTGGTCGAGGTCGGGTTTGAGCATCTCGAGCTGGATGCGGATGCCACGGGTCTCGCGGCGTAGCAGGAATTCGGGATCGGCGAAGGCCAGGCGGTAGGCGTCCTGGTCGAGGGCACCACCCTGGTCAGAGTGGTTTTGCAGGTCCGCCCAGGCGTTGGCGATACGGCTTTCGTTGAGGTTTTGCGTGTTTTCCATGGCTTCATTGTGCGGCAGTTTCGTGGCACTCTGAAGGCAAGAGACGTGCCGTTTTTTGCTACTTAATCGCAGGCATAAAAAAAGCTCCCGAAGGAGCTTTTTTGAGCAGGCCCGGTAAGGCCTGTGCACCGCGTGGATTAAACGCGCTTACGGTATTCGCCGGTGCGGGTGTCGATTTCGACCTTGTCGTTTTGAGCCACGAAAATTGGTACGCCGATTTCGAAGCCGGTTGCAATCTTGGCAGGCTTGAGCACCTTCCCGGATGTGTCGCCCTTGACTGCAGGTTCAGTCCAGGTGATTTCGCGAACCACGCTGGTGGGCAATTCGACAGAAATGGCCTTGCCTTCGTAGAACACCACTTCAGCGGTCATGCCGTCTTCGAGGTAGTTCAGGGCATCGCCCATGTTTTCCGATTCCACTTCGTACTGGTTGTAGTCAGCGTCCATCCAGACATACAGGGGGTCAGCGAAGTAGGAGTAAGTGCAATCCTTCTTGTCCAAGATGATCTGGTCCATCTTGTCGTCGGCCTTGAACACGACTTCGGTACCGAAGTTGGCGATCAGGCTCTTGAGTTTCATGCGCACGGTGGCAGAGTTGCGGCCGCCGCGGCTGTATTCGGTTTTCAGGACGACCATGGGGTCTTTGCCGTGCATGATCACGTTGCCGGCGCGGATTTCTTGTGCGATTTTCATAGGGTTGCTTGAGCGAGTGTCACTAAGTGCGACTGTAGGCCGCAGTCTGCGGCGGGGCATGAATCGCCCCAAAACTCGGGCGGCAAATTCAGCAAAGCCTCGTATTTTATCGCTTTTTCTCCACGAAATTGACCAGCGCTGTGACCAGGTCCTCTTGAGCAGCCAGCTGAAGGCGCCAGCGGTGCGCTGCCATGCGAGATTCTTCGGCGTGCAGCAGAGCCCAGTCTATGGGCGTGCTTTCGGCGCCGCTCGGCAAGGGGAGGCCATTCCAGGCGGCAAAGAGCGTGCGTAAGCCGGCGGGGACTTGCAGGCAGTCCAGAAAGGCGTTGAGCTTGTCGAGGTGTGCCCCGTCGTCTTGGGGGTAGATGTGCCACAGGAAAGGCTTGCCGGCCCACAGTGCGCGCACCAGCGAGTCTTCGCCCCGAACCAGGTTGACATCGCAGCTGCGCAGCAGATCGTCAAACTCGGCCTGCGTCAGCGCGGGAAGGTGGTGGAGACGCAGTTTGCTTTCACCCTCAGGGACACCAGAAGCCTCTACGGCAGTGCTCCATGCCGCTTGCACGGCCCGGGCAGCCCGGCCCGGGGTAACCAATAGCTGTGTCTGCTCGGGGCCGCGCATCCAATGTGCAAGTGCGGCACTCAAGCCCTCGGGCTCGTAGCAAAACAGGCTGATCAGCCGCTCGCCTTGCCAAGTGACTCCATGGCTGCGCAGCCAGTCGGAGCGCTTTGTGTGGTCCCATTGCGCTGCGGTTTCCAGCAGCTTGGATTCCCGCAGCAAGCCGCCCGTGCCCGCGGTAAAGCCGGGGTAGTAAAAATGTTTGGTCCAACCTTTGGCGGGACCCTGCATCACCGGCGAGGGCAGGGCGTGGCAACGCTCAACATAACTCTCTGCGGACAGGTATTCTAGGTTGATCCACACTGGGGTTTTGATGCCTTCTGAGGCGCTTGCGCTCAAGTAGCTTGCATGCGACGCTATGAATTCAGGAGCGATATCGCATCCGAATCCCTCAATCCACACGGTTGCAGGAGGGAGTTGTGCGACAAAGGCAGCGTCTTGCGACTGCGCCCAGTCCAGTACTTGAACACCTGGCCATAGGCCCTCACGCGCACCGGGAGCCATCCAGGTCAATGGGCTGCTATCGTCGGCCCACAAACGGACGTGGTGACCCCGGCTCGCGAGGTCTGCGCACAAGCGCCAGCACACGCCGATGTCGCCGAAGTTATCGATCACGCGGCAGAACACATCCCATTGCCATGGTGGTGCGGAGTCGTGGCGGGACGTCGGTGTAGAGGTGACTAGGGACATGCGCCCGATTGTGCACAAGGGGAGCCACTGGGCGGACAATAGCGCCCCATGAGTGATACCCATCCTGAAGAGCTACTGCGTGAAGTAGCGGCATTGCCGTCTTTGCCCGGCGTCTATCGTTATTTCGATGCCGATGGCCAAGTCTTGTATGTCGGCAAAGCCATCAGCTTAAAGAAGCGGGTGAGCAGCTATTTTCAGAAGAACCATGGCGGCACCCGTATCGGGCACATGGTCAGCAAGATTGTGCGTATGGAGACCACGGTGGTCCGCTCTGAAGCGGAAGCGCTGCTGCTGGAAAACAACCTCATCAAAACCCTGAACCCTAAGTACAACATTCTGTTCAGGGATGACAAGAGCTACCCCTATTTGAAGATGACGGGTACGCCTCCCGTGCCCAAAAAAATGGCTCCAGCCGAGCCCCCGGTGGCAGCACGGGCCCCGCAACCGGTGGAATTTGCGCGGGTCTCGTATTACCGGGGCGCGGTCGAGAAAAAGCACCGTTATTTTGGCCCGTACCCCAGCGCGTGGGCGGTCAAAGAGGCCATTCTGTTGATGCAAAAGGTGTTCCGCTTGCGCACCTGTGAAGACTCGATATTCGCCAACCGCACCCGCCCATGTTTGCTGTACCAGATCAAGCGCTGCTCAGGACCGTGTGTCGGCCATATTCAGCCGCTGGACTATGCGCAGGATGTGGCAAATGCCGAGCGCTTTCTGAAGGGGGAGGCGCAAGACGTCATGCGGGGGCTGGAGACCCGCATGATGGCGCACTCGGACAAGCTGGAGTTTGAGAAAGCCGCCGAGTTGCGCAATCAAGTCGCTGCGCTCTCCAATGTTTTGCACCAGCAATCGGTGGACAACGTGTCGGACCGGGATGTGGACATATTGGCCGTCAAGGTGCAGGGCGGCAAAGCCTGTGTGAACCTAGCGATGGTGCGGGGCGGGCGCCATTTGGGCGACCGGCCTTATTTCCCGGTGCATGTGGAAGATGCCTCGGTCATGGATGTGACGGACGAGGGGGCGAGCGCGCCGCCCGTCGAAGTGCAAGTGTTGGAGGCCTTTATCGCTCAGCACTACTTGCAAGTACCCATGCCCTCGGTGCTCGTGGTGAGTGAGCCGGTGAGCAAAGCGCTCATGCAGGCACTGGCAGAGCAAACCGGCGTCAAGGCTGCGGCAGTGCACCAACCCCGGGAGCAGCGCCGGGCTTGGTTGGAAATGGCCCAAACCAATGCAGCGCTTCAATTGGCGCGCTTGTTATCTGAAGAGGGCTCGCAGCAGGCGCGCACTCGCGCCTTGGCGGATGCTTTGGATCTCGCCATGGACAACCTGGATGATCTGCGGATCGAATGTTTCGATATTTCACACACGGCAGGGGAGGCTACACAGGCTTCGTGCGTGGTGTTTCAGCAGCACAAGATGCAGAACGCTGAGTACCGGCGATTCAACATCGATGGCATCACCGGTGGCGATGATTACGCAGCGATGCGTCAGGTGCTCACCCGGCGTTACAGCAAGATCGCCGAGGCTGTGCGTGAAGCCAAGCACAGCGGAACCACCTTGGCTAGTAATGCGCGGTTGCCGGACCTCGTGCTGGTGGACGGCGGCAAGGGGCAAGTGTCCATGGCGAGGGAGGTCTTCGAGAGCCTGGGCCTGGATTTGTCGCTGATCGTCGGTGTCGAAAAAGGCGAGGGCCGCAAAGTAGGTCTTGAGGAATTGGTGTTTGCCGACGGCCGAGACAAGGTGTACCTCGGTGCTGACTCGGCTGCCCTGATGTTGGTCGCTCAAATCCGCGACGAAGCCCACCGCTTCGCCATTACGGGAATGCGGGCAGCCCGCGCCAAGGTGCGAACGGGTGGCAGCAAGCTGGAGGAAATACCCGGCATTGGCCCCAAGCGGCGGGCCCGCTTGTTGCAGCGTTTCGGTGGGGTTCGGGGCGTGGAGCAGGCCAGTGCGCAAGACATTGCATCGGTCGAAGGTATCTCGCGTGAATTGGCGGAGGAAATCTACCGGGCGCTGCATTAAGCCGTGCCACAATCCTGACATGTTTACCACCATCCCCACCATCATGACTTGGGCGCGGATCTTCGCGATTCCCCTCATTGTGGGCGTGTTCTACCTGCCCGGTAGCATGGCCAGCGATTACGAAAAAAACCTGGCCGCAACAGTAATGTTTGTGCTGTTCGCTTTGACCGATTGGCTTGATGGCTACCTGGCTCGCAAGCTTAATCAAACCTCTTCATTCGGAGCCTTTCTGGATCCGGTAGCCGACAAGTTTTTAGTGTGTGCATGTGTGCTCGTGCTGGTGCACTTGCAGCGTGCGGATGTTTTTGTCGCATTGATCATCATCGGGCGGGAGATCGCGATTTCTGCCCTGCGTGAGTGGATGGCGCAAATCGGAGCAAGCAAGAGCGTGGCTGTCCACATGATCGGCAAACTCAAAACGGTGGTCCAGATGGTGGCGATCCCCTTTCTGCTTTTCAACGGCATGTTATTCGGGGTGATTGATACCCACTTGTGGGGCGTTTGGTTGATGTGGGGTGCGGCCGTCTTGACCGTCTGGTCCATGGTGTACTACTTGCAAAAGGCAATCCCTGAGATTCGGGCCCGTGCTTCGTAATCGCTGCGGATTCGAGTTGCGCATCTTGCTTTCGAGCCGCTGACAAAAGCTCACAATAAAAAACTTGTGCGTTGATGAGAAGGGCCCGGAATTCAGTCTAGAATTCGCCTCCGCGCTGATCGAAATCAGTCGCAGAAAAGCGTGATTCGCGGTGCCCGGTTAAGCTGCGGTGCCCAGAGGCGAATCACCAGAAATTTGAAGAGACATTGTCTAACTCCGTTTCCGATTAAGGGGCCCTTGTGAACAAAACAGAATTGATCGAGCACATTGCCAAGCACGCAGATATTTCGAAGGCTGCTGCTACACGCGCTTTGGAGTCCACCATCGGTGCAGTGAAGACGACCTTGAAAAAAGGCGGTACAGTGTCTCTCGTAGGTTTTGGTACATTTGCAGTTGGCAAGCGCGCTGCGCGCACTGGTCGCAATCCCCGTACCGGCGATGCGATTAAAATCAAGGCAGCAAAAGTTCCAAAATTCCGTCCAGGCAAAGCATTGAAAGATGCCCTGAACTGAAAATCGGTTTTCGGGAGGGTGATTAGCTCAGTTGGTAGAGCGTCTGCCTTACACGCAGAATGTCGGCGGTTCGAGCCCGTCATCACCCACCACCCCTACCCAGCAAAGGCGAACAGTTTGTTCGCCTTTTTTGTTGTTCAAATGGAGAGTTAGCGCATGTTCGATTTTGTTCGCAAGCACACCAAGGTGTTGATGTTCTTGATGTTCTTGCTACTCATTCCCGCCTTTGTGTTGGTGGGGGTTGATGGTTACAAAAGCATGGCAGATCAGGGCGCAACGGTAGCGACCGTTGGCAAAGCAAAGATTACCCAAGAAGAATGGGACTTTGCTCACAAAAACGAAGTCGACAGACTGCGCACCTCCGTACCCAATTTGGATCCCAAGCTCCTGGATTCCCCCCAAGCACGTTACGCGACACTTGAGCGTTTAGTGCGTGACAAGGTGATGGCCGAGGCTGTTCAAGCGTCGCACCTCACCATGAGCAACGCCCGCCTGGCGCGAGAGTTGCAGCAAAACCCGACCATTGCAGGTCTGCGTAAACCCGATGGCACCATGGACATGGAGCGTTACCGGCAATTGGCGGCAAGCCAAGGGCTGACTCCCGAGGGTTTTGAGGCGCGTGTGCGCCGCGATCTCTCGTTGATGCAAGTGGAGTCTGCCATTTCGTCTACTGCTTTTTCACCGAAAGCACTGGCTGACATTGCGCTCAACGCTTTTTTCGAGCGCCGCGAAATTCAAGTAACCCGCTTCGGTCCGGCAGATTTTGTTGCGAAGGTAAATCCTTCAGAGGCCGATATTGAAGCCTACTTTCAGGCGAACACTGCGCAGTTTCAGTCCACTGAAACTGCCAACATTGAATATGTGCTGCTTGATATTGAAGCGCTGAAGAAATCGGTTGTGGTGAGCGACGCTGATTTGAAGTCTTACTTCGATCAAAACGCAAGCCGTTTTAGTGCCCAGGAAGAGCGACGTGCGAGCCACATCTTGATCAATGCGCCGAAGGACATGCCTGCGGCTGAGCGTTCCAAGGCTCAAGAACGCGCAGCTGCGCTGCTCGCCCAAGTTCGCAAAGCACCCGAGACCTTTGCAGAGGTCGCTAAAAAGAATTCGCAAGATGCCGGATCTGCTGTCCGCGGAGGCGATTTGGACTACTTCGGTCGTGGCGCCATGGTGAAGCCTTTTGAAGAAGCAGCTTTCTCCCTGAAAAAGGGTGACATCAGCGATCTGGTGGAGTCTGATTTTGGCTTCCACATCATCAAATTGGCGGATGTCAAGAGCGCTAAACAGCCGTCTTTTGATGAGGTCAAAGCCAGTCTCGAACCAGAACTGCGAGCGCAACTGGCGCAACGGAAATTTGCCGAAGCGGCTGAATCATTTACCAATGGTGTTTACGAGCAATCGGACAGCTTGGCGCCTGTCGCCGATCGTCTGAAGCTCGTAGTGAAGACAGCGAACGGTGTTCAGCGTGCGGTGCAGCCGGGTGCTACTGGCCCCCTCGCCAACAGCCGCTTTTTAGAGGCTATTTTTAGCGCTGACTCGCTGGAGAACAAGCGCAATACGGAAGCCCTTGAACTTGGCGCCAATCAATTGGTATCTGCACGGGTCCTCTCCTACAGCCCTGCGCGTGCCCTGTCGTTGGCAGAAGTCAAGCCTCTGGTGCGGGATCGTTTGATCGCTAGCCGGGCGCTGGAGCAGGCGAAAAAAGAAGGGGCTGAGAAATTAGCCTCGGTGCAAAAAGACCCGTCAAGTGTCAGCTTCGCTGCCGCAGTGACGATGTCGCGTGACGCGAGCCAAGGCTTGCAAGGCGCAATAGTAGACGCTGCTCTGCGTGCCAGCCCTGCCAAGCTCCCGGCATTCGTGGGCGTTGACTTGGGGACACAGGGCTACGCCATTGTGCGAGTTAACAAGGTTCTGCAGCGCACTGCAGTGGAAGAGGCAAAATCCAAGCAGGAACAAGCGCAATACGCCCAATGGGTGGCTGCAGCTGAGAGCGCTGCCTACTATGAAGGCTTGAAGCAGCGTTTCAAAGTGCAGATGAAGGTACCTGCACCTTGAGACCCAAAACCGGCGTGAATTGAAAAAGAGCCGGAAATTCGGGTTATAATTTACTTCTACGGTGGCTGTAGCTCAGTTGGTAGAGTCCAGGATTGTGATTCCTGTTGTCGTGGGTTCGAGCCCCATCAGCCACCCCAGTTAAAAAAACCCGCTAACGCAAGTTAGCGGGTTTTTGTTTTTGTAGGTTTGAAAAGTAGCGGCCGGCGGATTTCAACTATTCACCAGGACCACTTTGCCCATTACTTTGCGTGAACCCATGTGCGCGTAAGCGGCTTTGGCTTCGCCCATCGGCAGTGTGCGGTCAATCACTGGCTTGATTTTTCCCTGCATGTACCAGCCGGCAAGTTCTTGCATCATTTTGGCGTTGGCACCCGGCTCTTTCTTGGCAAAGTCGCCCCAGAAGACGCCTACGATAGAAGCGCCTTTCAGGAGTGCCAAGTTGAAGGGAAGCGCCGGAATGGGACCAGCGGCAAAGCCTACGACCAAGTAGCGGCCGCGCCATGCGATGGAGCGGAATGCCGGTTCCGCAAGATCCCCACCCACAGGGTCGTAGATCACATCTGGTCCGCGTCCTTGCGTCAGTGCCTTCAGGGCATCGCGCAGGTTCTCGGTGCTGTAGTTGATCGTGGCATCGGCGCCGATACGGGTACAAAGTTCGCATTTTTCTGCGCTCGAGGCCGCGGCAATCACCTTGGCCCCTGCGGCTTTCGCGATCTGGATGGCTGCAGTGCCCACGCCGCCAGCGGCACCCAAAATCAAGACCGTTTCACCTGCCTTCAGTTGCCCACGGTCCAGCAATGCATGGTGTGAGGTGGCATAGGTCATGATGAATGCCGCGGCATCCACCATCGGGAACCCTGCAGGAAGCGGCATACACATGGCAGCGGGTGCGATCGTATGGGTCGCAAAACCGCCAGTACCGCTGAGGCATGCGACTGCTTGGCCAACCTTCAAATGGGTGACGCCTTCACCGACTGCAACCACGACTCCTGCATACTCAGACCCCGGCACGAAGGGCAGTGCGGGCTTCATTTGGTACTTGTTTTGAATAATCAGCAGGTCTGGAAAGTTCAGACTTGCTGCGTGAATCTCCAACTGGACTTCTCCCGCCCGGGGCTCAGGCGTTGGTAGCTCCTTCCAATTCAAGGCGTCAACGCCTGTGGGGTCTTCACATAGCCAGGCATGCATGGTGTTTCTCCAAAGATAATTCCTCAAATCATAGAACCCGTACGCGGAGTGTCTGCGTCCAATTGTCCCGACGGCGACCGGCTGCAGTACTGCCCCCTACAATGCCTCCACACTATTTCTTGCTATGAAAATTCTCATTTCCAACGACGACGGTTATCAAGCCCCCGGTATCGTGGCGCTTTACGAAGCGCTCAAAGATGTTGCTGAAGTGGAGGTCATTGCTCCTGAGCAAAATAACAGCGCTAAATCCAATGCACTGACGCTGCATTCGCCCTTGTATGTGCACCAGGCCGCGAACGGTTTTCGCTACGTGAATGGCACACCTGCAGATTGTGTGCACATCGCGCTTACCGGTTTGCTGGATTACCGCCCAGATTTGGTGGTATCAGGTATCAACAACGGTGCCAATATGGGGGATGACACTATCTACTCGGGCACTGTCGGTGCCGCAATGGAAGGCTTTTTGTTCGGCATTCCAGCGATTGCATTTTCCCAAGTGGAGCGGGACTGGGTTCACTTGCAATCTGCCGCGCAAAAAGCCCGTGAGATGGTGCTTGCAATGCAGCAGCAGCACATGATCACCACTGCGCCTTGGCTGCTCAATGTCAATATTCCCAACTTGCCTTTTGAGATGATCGGCGCCGCCAAGCTGTGTCGCCTGGGTAAGCGACACGCTGCCGAGAAAGTGATCAAGCAGCTGAGCCCCCGCGGAGAAACCATGTTCTGGATCGGTGCCGCGGGTCCGGTGAAGGACGATGCTGATGGCACTGATTTCCATGCCACAGCTCAAGGCCATGTTGCCGTGACTCCGCTCAAAGTCGATCTCACTGACCATGACAATCTGGGCTATTGGGCTCAGTCGATGAACCGTTTGACCTCATCACCCAAGGTATGAAGGAGCGGCCCTCCTTTCCGGCGCGGCTCGACACCACCCTTGCGAAAAACCGGCCGCATCCGTCAGGTACGGTAATGCCATTGGCACCGCGGGGCCAAGCTGGCTCGGTAACAGGCGCTGCTAAAACGGTGGCTCCCAAAAGTGGAGCCTCCGGCGTACCTATTCCCCAGGGTTTGGGGATGGATTCGCTGGCGGTGCGGCAACGTATGGTGCAAAAGCTGGCCGGGCAGGGTGTTACAGACCCCTTGGTTTTGTCTGCCATGGGTTCGATTGAGCGACACCGGTTTGTGGACAGTGGCTTAGTGAACCAGGCCTACGAAGACACCAGCCTGCCCATCGGGCTGGGGCAGACCATTTCCAAGCCGGGAGTGGTGTCTCGCATGATCGAGCTGTTGCGTAATGGAGCGACCGGGCCCATGGGCCGCGTATTGGAAATCGGCACCGGTTGCGGCTACCAGGCCGCAGTGCTGAGCCGTGTGGCCACAGAGGTCTACAGCATTGAGCGCTTGAAGGGTTTGCACGACAAAGCCCGAGACAATTTGAGGCCTTTGCGCTTGCCCAATGTGCATTTACTGTTCGGGGATGGCATGGCGGGTTATCCCAAGGGTGGGCCTTATGCAGGAATTATTTCGGCCGCCGGAGGCGATGCTTTGCCGCAAGCGTGGATTGATCAATTAGCAGTGGGTGGACGCTTGGTCGCTCCCGTGGTGCACGCCGGCGGACAGGCGCTCCTGGTCGTTGACAAAACAGCCCAGGGCCTGCGCCAGAGCATTCTGGAGGCGGTGCATTTTGTACCCCTAAAATCGGGCGTTGCCTGAAGGGAAAAATCAATATGGTTGGTATGCGTAGTTTGTGGTTTGGTGTTGCGGGTGCCGCGGTACTGGTGGTGGCGGGTTGTGGCTCCAAGCCCATTACCCGTGCGCCTGTCGAGGATCGCTCCAGCCAAGCGCCGCAACAAACGGTGAGCACCGACCCGCGCACCCAAGCGGTCAAGCAGCCTCCTGGCTTTGAGAATGCAGGCAAACCGGGCTATTACACCGTCAAGCCCGGCGATACGCTGATTCGTATTGGCTTGGAAAGCGGCCAAAGTCATAAAGACATCGCACGCTGGAACGCGCTGGACAACCCCAACAAAATTGAAGTGGGCCAAGTACTGCGGATCGTGCAGCCGGTAGCGGTTACAGAAGCTGCAGGTACCAAGCCTGTGGCAAGCAGTAGCAGCACTGTGACGGCGCTGCCACCCGCTAGCGGGCAGTCTTCGGCGGCGAGTGCGCCGGCCAGAGCGGCCTCCGCCACCACCGCAGCAGCGAGTGCACCGGCCAAGGCAGCATCTGCTCCTGCCAGTGCGCCTGCGGTTGCGGCAGTTACCCCCGCTGCCGCGAGCGACGATGCAGTCGCTTGGATGTGGCCGGGCAATGGAGCAGTGCTAGCTGGCTTTGATGAAGTCAAAAACAAAGGCTTGGACATCGGCGGGAATGCCGGTGACCCCGTTTTGGCAGCGGGTGAGGGGAAAGTCGTGTACGCCGGCGCCGGATTGCGCGGCTATGGCAACCTGATCATCCTTAAGCACAACAACACCTTCTTGACGGCCTATGCCCATAACCAGACCTTGCTGGTGAAAGAAGACCAGACGGTGAAGAAGGGTCAAAAGATCGCCGAAATGGGCAGCACCGATGCAGATCGCGTCAAGTTGCATTTCGAGGTTCGCCGCCAAGGCAAACCGGTGGATCCGATGAAATACCTCCCCGCTCGTTAGGCCGCTGAGGCTTTTTTCTATCGGGTACACAGCCCGCAGCGAGATCGGCGCGGAGTTGTGGAGGTGATGCGGTCGGACCTGAGACAATTCAGGGATGACTGACGAACACAACAATGACACAGCGGCCACGCCGCAGCTGCCTGATGGCTGGCTGGCAGTGAAATCTCTAGACCTCGAAGCTCAGGGGGTCGCCCACCGGCCTGACGGCAAAGTGGTGTTTATCGAAGGGGCGCTCCCATTTGAAGTGGTGAGTGCTCAGATGCACCGCAGCAAGGCCAGTTTCGAGAAGGGCACTCTGACTGAGATCCACATCGAGTCTTCCCAGCGGGTGCAGCCTGCGTGCCCGCACTTTGGTCTGCATGAAGGCGCCTGCGGCGGCTGCAAGATGCAGCACTTGCACGTAGGGGCCCAAGTGGCCGTGAAGCAACGTGTATTGGAAGACAACCTGCATCACATCGGCAAACTCAAGCCGGACAATGTGGTGCGGCCTATCGAGGGGCCCTCGTGGGGCTACCGCTACCGTGGTCGTTTGTCCGTGCGTTTTGTTCGGAAAAAGGGTGCGGTGCTGATCGGCTTCCATGAGCGCAAGAGCCGCTATGTGGCGGATATGAAGGTCTGCCACGTGCTGGCTCCGAGGGTCAGCGCGATGCTGATACCCTTGCGTCAGCTGATCGAATCCATGGACGCCGTGGAAACCATTCCGCAACTTGAGCTCGCCATGGGCGACATCAGCGACCAACAAGACAATCAGGCTGGCGTTATTGCGTTGGTCCTGCGCCATATGGAGCCGCTGTCGGAGGCTGACAAAGCCCGCCTGCGGGCCTTTGCAGCGACCCAGGCGGGTTTGCAATGGTGGTTGCAGCCCAAGGGCCCTGAAACCATTCACCGCCTTGACGAGTTGCCGGGCCATGAGACCGGAGAGTTGGCCTACAGCCTGCCTGACTTTGGCATCACCATGCCGTTCCGCCCGACCGATTTCACGCAGGTCAACCCCCACATCAACCGGGTGCTGGTCTCAAGGGCGCTGGGTCTTTTGCAGGTGGAGAAGACTGAACGTGTGATTGATTGGTTCTGCGGCTTGGGCAACTTCACCCTGCCACTGGCTACCCAAGCGCGCGAAGTGTTGGGTATTGAAGGGGCTGAAGCCCTAGTGGCCCGTTCGCGTGAAAACCTGGTCTTTAATTCCAAGCGAAAAGCGGCTGCAGCGCCCGCAGAATCTCCGCTCGCAGCTACTGAATTTGTAGCGCGCAACCTGTTTGAAATGACGCCTGAGCTGTTGATTGCGGATGGCTCCGCCGACAAGTGGCTGATAGACCCCCCGCGTGAGGGTGCCTATGCGCTGGTGCAAGCCTTGGCAGCGCTGTGCCAGCAGCCCGAGCTGCGCAAGGGCTGGACACCGCCCAAGCGCATTGTGTATGTGAGCTGCGCGCCTGCCACTTTGGCCCGGGACGCTGGAGTGCTGGTCAATGAGGCCGGTTACACCTGCTCTAAGGCTGGCGTGGTGAACATGTTCCCCCACACGGCGCACGTGGAGAGCATTGCCGTGTTCGAGCGGAACGACTGAGCCCTTGGCGCTAAGCACTAACCTTTGGGTTTGGCCTTGGATTTTGCTTTGGGATCTTCCTCTTCCTCCGTGATCACGGCCTCGGCTGGCTGTGCTGGTGGCGGAGGTGGAGGAGGTTTCAAGCCTTGGGGTGCAACACCTTCGATTTTGTTTTCGCGCATGTAGAGATCCATCTCTTTCCAGCCGTTGAAAATGGCGGATTTGGATGCTTTCTCGTTGAGCGAGTAGCAGTCTTCAATACTGCGCAGCCCGTGCCGGCAGGCGCTGCCGATGGCTTTGGCCTCCGCTTCGCGTTGGGCGATCTTCGGGTCGGCCATTGCTGCCTGAATCGATTGCAGATCGCAACCTGAGAGCAGCAAGGGGAGTAGCAACAGAAGAGGGCGTAGTGTCATAGGGCGGATGAAGTGCTACTGGTGTTATCGGCATTCCGGTGTTGATATTGACAACAAAAAAGGCCCCTCGGGGCCTTTTTTGTTGAGCGCATGCTGCCATCTGCGGCAGCTATCCCGCTTAGTCGCGTTCGCCGCCGAAAATGCCCAACAGAGCAAGCAAGTTCTGGAACACGTTCACGATGTTCAGGTACAGGCTTAGAGTCGCGGTGATGTAGTTGGTTTCGCCGCCGTCCACGATGCGCTTTACGTCGTACAGCATCCAGAAGCTGAAGATGCCGATGGCAGCCATGGACAAGGCCATCATGCCGGCAGTAGAGCCCACGAAAGCGTTTACCAAGCCGCCCACGATCAACACGATAGTGCCTACAAACAACCATTTACCCATACCGCTCAGGTCGCGCTTGATCACGGTGGCCAAGCTGGCCATGGCGAAGAACACACCTGCGGTGCCGGCAAATGCGGTCATGATGAGTTGAGGGCCATTGCTAAAGCCCAGGGTGCGCTGGATCAGGGGAGACATCATCAGCCCCATGAAGAAAGTGAAGCCCAGCAGCACAGGGACGCCAGCAGCAGAATTCTTGGTCTTTTCGATGGCGAAAATGAAGCCGAAGGCGATGGCCATGAACAGCACGAAGCCAAGGATGCCGCTGAAAATAGGGCCCAAGTTCATCGCCACACCGACCCAAGCGCCCACCACGGTGGGAATCATGCTCAGTGAGAGCAGCCAATATGTGTTGCGCAGCACCTTGTTGCGTTGCGCGGTTGATGCGCCATAGCCCAGGCTCTGGCCAAAGGTAGTAGTGCGATCGGTCATGGTGTAACTCCAGTTGTTGACTGCCTGAGTCGCGCACATGCACGGTTACAGCAAGCAGTGCAAACATTCTAGGCCTTCGTGCTGCCACCCCCACGGTTTGTATGCTTATTCTTGTCAATTCGGGTAGGGGTGATCTGAGTGCAAGCGGGGTAAAAGGACTCCGCGTTTGGTTATGCTCAGGGTTTTCACCCTTATCACTTGCACATCCTATGAAAACCAAAGCCGTTCTCGAATTTGCCGACGTCACCGCCATCGCCGCCGCCGCTCAGGCAGAAGCTGCGAAACACAGCTGGGCCGTGAGTATTGCCATCGTGGACGATGGTGGTCATTTGTTGTCATTCCAGCGCCTGGATGGCGCGGCTCCCATCTCTTCTCACATTGCACCCGGAAAAGCGCGCACCGCCGCTTTGGGGCGCCGCGAGAGCAAAGTGTATGAAGACATGATCAACGGCGGCCGCGTGTCCTTTTTGAGCGCGCCCAACCTCGATGCCCTGCTGGAAGGCGGCGTGCCGATCATGAAGGATGGCCAATGTTTGGGCGCGGTGGGTGTGAGCGGCGTGAAGTCGAACGAAGACGCCCAGATCGCCAAAGCCGGTATTGCTGCTATTGGTCTGTAAGTCGACCGATTGCTATTAAAAAGATAGCGGGTAGTGCACGTTCTATGTGCGCTACCCGCTATTTTTATAGTGATGCTGCTATTTGGTCAGAATCAATTTACCTGCCTTCGTGGTTTGCAGGCGGTAGCGCTGGCCGTTGTATTCAATGTCCACACTCTGGCGCTCGCCGAGCAGTGTGCTCGCCTTGACAACCCGGTTGCCAGCGCTATCGACCGGCTTGGAAGCGTTGCGCCGCTCCCCGGACACGAGCGGGCTGGGCATGGGGGCAAGGGTGCCGGGTAGTGTCTGAGGGGATTCCATACGTCAAGTCGATATGCGTTGCGCTCAGCGTGTCGGCTCGGAGATGAACCCGATTTTGCGCAGCCCCGCCTGTTGGGCGGACGCCATGGCTTGTGCCACGAATTCGTAGCGCACAGCTTTGTCCCCGCGGATATGCAATTCCGGTTGCGGATCCTTGCCGGCCTCGGCTTGCAGTACCCCGCTCAGGGCATCGCTGGCAACCAGCGATTGGTTCAGAAAATAAGCGCCTTGCGCGTCCACACTCAGTTGCAGTGTTTCCGGCTTGACTTGTTCAGGCTGGCTCGTGGCGGTTGGTAGCTCTACATTGACAGCGTGTTTCATCACCGGCACGGTAATGATGAAGATGATGAGCAGCACCAACATCACATCGACCAGCGGTGTCATATTGATCTCGTTCATGACCTCGGCGTCGCTGTCTGAGCCAGCGTCTTGCATTCCAAATGACATGGGGGCTCCTTGGGCGGATCAGGCTTTTTTCATGGCGACGACTTTGCTGTCACCGCTTTGGACGTGGGTGACCCGTGCGCCTGTCACAAAGTAGGCGTGCAAATCGTGGGCGAAACGGTTGAGCTTGGTCAGGATGGACTTGTTGCCACGCACCAGCGCGTTGTAGCCCAGCACTGCCGGGATGGCCACAGCCAAGCCCAAGGCGGTCATGATCAACGCCTCGCCGATCGGACCGGCGACCTTGTCGATAGTGGCTTGGCCTGATGCGCCAATGCCCATGAGTGCGTGGTAGATGCCCCAAACGGTTCCAAACAACCCTACGAAAGGTGCCGTCGAGCCGACCGACGCCAACACAGCCAAGCCGCTCTGGAAGCGTGCGGTGCTGTCATCAATGCTGTTGCGCAAGGCGCGGCTGATCCAGTCGCTGATGTCCAGGGCGTCATGCAATTGGGTTTGGGTGTGGCGGTGGTGGGCGGTGGCTTCTTGCCCCGAGCGCGCCAATTGAACAAACGGGTTGTCGACCGGGTTGCCCAGGGTCGTCATGCCCGATTCAAAGTCAGCGCTATGCCAGAAACTTTCGGTGCGGCCTGCGAGCGACTTGAACTTGAAGATGTCGAGGGCCTTGATCAGGATCACGATCCACGATGCCAAGGACATGCCGAGCAGCAAAACTGCTACCGATTTGGTGACCCAGTCGCCTTGGTTCCAGAGGGTGATGAGGCCGAGTTGAGATTCCATAAATAGCTCCGAAGAAAAACGAATTGAATAAAAGAGAAAGCGTGGACTAGCGTGTGAGCTGCCAGTTAAGGGGTACGTCAAACCACATGCCCTGTGCGACACCAGCGCGCTTGCCCGGTGCATAGCGCCATTTCAGAGCGGTCTCTACCGAGGCTTGATCCAAGCGGTCAAATCCGCTGCTTTGCTTGACACTGGCCTGGCTGGGTTGCCCGTCAGCATCGATGAATACCCTCACCACGACGCGGCCTTGCTCACCCAAACGCTTGCTGATTGCGGGGTAGGCAGGCTTGGTGTTGTTCAGGTAATCGGCATCGCTGGAAGGCAATTCGATCTTTGGCGGAGCCGGTGGTGCGGGCGGGGCTGCAGGTGCATTGCTACTGCCAGTGGCATTGCTTTGCGTAGCCGCCGTTGCTGCAGGGGTTGCCGCTGACGGTGCCGGTGTATTGGCAGAGGGTGCAATCGCCAAGGGCGCGGGTTGAGGTGCCACCGTGGGTGTGGGTGCAGGCACTGGAGGTGTCGTTTGTTTGGTGGTGACTGTTTTGGTGGGTGTTTTGGGCTGTGGGGTGGCACGCGGTGCGGGTGGTGGCGATGCGGGGGTGACAAACTCCACCAGGATTTCGGCGGGTACGACCACCTCTACGACGCGCTTGAGCAAGCCACTCTGCACGGCCCACAAAACCGCCACGTGGAAGGCAACCACCGTCAGGACGATGCTGGTGTTACGACTGAAGGCGGGAAGTGCGCCAAAACGTGGAAGTGCAAAAGTAGACATAGGCAGTAAAAATCATCAAGGGCGTTGAGCGTGGCCAGTGGCCTCAGGTGTCGGCCCACATGCGCAGCATGTTGTGGTAGACGCCCGTGAGTGCTGTGGTTTCTTCCGAATCGCCGTGCCGGCGACGCATGGCCAGCAAATTCATGTCGAGCTCGTAGAGCATGCGGCGTTGCTCGTCGCTGCGAACCAGGCTCTCAATCCAGAAAAAGCAGGCGATGCGGTGCCCGCGGGTCACGGGTTTGACCTGGTGCAGGCTGGTGCCGGGGTAGAGCACCGCGTGACCCGCCGGCAGCTTGACGGTCTTTTCGCCGTAGGTGTCGGCGATCGTGAGTTCGCCGCCGTCATAGTCCTCAGGGTCATTGAGGAACACGGTGCACGACACATCCGTTCGCAATCGCTGCCCGTTGCCGGGCATGTAGCGAATGGCGCCATCGATGTGGTTGCCGTAGAAGTTACTGTCACCCCCGTACCGGTTGACACGGGGTGGAAACACTTTTTTAGGCAGTGCCGCAGAAAAGAAGGTGGTGTTGCGGTCCAGACCCCGCAGCACCAGTTCGCGGATGCTGCGGGCAATGTCACCCTCGTGGTCCAGTTGCTCGTTGTTTTTGACCTGCCTGGCCAACTCACCGGTGCCTTTGCGCCCATCCGTCCAAGGAGCCTCCTTCAACAGGTGCTGGGCATGGGCGACCTCGTCAGAGGTCAGCAGATCGGGCAGGTGCAAAAGCATGGCAGTGGTTGGCAGGTAAGGACGCTGGCTTAGAACTTCAGGTTTAAAGTGGCTTGCAGATTCCGGCCGGGGCCAGGTGTGTAGAAGCTGGTGTACAGACCATCTGCGTACAACTTGTCCAGTGCGTTGGTCAGGTTGACTTTGAGCACTGCTTTTTCGTTGAACTTGTACTCGCCCATCAGGTCGAGGGTGGCGTAGCCGGGTGCAAAGAAGCCGGGATTGCGGTTAGGTGACTGCTCGCTGCGGAAGTTCACGCCAGTGCCTGCACGGAATTGGGGGGTGAACTGATAGGTGGTCCACACTGTTCCGCTATGGACGGGAGTCAAGGAAGGTCGATCGCCGACACGGTCACCCGCTGTGTTCTGAGAGCAGGTTCCTGTAGCAGGGCACGGGGCTGCCGCATCCACCATGGCGTCGGGCATCCACATGTAGGAGCCGTAAATCTCCCACTTGGGGGTCAACATGCCTGAGGCGTCAATTTCAAGCCCGGTGGCATGGCGCTGACCGGACAGCACCGGTGTTGCTGCGGCATTGTCAGGGTCGGTGTTGCGTTCGTTGAACTTCACTGACTGGAAGATCGCCAGACGCGTGGTGTAGCGCTTGTCTGCGGAGTCCAGCTTGGCACCGATTTCCACGTTTCGGCTTTGTTCCGGTTTCGCATTGGAGTTACCGGCGCTGTAGGAATAGGTGTCACCGGAGGTGTTGAAGGATGTTCCCCAAGAAAAGTGGAACGAGCTCAGCTCAGTGGGCTGGTACATCACGCCAACCCGCTGACTCCAATTGGCAATATTCTGCTCAAAGGCTGCCGTTTTCACGCCAGCTGCGTCTTCCGTGATGTAGTTGCCGCGCATGCGATCAAAGCGCAATCCACCCAGTACTTTCCAATGCTCGGCCACTTGCACCAAGTCCATGGCGTACAGGCCGAGGTTATCTGCCTGGAACGCACCGGAGCGCGTCACGATTCGGGCCGACTCGTCCACCGAAGCTCCGTCGTTAGGAGTGCCGACGGTGGTCGCGGGGCGGGATACGCCGCCAGTGGCGCGGAATACGTTTTTGTTCTCTTGGCCAAAATCCACGCCAGTGAACAACTCATGCTTCACGCCAAAGGCCGAGAACTTCTTGGTGTAATCCGTTTGCAGATACACCGAGTTCAGGTCTTGGATCTTGTTTTGAGCGCCGCGGGTTAAAACGGTGGCATCAGTGAAGTTGTTGATGCCGGTGCCTGTGGCGTAGTTCCAAAGGGTGGCACGCTGGTCGCGGGTGTAAACGCCACGGCGCACCGAGGTTTTCAGCTCGCTGTCGTCGTCAAAGCGGTGGGTGTGGCTAGCGGTGATGTAGTCTGCGGTCCCCTTGTTGTAGTCGCTGGCCATGCCGTAATAGGTTTGGGGGGCGATAGCGCTGTTCAGGACCGAGCTCGTGGTTGCTGTTGCGGAAGTGGGGCGGATCCAGCGCACGCCGTAGTTGATCCCGTTGTCGTTGTCCAGTGACATGAGTCCCACCGAGAACTCGTCCTTGGTGCCGATGCCCCAGCGGTAGTTAGCGGCGATACCGCGTTTGTCGATGCTGCTGCCCGCGGCGTTGTTGTCCGCTTTGGTAACCATGGCATTGATACGCAGGCCCGAGTCTTCACCGGTTTGGATGTTGAAATCGCCTGTCACCCGGCGGTAGTTGTACATGCCAACGGTGGTGCTGATTTCATGGTCGTCAATGGCACGACCTTGCTTGCTGCTTTGGTTGACAGCGCCCCCGGTGGAACCGCGGCCGAACAGCATGGATGCGGAGCCGCGCAGCAGTTCGATTTTGTCGCTGTTGAAGGTGTCGCGGTCGTAGAACGCAGGGTCGCGCATGCCGTCTACAAAAATGTCGCCGGTTTGCGCCAGCGAGAAGCCGCGCAGGCGGATGTCTTCTTCTCCACCCTCTGCAGCCAGGAATGTGACGCCAGCGGTGTTGTGCAGCACGTCTTTCAGGGTGTCAAGGTTACGGTCGTCGACCAGCTTTTCAGTCACTACGGTGATGGACTGGGGAATGTCGCGCAGCTCTTGTTTGCCTTTGCCGATTGATGTTGTGGTGGCGCGCACGGAGTCTTTGCCCTGTGCCTCTTCGGCCTTTTCGGTGATCGTGACGGGTTTGAGTGTTTTGACGGCTTCCGTCCCGGTGTCTTGGGCTACCGCAGAAAAAGATCCTGCCAGCAGCATCGCGCCCAGAGGGAGCAAGGTCGCAGGGTTGGCCGCCAAAGGCGTCGGGGAAGGGAAGGGGCGAGTAGTGGGCATAGCGCTCTCAACGTTCAATGAAAAGAATTTGCTGGCTATGTCTCCCACCGGCAGTGCGGTCTTGGACGTGGCTTGCTAACGTGTCAACTAAACAAGAAGCATTCCTGTTTAGTTTTAAAAAATGACCTACAGATGGCGGGTCATGGTGATGGTTTTCCAGGCGCCGTGCACCATAGTGGCGTTGGCGTGGCAGCGCTCAACGACCTCGCGGGCACAGTCTTCACAGCGGCCACATTGAGTTGCCACGCCCAGATCGATCTGGATGTCTTCAAAGCTCTTGCCTTCACTGGCGTGAAGGTGAATCTCTTTGTCGGATACGCGGTGGCAGACACAAACAATCATGGGTGGTCCGGTGCTGTGGAAAAATTGAATTGTAAATGAGAAGTTGTCGCATTTGCATTTATAGTTCTTAAAAAAATTTACTTTTGTTTACCATGCCCGCGCTAAAACTTCATTTGCCTCCTTCTCCCGATATTCTCAAATCCATGACACCGCAAGACTGGCAAGCAGTGACACAAGCCGAGCCGCTTGCCGCAGCCCGCTGGATGGAAGCCGCAGCCGCGCTTGGCAGTGCGGATGCACAAGCCATCGCCGGGCAATGGCTGCTCGATGGCCACGGACAACCCCGGAATCCAGATGCCGCAAGGGCCAGTTTTTTGAAAGCGGCGCAGCAGGCACACCCCATGGGCATGAATATGGCCGGTCGTTGTTTTGAAAACGGTTGGGGGGGGACGTGGACTACTTTGCGGCCGCCAACTGGTACCGCCAGGCAGCGCACGCGGGGCTGGATGCGGCGATGTACAACTACGCCAATCTGCTGGCAGCCGGCATGGGGGTTGCACAGGACGAAGCCGCCGCACTGGAGTGGTACCGCCACGCCGCAGCGCGCGGGCATGCCAAGTCCATGACCAAGATCGGCTATTTTTACGAGGATGGCAGGGTCGTGGCCCGTGACCTCAATGCGGCCTTTGTCTGGTTTGAAGCCGGGGCCACAGGCGGCGACTTCCGCGGGCAATTCAACTACGCCACCTTGCTGGCACAGCGCGGTGATTTGCAAGCGGCATTGCACTGGTTGCGCAAGGTGCCTGCCACTGCCACGGCCGCTTATCTGCGCCAAGCAGGCCAGCGGCTGCTGGATTCCAGCTACCCCGAAATTCGTAGTATTGGCGAATCCATGCTTCAAAAAGCCGCCTAGCGCGCACCGATATTGTGCGAATAGCTATAAATAAGATAGCAGAGTGCCGTGGTTGTCCCAGCCTCTGGCCAAGCTGTAGCGCTTGTGGGGGCTGGCACTGCCAGTGGCGCTGGTGTCTGTAGGCGCAAGTAGTGCCTCGCGGCTACCGCCCGCGATAAAGCCATCAGCGCTGTTACCTACAGGCATTAGCGCGCCGGCGCCTGCCAATGGCAGCATGCCTCTCCACTCGCCAGTTGCGGACCAACCCATTACCTGGCCGGCAAAGGTTGCGCTCACCCAAAACGTATCGGCCGCCCAGCACACGTCGCCCGCGTAGCCCTGCCACCCGTCGGGCGCTGCGCCCTCGGCGGGCCACGCCACTGTGTGCAGCCCCTCGGAGCCCAATAAGGCCAACGCCGGCGCCGCTTGCCGCAGCGCAGGGTCTGAATGCTCGGCTTGCAAGGCTACCGCCAAGGTGCCATCGGGTGCCAGCGCGAGGTGGCGCAGGCTCAAATACGGGTCTTCTAACGCGAACTGCGCGACGATGCGGCCGCTGGTGCTGTCCAGCCGCGTCAGGTAAGAGGCCATTTGCGGCAGGTTGCGTTTGCGGCGACCTGTTTCGGGCAGGGTCAAAATTCCGCCATTCGCCACGATCAGGTGCCCACCAGGCTCCCACATCAAGGCGTGGGGGCCGATGCCCCCGCTGGGGAATTCGCGAATCGTTTCCAACGAACCTGCATGCCGCTGCGCAATCAGCCCTTGGCCGGTGTCGCCATCGCTCTCGGTGGTGAAAATGAATTTCCCGTCCGGCGACTGCACAGCGTGGCCCTCCAAGTAGCGGTCCGGCTCCATGGGGTGTAGGTGCAGCAGGCGGCCGTTGCGCGTGTCCACCCGGGCCAGGTATTCACCGGGCCGGCGTGCGACCACCAGCGCCACTGGCGCTTGGCCGGCGCGTGAGGCGGTGAGGGGCAGCAGTTGGTGCGCCCGGTCGGGCAGGGCGGTGGCCCAGCGGGCGCCCTGTGGGGTCCAGACACCGGCGTAGGTTTGCCCCCGGTCTTGCCAGGCGGTGAGCACTTGTGTCTCTTTGACGCGCGCATTTGTTGTGGCAAAAGCTGTGCGGGGCTGCCCTGCACCCCAAACTGCGAGGCCCATGGTGGCCAGTGTGCTCAGTGTTTGCCGGCGCGTCAGCGGCTGAGCGTCTGGCGCAGGGTCAATCGCCATCGGCATCCGTAAACCCTTGGCTGAAATCGAAGAGTCGGGCCCCCATGTCACTGGCCAAGGTGTGCAGCGCCGCGATGCTGTTCTGTGCGCGCAATACGCTACTTGGTGCTTGCGGGCGGGCCGCGTGCACTGCAAGGCGGGTCGTTGCCAGTTGCTGCGCCAGTTGGGTGGCAGGCGCGAGGTGGCCGCGCGAGCGCAACAGGTCGGTAAAGCACCGGGCCGCTGCGTCGTTGGAGGGTGCGCAGTTGCCTGCAGGGTCGCCCGCCAGAAAGTTTGCGATGCTCTCCCACTGCGCCTGCCACGCGGCGGCGGTTTGCCCGCTCAGGCCCCGCACCCAAATGGTGCTGTCTTTGCCCCGGGTGTTGACCCGCATTTTCTTCAGGCGTAATTGGTCGAGGCTGCCCATGCATTGGGTGAACCATTCGCCGTAGTCGGTCCAGGCTTGTGCTTCATCCACCGAGCCGCTGTCAGGCGCCTGTGTTGCAGTCTGGTAGGCCTGCAGCAGGGTGCCTGCCTCTGCAGATACCTCGCTGCTAATAGCCGCAGCGAGCGCCTGCGCACCAGGCTGGGTCGCCTGGGGCCAGAGCAGCCACTCCAAAGCGGGCAGCCCTTTGGCGCCGACCCCGGCAGCGCGCACCCGGGCGGCTAAGACCTCCGCGCTGGCATCCTTTGCGACTTGCGCCAGCGCTTGTACCTGTGCGGTGCGGGTCGGCCAAAAGTCCAGGGTGCGCACCGAGCGGCGCTCCAGCAGGGCCCCTGCAGGCACCGCCGCCAGTTGCTCCCACGCCAACATGCAGCGCACCCAGGCTGCGCGTTGGGCGGGCAGGTCTGCAGGCGTGGTTTGCAGGGTCTGTTGAAGTGCGCTGGCGGTTTGGGCGAATGCATGGGCGCGTGGCAGCCAGTGGCTTTGTAGACCGCCCATCGCCAGTTCGCTCGCGCGGTAAAACGGCGTCGCCGTCCCGGTGGGCGCTGCGCAGCTGGATGCTATGGTTTTTGTAGCTGCATGCGCAGTTTGTATGAGCGCTAGAGCACTCAAAGACCATGTTTTGAGAAGGGTGCGCCGCTTCATAAAGATTCCACAAACGCGACCAGCGCCTGGCGGTCGCGTGCACTGAACTTGAGCACCTGCTGTTGCGCAGCTAGGGCCTCGCCACCATGCCAGAGTATGGCTTCGAGCACCCCGTTGGCCCGCCCGTCATGGAGGAGCCGGCGGTGGCCGTTGACATCGTGAATCAGACCCACGCCCCAGAGAGGCGGTGTTTTCCACTGCCGGCCATTGGCAGCGGAGTCCGGGCGGCCATCGGCCAGCGCGGGGCCCATGTCGTGCAGCAAGAGGTCGGTATACGGCCAGATTTTCACGCCCTCAACCTTGGGGCTGGACAAGCGGGGGAAGGGTGCTGCGCCCGTGGTGTAGCTGGGGCGGTGGCAGGTGGCGCATTGGGCTTGCACAAACAGCGATTCCCCCCGGACCACGTCCGCCCGGTTGCTATGGCGTCGCGCTGCCGGGGCGAGGGTGGCCTGGTAGAACACCACATCGCCCAGCGTGCGGTCGTCAATTTCCGGTGCCTGGCCCTGTGCACCCCGGGGTGCCGCCAAACAATCTTTTTGGGTGGGGGTGCAGGCTTCTTCAGGGTGTGTGGTGGAGGTAATGCCGATATCGCCCAAAAACGCGCCGGCCGTTTGGCTGGCCAGACTGGCTTGGTTGGCCTTCCAGCCGAAGCGGCCGATGCGCTCTGCGCGGGCAACGTCGTCCCAGACCCGATTAGGCACGCCCTTGATGGGGCCGGCCAGGGCGGCTTGGGCGCTGGCGTTGGCAAGGATGTCGCTATCAGTAATAGCCTCTATCAGCCCGAGCCCGGCCATCTGGGGCGCAATGCGGGGGCTGATCATGGCGCCGGGCGCCAAGGGGCCATAGGCCAGTTGGGTCAGGCGGTAGAGCGGCTTGCGCAGTGTGTAGGGTGTGCCATCCGCAAAGCGGCCATGTACCGGCTGGTGGCGAATCTGCACTTGCCCCTCGGCTTGCACCCCTTGAATGGCGGCATTGTTGAGCTGGTCGCCATAGACCGGGTCGGGCACTACGCCGCCATGGGCGCCAGTGCCTGGAATCGAGAGCCGTATCAGCAAGGCAACGGGCGGCTCGCTCAGGCCCTTGCGGAATTCGGGCGGTGCGCCGCGGCCGTCTTGTACATGGCAGCCGCCGCAGGAGCGGGCAATAAAGTGGGGGCCCAAGCCGTCGCGGGCGGTGGTGGAGGCGGGGGCCTCCACCCAATTGCGGCGGAAGAAAGAATTACCCACGGCAAACCGGGCCCGCTCCTCGTCGTCTAGGGTGGGCAGTGGCATCGAGAATGCATTGCGCCCGGTGACAAATGCAGTCGCTTGGTCCGCGGTCAGTTCGCCTTGACTGCGGCCGGCGGTGTCATTGTTGCTGTGACCCCATACGGGCCAGAGCAATGCGGCAGCCGCGCCGGCCGCCGCGATCAGCAGCCCCAGTTTTTGACGGGCGCGCAGCTTCATTGCGCTTGGGCCAGCTTGTGGATGCCCAAAGCGGCGGCTGCTTCGGTCAAGTCTTTGGATTGCTGGACCAAGCTGTCGATCGTCTTTTGCAACCGGATGCGCCCCGGCGCGTCTTTGGCACCCAGGATCTCCCGGTCAAAGGGAGCCTGGATCGCGTTGGCGAACGCCACGCTCCGGGCGATTTGTTGACTCACTTTGTCTGCAAGGGCCGGGTTTTTGAGTGCTACCAAGTCTTTGAGCGAGGGGCCTTGCAGCGAAGTGCCGTCCAGGCGCTGGTAGCTGCCGAGCCAGACGTTTTGGATGCCCTGCGCGTTGGTGGCAGCATCGCGGTGGGTGTTGTCAGAGAAGCAGGAGTGTTCGTCTTCTTTGTCCTGGGTGTTCATCGCGACTTCCAGTCGCTCTCCGGCCAGCTCGCCACGGGACAGTGAGCCGAGGCCGACGATCATTTTGTGCACCGACTGGATGCCGCCTTGCTCAAATCGCGCACGGTAGTTCTTGCTGGCAGGTGCCCAGGCTTTGACGAGGAAGCCCAGGTCATCTATCAGCAGCTCGGTCACCACCATTAGGTAGGTGCGGCGGCGATCTGCGTTGGCGGTTTTGCCATCCACAAAGTCTTCAAAAGAGCGGTTGCCCGGGCCGGTGTCGCTTTGGTCCTGACCCCACAGCAGGAACTCAATGGCGTGCCAACCGGCGGCAATGTTCTCTTCGCCGCCGCGCTCGTTCAGCTTGGCGAGCGTAGCTTTGTTGATCGTGATCTTCCGGTTGTTGACGATGCCGGCCTTGGGCTTGCCGGCCACGCTGTCAATGTAGGACTCATCCAGAGGCCAGGCGTTGAGTCGTCCCTCGGGGCCCTTGTCGTCATCGATCGGGCCGCTGTAGAAGCGAAAGGCTTCGGTCTGGCCGTAAAACTCGCGGGCAGCCAGCCATGCTTTTTTCGCGTCGTCCAAGCCTTGGGCGCTCGGGGCCGCGGTCAAGGCCTTTATGGCCTTTTGCAGGCCCCGTGCGCTGGTCAACACGTCTTGGTAGTTGGCCGAGACCAATTCTGCGTAGTTGCGCACGACGCTGGCGGTATCAACGGTCTGCGCCCGCAAGGGGAGTCCGCTCAAGAGGGTGGCTGCGAGAAGGGTCCCTTGGAGGAAGCTGCGTTTATGCATGGAGTCTTTCTGCGAAGTGCAAATCTAAACGCACATCTTAATGCAAATCGTTCTCAATAAATTACGCAAAAAAACGCTGAGGTCATCAGCGTTGAAGGGGAGCGATTTAGGAGAGTTCGCCCATTTGCGACTGCAGATAGTTGGGAAGGCCCACTTTGTCGATCAGGTCGATCTGGGTTTCCAGAAAGTCGATGTGCTCTTCAGTGTCATCCAGAATTTTTTGGAGCAGATCACGGGACACATAGTCGCGCACCGACTCGCAGTGGGCAATGCCAGCTTTGATGGTGATTTGTGCACCCATTTCTGCCTTCAGATCGCACTCCAAAGCCTCGGGCACGGTTTCGCCGACCATGATTTTTGCCATGTCTTGCAGGTTGGGCAGGCCGTCGAGCATGAAGATGCGGTCCATCAACATGTCGGCGTGCTTCATTTCACCAATGGATTCGCTGTACTCCTTTTTCGCCAGCTTCTCGAAGCCCCAGTGCTTGTACATGCGGTAGTGCAAAAAGTACTGGTTGATGGCGGTGAGTTCGTTCTTGAGCTGGGCCTGCAGGTGGCCGATGACTTGGGCGTCGCCTTTCATGGGGGTACTCCTTTTTGAAACGGTCATTATCCCTTTGGGGGTTGTCGAAGCAAATGGAGTGGGCCTAAAAAATCCCGCAATAGCAGCGCGGGATTTTGAAGTTAATGAGAATGATTCGCATATACTTTGATTTCAGGTCTCGCTGTGATACCTGTTTCCACAAGGAGATGACGATGCCCACGCATTGGAAGCCGCAAGACGAGGAATACCTCATTCCAACCGCCGAAGCCTTGATGGCCAGCACCATGGCCCTGATGACGGGACATGTGCAGACAGCTTGCCCGGAACACCGGGAGGCCATGGTCGCAAAAATTGTGAGTAACCTGACCCGCCTGTCGGCCGACCCTTTGTTGTCGCCCGGCTTCCAAACTTTGTTGTGGTCCTTGCGACAGCGGTGGTCGCGCCAGGGTTCGCCTGAAACGTGGCCGCGCCCCGCTGCGGCAGATGGGGGCTTCTGGCATGCCAGTCCTGAGGCGATTCAATGAGCGAGTTCGCCAGCAAACACCGCGCAGCCGGGCGCTACCGGTCGATGTGCCCTTGCTGCGAGCCAGAGGCTGAACCCGTGCGTGGCCGCCCGACCAAGCAAGCCCCCCGCCGCCCCGTGATGGCATGGCGTGTTCGCTTGGCAAATGGCCTGGAGCAAGTCGTTCAGCAAGCCACAGAAACCGGAGAGGCTTAACCATGCCAATTGCAAATCAGGACCCTGTGGCCGTCAGCGCTACGATGGACAACCCCGACATCTGCCCACCCGCCCATTTGTTGCCTGCCGGCGCCACAGGTTCGCGCCGCAAGCGCCTGTGGGACTTGGGGACCCATTGCCATTGCCCTCTGGTGGGGGTGAGTTTGCCAATGGAGGTGCTTCGGCGGCTGGTCAACAAGTCGCTAGGCGCGCAAGCGGTTGCCAATGACTACGAGGTGCATGCGGGTGCGGTTGCCGAGGCTGCGCGCCGCTGCAAGCTCTCGGAGCTGATGCAGGCCGAGCTCGAATCCCGGTATGTGCGCGAGATCCAAGCCTTCAAGGCGGCGAAAAGCAGTTTGGCGGTGGCCGAGTTGTGGGTCAATCACCTGAAAGCAGGCGATGTGGCGGGCGCCTTCTGGGCGGCCTTGACGCACCCTCGTTGTGATGCCGCGCTACAAGATGCCATGTGCAAAGACCTGCACATGTTTCAACACCAGGCTGGGGCCGGCGTGCGGCTTGAAATCGCGCGTTTCAATGCCTTGGCTCATGAAAACGCGGTGTTGACGCGTGAGCTCGGCAAGGTGCAGGAGCGCATCTCCCGTGTGATGGTGCAGAAAACGGCAGAGCTCGATCGTGTGCAAGCGGAGCTGCTGCGCCTCAGGGCGGAGAGCATCGCCAAGGACAGTCGACTTGCGTTCTGGGCGCAGGACTACGCGGAGTTGCAAGCCTCGATTCCGCAGCTCGATGAGCGTCAACGATTGCAAAAGCGCATTGAGCAACTTCTGCTACGCCAAGAGGAGCAAGACCAATTGCTCGCCGATTGCCGTCGCAAACTACAAGTGGCAGAACGCAGTTTGCTGGAGAGGGCGCGCCCGGAGCGCATGGATACGAGCGCGGTCATGGGAGTCGAGGGGCAACAAGTACCGGTGCGCTTTGATCACAAAGTCGTCTTGTGTGTAGGCGGGCGCACCGGCAATGTGGCCAACTACCGTGATGTTGTTGAGCGGGTAGGAGGGCGCTTTGCGCACCACGACGGTGGCGTGGAGGACAACGCTGCGGTTTTGGATGCCAACCTGGCGGCGGCTGATCTGGTCATTTGCCAGACCGGCTGCATCAGCCACAACGCCTACTGGCGGGTCAAAGACTTCTGCAAGCGCACCGGCAAGCAGTGTGTCTACGTGGAGAGCGCCAGCGCCTCCTCCCTAGAGCGCAAATTGCAGACGCTCAGTACACCAGTCGTTCAGGATGAATTTCCTGAAGAATCGTCGTAGCGATCTCTTCGATGGACTTGGTCGTGGTGGACAGCCACCGGATCCCGGTGCGGCGCATCATGGCCTCGGCCTCGCTGACTTCCATGCGGCAGTTCTCGAGTGAGGCGTATTTGGAGTGGGGCCGCCGTTCATTGCGGATCTCTGACAGGCGCTCGGGCTGGATGGTGAGGCCGAAAATCTTCCCGCGGTGCGGCACCAGGGCCGGCGGTAGCTGGCGGCGCTCAAAGTCTTCGGGAATCAAAGGATAGTTAGACGCTTTCAGGCCATATTGCATGGCTAGATATAGCGATGTCGGGGTTTTGCCGCTGCGGCTGACCCCGACCAGGATCACATCGCTTTGCTCCAGGTCGCGGTTGCTTTGCCCGTCGTCGTGGGCCAATGAGAAGTTGATGGCCTCGATCCGGTCGTGGTATTCCTTGCTCTTGCTGGCGTCGCTGAAGCGGCCGATCCGGTGGTTGGATTTCAAGCCCAACTCTTGCTCCAGCGGGTGTACGAACATACCGAACATGTCGAGCAACATGCCTTGGCAGCCTTCTTGGATGACTCTCAGCACATCCATGTTTACCAAAGTCGTAAACACAATCGGCTTGTTGCCGTCGACCACGCCTGTATGGTTGATCTGCCGGACCGCTTGGTGCGCTTTGTCCACCGTATCCACGAAAGGCAAGCGCACATGCCGTGCTTTGGTCTCAAATTGGGCCAGGATCGCATTGCCGAATGTTTCAGCGGTAATGCCGGTGCCGTCAGAAATAAAGAATACGGTGCGTTGGGGCATATGGAGGTCGTTGGTGGTGTCAGTCAGATGCAAGGGCATGGCGGGGTTTCGTAATCGGGTTACACGATGTGCCCACCTACAATGATTGCAATTTAGCGCATTTAGGTACCAGTTACGTTTCCCACAACACCAACAACAGGAAAGTGACAGGTCGCGCGACCCGCCCAAGGCTTGGCCGGCGGGTCAAAGAAAGGTTTTAACTTCTGGAGCATCCTATGTCTGAACTTTTCAATGCGACCGACCTGGTCGTGCCTTTCGAGCGCTTGCGCATGACGGACGTCGAGTCCGTAGGCGGCAAAAACGCCAGCTTGGGGGAGATGATTTCCCAGCTTCCGCAAGGCGTCCGGGTCCCAACGGGCTTTGCGACGACCGCCCACGCATTTCGCCAATTCCTGGCCCACGACGGCCTGGCCGACAAGATCAGCGCCAAGCTGAAGACACTGGATACCGAAGACGTGCGCGCTTTGGCAGTCGTCGGAGCCGAAATCCGCTCCTTGGTTGAAGCTCAGCCTTTCCCTGCTGATTTAGAGCAGGCGATTCGCGAAGCTTTTGTGACGTTGTCTGCGGGTAATGACCAAGCCAGCTTTGCGGTGCGCTCATCTGCTACTGCCGAAGACTTGCCTGACGCGTCTTTTGCCGGTCAGCAAGAGACTTTCTTGAATGTGGTGGGCATTGAAGACGTGCTTCACAAAATGAAAGAGGTGTTTGCCTCCCTGTACAACGATCGCGCGATCAGCTATCGCGTCCACAAGGGCTTTGCCCATGATGTAGTGGCTTTGAGTGCCGGTGTGCAGCGCATGGTGCGCTCAGACTTGGGCGCGGCCGGTGTGATGTTCACTATCGACACGGAATCCGGCTTTAACCAAGTGGTGTTCATTACCTCCAGCTACGGTCTGGGGGAGACCGTGGTGCAGGGCGCTGTGAACCCTGACGAGTTCTATGTGCACAAGCCCATGCTCAAAGCGGGCAACCGTGCAGTGATTCGCCGCAATTTGGGCTCCAAACTTTTGCAGATGGTGTTCACCAGTGCCGAAGAGAAGGCAGCTGGCGGCAAGCTGGTTAAGACGACCGATGTACCCACCGAACTGCGTAACCGCTATTCCCTGACCGATGTGGATGTGGAGCAATTGGCCAAATACGCCTTGGTGATTGAAGAGCATTACGGCCGTCCGATGGACATCGAATGGGGCAAAGACGGTATTGACGGCCAGCTTTACATCCTGCAGGCGCGCCCTGAAACCGTGAAAAGCCAGGCCGGCACAGCCGCTGAGTACCGCTACAAGCTCAAAGGCAAGGGCAATGTGGTGGCCGAAGGCCGTGCCATCGGTCAAAAGATCGGCACCGGGCCGGTGCGGATTGTTCACAACATCAGCGAGATGGACCGGGTGCAGGCGGGCGATGTGCTGGTGACCGACATGACGGACCCCAATTGGGAACCGGTGATGAAGCGCGCCAGCGCAATTGTGACCAACCGGGGTGGTCGTACCTGCCACGCGGCCATCATTGCGCGCGAGTTGGGTATCCCAGCCGTGGTGGGTTGCGGCAACGCCACCGACCTTCTCAAGGAGGGCATGCTGGTCACCGTGAGCTGTGCAGAGGGTGATACCGGCTTTATCTACGATGGACTGCTGGAGACAGAAATCTCTGAAGTACAGCGCGGTGTGATGCCGGAGATTCCGGTGAAGATCATGATGAACGTGGGCAACCCCCAACTGGCTTTCGACTTTTGCCAGTTGCCTAACGAAGGTGTGGGCTTGGCGCGGTTGGAGTTCATCATCAACAACAACATCGGAGTGCACCCCAAAGCCATTCTGGACTACCCGAATGTAGATGCCGATCTTAAAAAGGCGGTGGAGTCGGTGGCACGTGGACATGCATCGCCTCGCGCGTTTTATGTGGATCGGGTGGCAGAAGGGGTTGCCACCATTGCAGCAGCGTTCTGGCCCAAGCCGGTGATCGTGCGTTTGAGCGACTTCAAGAGCAACGAGTACCGCAAACTGATTGGTGGCAGCCGCTACGAGCCTGAAGAAGAGAACCCGATGCTCGGCTTCCGTGGTGCTGCGCGCTATATCAGCACCGAGTTTGGCGAAGCCTTTGCCATGGAATGTGAAGCCCTCAAACGGGTTCGCAATGAAATGGGACTCACCAATGTGCAGGTGATGGTGCCTTTCGTTCGTACCTTGGGCCAAGCCAAGCGGGTCACCGAACTGCTAGGGCGCCACGGGCTGCGTCGGGGCGAGGCCGGTCTCAAGCTCATCATGATGTGCGAGATTCCGAGCAATGCCATTCTGGCGGACCAGTTCCTGGAGTACTTCGACGGCTTCTCCATCGGTTCTAACGATCTGACTCAGCTCTCCTTGGGGCTGGATCGCGATTCCGGCCTTGAATTGCTGGCGGCTGACTTCGATGAGCGCGACCCCGCTGTCAAGGCCCTCATCACGATGGCGATCGACGCTTGCAAGCGCCAGGGCAAGTATGTGGGTATCTGCGGCCAAGGGCCTAGCGACCACCCTGACTTCGCCAAGTGGCTGGAGCAACAAGGGATTTCTTCTATCTCCCTGAACCCCGACTCGGTGATCGCCACCTGGCAGCAACTCGCGGTCTGATGCCCGACAAGACGGCCCAGCGCAATTGGCACCTGCACGCAGTGCTGCTTGCGCTGTGGTTTGTCTTTTCTTTCGGCATCGTTTTTTTCGCCCGGGACCTGAGCGGTACGTTTTTTTCGTGGCCGCTTGCTTACTGGCTGACTGCCCAAGGGGCATTGTTGGTATTTATCGCGATCGTCGTGGTCTTTGCCTTGGTGGCCAACCGGCGTTCGCCCGAAGTCTTCCAGTTCGACGCTGTTGAATATGGCTCTTACACCGCCTCGTTGCGCAGGCGGTTTTTCGGTTTTGTGGTCGGTTTGTTGGTTTTTTTGGTGGCTTTGGGGGTGGCGGAGCAGTACGGCTTGCCCAAGGCGTGGGTAGCCGGCATTTTTCTGTCTGTCACCTTGGTGCTTTATGCGGTGATTGGCGTGTTTGCGCGCACCGCTGACGCCAACGAGTACTACGTGGCCGGGCGACGCATCCCCGGCGTTTACAACGGCATGGCGACAGCGGCAGACTGGATGAGTGCTGCCTCGTTCATCAGCTTGGCGGGTGGTTTGTATACCCAAGGTTTTAGTGGTTCTGGAAGCCAGCCCGGCGGCTTGGCCTATGTGCTGGGGTGGACCGGGGGCTTTTGTCTGGTCGCATTGCTGGTGGCTCCCTATTTGCGCAGCATGAATTTGTATACCGTTCCGGATTATTTTCGGGTGCGGTTCGGAGGGCATTGGCCCCGCCGTATTGCCGCCTGGTCTGCCGTGCTGTGCTCATTTACCTATGTGGTAGCCCAGTTGTACGGTGTGGGCTTGATTACCTCCCGCCTGACGGGTGTGCATTTCGAAATCGGGATCCTCTTGGCGTTGGGCGGTGTGCTGGTGTGTTCCTTCTTGGGGGGCATGCGCGCGGTGACCTGGACGCAGGTCACGCAATATGTGGTGGTCATTCTGGCTTTTCTGATTCCCGTGTCCTGGCTCTCTTACCAGCAGACTGGCAATCCTTTGGCGCCATTGGCTTACGGGCAGCAACTGGGGAAAATTACCCAAATGGAGCAAGCCTTTGCGGTGTCCCCCCAAGAGCAAGAGGTGATCGCCATCTATGCGCAGCGCGCAGAAGAGTTCAAGCGCAAGTTGGTGGATGTGGAGTCTTCGCTCGCGATTGAGCGCGAGGAATTGCGCCGACAGTTGCGGATCCTTGGCGACAGCAAGGCGCCAGATTCTCAGGTTCAGGCGACGCGCAAGGCCTTGGCTTCACTTCCTAAAGATGTGAATGCGGCCCGTGAGCTGTGGACCAAAAATTGGCTCGAAAACACCGAAAAAGCCAAAGCACTGGGTGGCATGGCGCCGCAGACGCGGCCCTTTGCGGGGGATCCGGAGGGTTCTGCGTCGGAGCAGGCGGAGTTTTCGACGTCGCGCGCCAACTTTTTGGCTTTGATGTTTTGTTTGATGGTGGGCACCGCCGGTTTGCCTCACCTCTTAACCCGTTACTACACCACTCCGGGGGTCGCGCAAGCCAGGCGCTCCGTAGCATGGTCTTTGATCTTTATAACCTTGTTGTATCTGTCTGCACCTGCTTTGGCTGTTTTGGTGAAGTACGAGGTGATGGCAAATTTGGTCGGGCAGCCGTTTGATGCGCTTCCCGCCTGGATGCTGCAGTGGTCGCGCGACCCCAATTTGCTATCGTTCAGCGACGTGAATGCGGATGGCGTCTTGCAATTTGCCGAGTTGCGGGTCGGTGCGGATCTGGTGATGTTGGCCTCCCCAGATATTGGCGGTTTGCCGTATGTGGTGTTTGTGTTGGTGGCAGCCGGTGGCTTGGCGGCGGCGCTCTCCACCGCTGACGGTTTGCTGCTCACCATAGGCAACGCGCTGGCCCACGATGTTTATTTTGAAGGCAATAGCAACAAGGCCGAAGCCATGCGCCGTGTGATGCTGTCCAAGTTCGCGCTCTTGGTGGTGGCGTTGATGGCCGCCTATGCCGCTGCGCAGCGACCCGCGGGCATCTTGTATCTGGTGTCAGCCTCGTTTTCATTGGCAGGCGCTGCATTCGTGCCGGCCATGGTGCTGGGTATTTTCTGGAAGCGCATGACCAGGGCAGGCGCGGTCGCTGGCATGTTGGCAGGCTTGGGCACCACGGTGGGTTACATGGTGGTGAACTTTCCAGTATTGCGGCAATGGTTTGGTTTTTCGGAAGAGCATTTGTGGTTTGGCATACAGCCCGTCTCTGCCGGTGTTTTCGGTGTCCCGGTGGGTCTGCTGATGGCTATTTTGGTCAGCTTGTTGACATCGCCTGACTCTGCCGAAGATCGCAATTTGTCACCCCCCTTGGGTTAGGCTATAATCGTGGGCTTCGCCTTGCTGCACCCTGTCTAGACGCCGGGGGCAGCTTTTATAGCCGGCACGAGAGTGCCGGAAAACCCAGATGCTGGGAAATCCTCAAGGAGTATCAATGCGTCATTACGAAATCATCCTCATGATCCACCCGGATCAGAGCGAGCAAGTTCCTGCAATGCTGGAGCGTTACAAGGGCATGATCACCGCTGGCGGTGGCAAGGTGCACCGCGTTGAAGATTGGGGCCGTCGTCAGATGGTTTACCTGATCAACAAGCTGGCCAAGGCTCACTACCTGTGCGTCAACATCGAAGCTGACCAGGCTGTGATGTCTGAACTCGAACACGCGTTCAAGTTCAACGATGCAGTGTTGCGTCACCTGACAGTGTCCAAGAAGAAAGCCGAAACCGGTCCTTCTTCCATGATGAAGACTGTCGAGCGCGAAGACGCACGCAAGGCCCAGCAGGCCGAGTACCAAGCCTAATTGAACGGGTCTACGAACCTTTCCCCTAAAGGAGTGCAGGCGAATTCATTGGTTTTAGGTGCTTGTATCGCAGAGTTTGAAACGATGCGCTACACACCATCAGGTCTCCCGGCCCTGAATCTCCGGCTCGAACACGAGTCTCAGGTATCAGAAGCCGGATCTGTACGAACCGTGAAGCTTGTGATGAAAGCGGTGGCCTTCGGCACGCTGGCTGAGCGGCTTGCAAAGCAAGCAGTTGGCAGTGTGTGGCAGTTCTCCGGATTCATGGCAAATGCACGCCAAGGAAAGTCAGTCGTTTTCCACATTCAAGAATTTTTGCAAAATTAATTTTTAGGAGTCCATCATGCCCGGACCAAAACGTTTCAATAAAGACAAGCGCCCCAAGCGCAACACGCAATCGTTGTTGTTCAAGCGCAAACGCTTCTGCCGCTTCACCGTCACTGGCGTCGAAGAGATCGACTACAAAGACATCGACACATTGCGTGATTTCATTGCTGAAAACGGCAAGATCATTCCCGCACGCCTGACTGGCACCCGCGCTATTTTCCAGCGCCAACTGAACACCGCTATTAAACGCGCTCGCTTCTTGGCGATGCTGCCTTACAGCGACCAGCACAAGATCTAAGGAGTCCCGACCATGCAAATCATTCTGCTCGACAAGGTCGTGAACCTCGGCAACCTGGGCGAAATCGTCAAGGTGAAAGACGGCTACGCTCGTAACTTCTTGATCCCATCCGGCCGTGCACGCCGTGCTACCGAATCTGCCAAGGCAGAGTTCGAAGCCAAGCGCGCTGAGTTGGAAAAGGCCGCAGCAGCCAAGTTGGCTGAGTGCCAAGCTTTGGGCGAAAAGCTCGGTGGTACTACCATCAAGCTGACCCAAAAGGCTGGTGTGGATGGCCGTTTGTTCGGTTCCGTCACCAACTACGACATCGCTGAAGAATTGGTGAAAACCGGTTACAAGGTGGCTAAGTCTCAAGTGCGCATGCCTAACGGTCCTATCAAGGTCGTGAGCGACAGCACTGTGAGCGTGGCTCTGCATACTGACGTGGTGGTGGACATCACCGTGTCCGTGTACGGCGAAACTGCTTAATCAGCATTCCGTGCGCAGCCTGCTTGCAGGCTGAACACCTACAAAAGCCGCCAGGGTCTCCGCCCTTGCGGCTTTTGTATTTGGGGACCAGGTTTATCCCTTGGTGTACACAGTTTTTCCACAAGTTGCCCCCAGCTTCTCACTCGACGCGGTGCGCGGTGCGCCTTAGGATGAGGAGCTCATAGGAAACCACATGTCTGCAGTACCGTTCGCTACCGAAGGATTTGAATCCGACCGCCAGATTGCCCAGCTCAGGGTGCCCCCGCATTCGATTGAGGGCGAGTCCAGCGTGATCGGTGGCCTGCTTCTTGACAACGAAGCCTGGGACCGGGTGAGTGACATCCTGATGGATGCAGACTTTTACCGCCACGAGCATCGTCTTATCTACGCCTCGATCGGTGTGTTGATCAACGGCAATAAGCCGGCTGACGTCATTACCGTTTTTGAGCATCTGCAGAACCAGGGCAAGGCAGAGGAGGTGGGGGGGCTCACCTATCTGAACTCGCTGGCCCAGTACGTGCCGAGTGCGAGCAACATTCGCCGCTACGCCGAGATCGTGCGCGATCGCTCGATTTTGCGCAAACTGGTCAGCGCCAGTGATGAGATCGCGACCAACGCGTTCAATCCCAAAGGCCGCCCGGTCTCTGAAATTGTCGACGAGTCTGAGCAGAAGATCTTCAACATCGGCGAAGCAGGCAAGCGCAACAAGCAGGGCTTCCAGTCGATGGACAGCTTGGTCGTCAACCTGCTGGATCGCGTGCAGGAGATGGCGGACAACCCGAATGACGTGACCGGCGTGCCTACGGGCTTCATCGACTTTGACCGCATGACAGCTGGTTTGCAAGCCGGTGATCTGATCGTGTTGGCGGCGCGTCCCTCCATGGGTAAAACCGCCTTGGCGATCAATATTGCTGAGCACGTTGCCCTGAATGAAGGCTTGCCGGTTGCCATCTTCTCGATGGAAATGGGCGCCGCCCAATTGGCGGTGCGTATCGTCGGCTCCATCGGTCGTGTGGACCAAGGGCATTTGCGTACCGGTAAGCTGACCGACGAAGAGTGGCCCCGTTTGTCAGAGGCGATTGAGAAGCTGCGGACCATTTCCCTGCACATCGATGAGAGCGCAGGCCTGAACTCCAGCGAAGTGCGTGCGAATGCTCGTCGCTTGGCGCGCCAGTGCGGGCAGCTCGGCCTGATTGTGGTGGACTATTTGCAGCTCATGAGCGGTAGCGGCGGCGATGGGGAAAACCGGGCGACTGAGCTGGGTGAAATTTCCCGGGGCTTGAAAATGCTAGCCCGTGAGCTGAAGTGCCCTGTGATCGCGCTGTCTCAGCTGAACCGTTCGGTGGAGCAGCGGCCTGACAAGCGCCCCATGATGAGTGACTTGCGTGAATCCGGCGCTATTGAGCAGGATGCGGACATCATCATGTTTATTTATCGTGACGAGTACTACACCAAGGATCAATGCAAAGAGCCTGGTGTGGCGGAAGTCATCATTGCCAAGCAACGTAACGGCCCGACTGGCACCGTCAAGCTCGCTTTCATGAACCGCTTCACCAAGTTCGAAAACCTGGCCCACAGCGGTGGTGACGACTACTGAGCATCAACGATAGACATAGAAAAAGGGCTGGAAGCCAAATCGGCTTCCAGCCCTTTTTACATCTGCGCGAGTAGCTATTATTTTTATAGCACTTCGCTGGCGAAGTCAGCAAGGCGGGAACGCTCACCGCGCGCCAAGGTGATATGTCCGCCGTGTGGCCAGCCCTTGAACTTGTCGACGGCAAACGTCAGGCCCGAAGAGCCTTCGGTCAGGTAAGGCGTGTCGATCTGCGCGAGGTTACCCATGCAGATGATTTTGGTTCCCGGCCCCGCACGGGTGATCAGCGTTTTCATTTGCTTGGGTGTTAGGTTCTGGGCTTCGTCGATGATCACGTATTTGTTCAGGAACGTGCGGCCCCGCATGAAGTTCATGCTCTTGATCTTCACCCGGCTACGGATCAGTTCGTTGGTAGCCGCACGGCCCCATTCGCCGGCATTGGTATCGGTCTTGCCCAACACTTCAAGGTTGTCATCCAAGGCGCCCATCCAGGGGCCCATCTTTTCTTCCTCGGTGCCAGGTAGAAAGCCGATGTCTTCGCCCACGCTTACCGTGGCGCGGGTCACGATGATCTCGGTATACCGGCGATCGTCCAGCACCTGCGTCAAGCCTGCTGCCAGTGCCATCAGTGTTTTGCCGGTACCGGCCGTGCCTGTGAGGGTCACAAAGTCCACTTCAGGATCGGTCAACAAGTTCATCGCAAAGTTTTGTTCGCGATTGCGGGTGGTCACTCCCCAGACTGCATTTTTCAGGTGGTTGAAGTCCTTGAGTGTCTTCAGCACTGCGGTTGTTCCGCGGATCTCTGTCACCCGGGCGTAAAGGCTGGGCTCACCGGGCGACTCAAAATACACAAACTGATTGATCAGCATGCTGGGCACAGACGGGCCGTCCACCTTGTAGAAGGTGTGTGGGCCTTGCTGCCAGCTTTCCACGCTCTGGCCATGGGTGGCCCAAAAGTCAGAGGGCAGGGCGAGCGAGCCGGAATACAGCAAGTCACCGTCTTCCAGGGTTTTGTCGTTCTGGTAATCGTCGGTGGCCAAGCCCAGAGCGCGCGCCTTGACGCGCATGTTGATGTCTTTGGAGACCAGCACCACTTCGCGGGGCGCATAGTGCTGGCGCAGGGCCTCCACCACACCCAGAATCTGGTTGTCTGCCTTGCCTTGGGGCAAGCTGGTGGGCAGTGTGTAGTTCAGGGGCTGCGTCTGAAACATCAGCTTACCGTTGGCATCTTTGTGCCCGGTGCTGTCGAGCAAGAAGCCGGCGGTAATGTCTGCGCCCGGTGCGCCTGCCAGAGTGTCCAGTGTGCGGCTGGTTTGGCGGGCATTGCGGGCGACCTCTGTCATCCCCTTTTTATGGCCGTCGAGCTCTTCGAGCACGATCATGGGCAGGTAGATGTCGTGTTCTTCGAACCGGAACAAGCACATGGGATCGTGCAACAACACATTGGTATCCAGCACAAACAGCTTTTTCGGGCCGCTGGTTTTGGCGCGTTTGCTGCGTTTGGTGACTGGCGCTGTAGTTGTCACAGCCGCAGCCACATGTGCTGCGACTGGTAGGGGCTTGGAGCTGGGTGTGGGCACGTTCGCGGCCGTAGGGGCCATAACCGGGCTATGGGTCAAGGCCGCAGATTGGGTGGAGCGCTTGGATTCCCGCTCAGTGCTGCGCTTGACTGCGACGGCGCTTACAGGTTCGGCGATAACTTCTGTCGGAGCCTTGCGGGCTGCGCGGGGTTTGGCACGCGCGGGAGCCTCAAAGTCTTTGGCGGTCAATCGATCAGCACGCTTGGACGGGGCAGTGGGCAGTGGCATGGAGTGGATTCGCAGAAGTTGAGAGTGAAAAAACTATGCCGAAAAAGCGAAAAAGCCGCCTTGAGCCAAGGCGGCTTTTTGTGTGATCGCGGTTGCAAGCTTCAACGGCATACGAACCATTATGCATGAGCCCCGTGACGCCAATCGGCAACGGGTGCATCAAAACAACAAGGGGATCAGGCGGCTTTTTTGAGAACCTTAACGGCTTTCAAAACGTCGTCGACATGCCCAGGAACCTTCAGGCCACGCCACTCTTCTTTCACCAGGCCATCCGCGCCGATCAGGAAGGTACTGCGCTCGATGCCTTTGACCTTTTTGCCGTACATGATTTTGTTTTTGACCACACCGAACATGTGGCACATTTTTTCTTCGGTATCAGCAATCAGCTCAAAAGGCAGCTCGAGCTTGGCCTTGAATTCGTCGTGGGACTTCATGTTGTCGCGGGAAACACCGAACACTTCGGCGCCTGCTTTGACGAAATCTTTGTACTTGTCCCTGAATTGCATGGCTTCGGTAGTACAACCAGGGGTATTGTCTTTCGGGTAAAAGTACAGCACCATGGTTTTCCCGACGTGGGTGGTGTTGGTCACCTTGATGCCGCCGGTGGCGTTGGCTTCGAATTCGGGAAGGGGTTTGTTGACAACAATCGCCATATGGAATTTCAATCTCGGTGTGTTGACCGGCTAGCCGGACATGTCAGTCATAGGGGACAGCGTCGAACGTGACAGCAATTCTTCGCTCTGGACCGCAACCCGCTATTTTACTCTGAAATGCCCCCACCAAGCGTCGGGCGGTGAGTTGCTTTCTCAGACCATGAGGGCCGCTACCACCTTGCGACCTTCACCCGACAGAAAGTTATAGGTGCGGCAGGCGGCCTGGGTGTCCATGGTTTCTATGCCGATGCGGGCGCTGTAGAGGGGCGATATCCATTTCGGATGCGGAAACCGGATCTTGCTGCCGCTCCCGAAGAGCACCAATTCCGGCGCGAGTGCAGCCAATTCTTGAAAGAGCGCTTCCGTCAGGTCTTCAAATCGGGCGCAAGCCCATGGGCGGCAGATGCCTTGGCTGCTCACGATGATGCTGCTGTGGTGTTTTTCACCGTTGACTTCGACCCAGTCGGGGCCGTAGCCGGTGATGGAGGGGCCTTGTGTTGCGTCGGGGATGAATTTCATGGGGAGGGTGATACCGGAAGACGCAAGCGGAGTGCCTGCCGAACTGTGGTCAAATTATAGGTTTCGCCCTGTGCTGACACCTCCCGGAGGGACTTTGAAAACCATTCAGAAATCTGCCAAGCTGGCTAACGTGCTCTACGACATTCGCGGTCCCATCATGGACGCGGCGCGTCAAATGGAGGACGAGGGCCAGAAGATCATCAAGCTCAATCTGGGCAACTTGGCGGTGTTCGGTTTTGATGCACCCGAAGAAATCCAGCAAGACATGATCCGCAACCTGCCCAACTCGGCAGGCTACTCCGACAGCAAAGGCATTTTTGCTGCCCGCAAAGCGGTCATGCATGAGACCCAGAAGCAGGGCATTGCCGGCGTTACCTTGGATGATATTTATCTGGGCAACGGCGCCAGTGAGCTGATCACCATGGCCACCAACGCCTTGCTGGACAACGGCGACGAGTTGTTGCTGCCGATGCCTGACTACCCCTTGTGGACCGCAGCAACCAGCCTGTCCGGCGGCACACCGGTGCATTACCTGTGCGATGAGAACAATGGCTGGATGCCCGACCTGGACGACATCCGCGCCAAGATCACGCCACGCACCAAGGGCATTGTGGTGATCAACCCCAATAACCCGACCGGCGTGTTGTATTCCACCGAGCTGCTGCAAGGCATCATCGAAATCGCCCGCCAGCACGGCTTGGTGATTCTGGCGGACGAGGTGTACGACAAGGTCTTGTACGACGGTATCCACCACACGGCCATGGCCAGCCTGTCGACCGACGTGTTGACGCTCACCTTCAATTCCCTGTCCAAAAGCTACCGCTCCTGCGGTTACCGTGCTGGCTGGCTGGTGGTGTCAGGCAACAAAAAGTCGGCGACCGATTACATCGAGGGCTTGAACATGCTCTCGAACATGAAGCTGTGCTCCAACGTGCCCGGCCAGTGGGCGATCCAGACCGCTTTGGGCGGTTACCAGAGCATCAACGATCTGGTGTGCGAAGGCGGGCGTTTGCGCCGCCAGCGCGATCTGGCCTATGAGCTGATTACCGCCATCCCCGGCGTGACCTGTGTGAAGCCGCAGGCCGCGCTGTACATGTTCCCCAAGCTGGACCCCAAGGTGTACCCCATCTCGGACGACCGGCAATTTTTCCTGGAGCTGCTGCGCGAGACCCGCGTCATGCTGGTGCAGGGAACCGGCTTTAACTGGCATGCGCCCGACCACTTCCGCATCGTGTTCCTCCCGCATGAGGACGATTTGCGTGAAGCCATTGGCCGCATTGCCAAGTTCCTCGAGAGCTATCGCAAGCGCAACGGGAACTGACTCACTCTGATTTTGATAGCTGCCCACGCACTGTTTGCAAGGGCTAGACGCACTTTTAACGTAAGAACGATATGAAACCGATACAAGTAGGCCTGCTCGGCATTGGCACCGTGGGAAGCGGCACATTCAATGTGCTCAAGCGCAACCAGCAAGAAATCCAGGGCCGTGCCGGCCGAGGTATCGAAATCACCATGGTGGCTGACCTCGATGTGGCGCGTGCCCAAAGCGTCGTCGGTCCCGACGTGAAGGTGGTGAACGACGCGCGCGCCATCATTGCCAACCCCGACATCGATATCGTCATCGAGCTGATCGGTGGCTACGGCATTGCCAAGGCGCTGGTGCTGGAAGCCATTGCCGCCGGAAAGCATGTCGTCACTGCCAATAAGGCCTTGCTCGCAGTGCACGGCACCGAAATTTTTGCTGCCGCTTCCGCCAAGGGCGTGATGGTTGCATTCGAAGCCGCTGTGGCCGGTGGTATCCCCATCATCAAGGCGCTGCGCGAAGGCCTGACGGCCAACCGCATTCAGTGGATTGCCGGCATCATCAACGGCACCACCAATTTCATCCTGTCCGAAATGCGCGACAAGGGCCTGGACTTTGACGTGGTGCTCAAAGAAGCACAGCGCCTAGGTTATGCCGAAGCCGACCCGACCTTCGACATCGAAGGCGTGGATGCAGCGCACAAAGTCACCTTGATGAGCGCGATTGCATTTGGTATTCCGGTGCAGTTCGACAAGGCCTATGTGGAAGGCATCACCAAGCTGGGCGCTGCCGACATCAAATACGCCGAGCAACTGGGCTACCGCATCAAGTTGTTGGGCATTACCAAGCGCACGGCCGCCGGCATTGAGCTGCGCGTGCACCCCACACTGGTACCGGCCAAGCGCCTGATCGCCAATGTGGAAGGCGCGATGAACGCAGTCATGGCCCACGGCGACGCCGTAGGCACCACGCTGTACTACGGCAAGGGCGCGGGCTCAGAGCCCACTGCCAGCGCCGTGATTGCCGACTTGGTAGACATTACCCGTCTGCACACCGCAGACGCCGCCCAGCGCGTGCCGCACCTGGCTTTCCAGCCCGACGCCATCAGCAACACCCCGGTGTTGGCCATGAGCGAAGTCGTGACCAGCTACTACCTGCGCTTGCGCGTGGCCGACGAGGCCGGTGTGTTGGCCAAGGTCACCGGTTTGCTGGCCGAAGCCGGTATAAGCATCGATGCAGTGCTGCAGCGTGAAGCGGATGAAATCAGCGGCGAAGCTGCGACCCAGACCGACGTCATCATCCTGACCCACGACTGCGCAGAAGCTAAGATGAACGCGGCGCTCGCCCAGATGCAAGCGCTGCCCACCGTGTTGCAGCCCATCACCCGCATCCGCAAGGAAGAGCTGGCGTAATCAGGACACTGCCCCATGCAATACATCTCTACCCGCGGCAATCAAGACCGCAAACGGTTCTGCGAAATCCTGCTTGAAGGCCTGGCGCCGGACGGCGGCCTGTACATGCCGGTGGCCTATCCGCAAGTAGACGACGCCACGCTGACCCGCTGGCGCAAGGTCTACCACGAGCAGGGCTACGCCACGCTCGCGTTTGAAATCCTGTCGCTGTACATCGACGACATTCCCGCCGACGATCTGCGCGCCCTGTGCGCCAAGACCTACACCGCTGAAGTGTTCGGCACCGGCGAGATCGTGCCTTTGCGCCACCTGCAGGACGGTGTCTGGATCGAAGCGCTGTCCAACGGCCCGACGCTGGCGTTCAAAGACATGGCGATGCAACTGCTGGGCAACCTGTTCGAATACGAACTGGCCCGCCGCGGCGAAGAGCTCAACATTCTCGGCGCCACCAGTGGCGACACCGGCAGCGCCGCGGAACATGCCATGCGTGGCAAAAAGGGCGTGCGCGTCTTCATGACCAGCCCGCATGGCCGCATGAGCCCCTTCCAGCAGGCACAAATGTTCAGCCTGCAGGACGCCAACATCTACAACATCGCCATCAAAGGCGTGTTCGATGACTGCCAGGACATCGTCAAGGCCGTGTCCAACGACCTCGAGTTCAAGCGCAAATACAAAATCGGCACGGTCAACTCCATCAACTGGGCGCGTCTGCTGGCCCAAGTGGTGTACTACTTTGCCGGCTACATCCAGGCGACCGAGTCGAACGCCCAGAAGGTGTCGTTCAGCGTGCCAAGTGGCAACTTCGGCAACGTGTGTGCCGGCCATGTGGCCCGCATGATGGGTCTGCCGGTCGACAAGCTGGTGGTTGCCACCAACGAAAACGATGTGCTCGACGAGTTCTTCCGCACTGGCGTGTACCGGGTGCGCGGCACGGCCGACACCCACGAGACTTCCAGCCCGTCCATGGACATTTCCAAGGCCAGCAACTTCGAACGCTTTGTGTTTGACCTGCTGGGCCGCGACGGTGCGCGGGTCAAGGCGCTGTTCGGCGAAGGCCTGTCCAAGACCGGTCAGTTCGACCTGAGTGCAGACCCTGTGTTCGCGCAAGCGGCCACCAAGTATGGATTTGTGAGTGGCAAGAGCACCCACGCCAACCGCCTGGACACCATCCGTGCCACTTACGAGCAGCACGGCATGATGATTGACACCCACACCGCCGATGGCCTAAAGGTAGCCTTGGAGCACCTGACCGCCAGCGTGCCCATGGTGGTGTTGGAAACCGCATTGCCCATCAAGTTCGCGGCTACCGTGGTCGAGGCTTTGGGTCGTGATCCCGTCCGCCCGCCGCAGTTCGAGGGCATCGAAGCCCTGCCCAAGCGCGTGCTGGTCATGGATGCAGATGTGCCCGCCATCAAAGCGCTCATTGAGCGTGAGTGTGTTTGATTTGTGTATGAAAACGCTGCTTTGCGCCCGTCAATAGTGCGCGAGCAGCTCCTGAATCGATAGCAAATGACTTCTGCACCCGGCGCCCCCCGTAAGCCTTTATTGCCTTTGGACGATGCGCTGGCGCAGTTGCTTGCTGCTGTTAGCCCCCTGACAGCGACCGAACAGGTTTCCACCTTCGATGCAGACGGCCGGGTGCTGGCGGCTAACGTGGTGTCTGAGTTGCAAGTGCCGGCCTTTGATAACAGTGCGATGGACGGCTATGCGGTGCGGGCTGAGGACCTGATGTTCGGCTCCAACGAGCTCCGGGTCACGCAGCGGATTGCCGCTGGCGCGGTCGGTGAGCAATTGCAAGCCGGCACGGCAGGCCGCATTTTCACCGGCGCACCGGTACCCCCCGGCGCCGATGCAGTGGTCATGCAAGAAGACTGCACCCGCATCCATGACGAGCGCGATGGGGAGCCCGAGACCATCCGCGTCAACACCACGCCCTTGCCGGGCCAGCACATCCGCCATGCGGGTGAAGACGTGCAGCGTGGGGACTGCGTGTTGCCTGCTGGCACCCGCCTGAGCCCGGCTGAGTTGGGCCTGGCTGCCAGCATCGGCATGGCGCAGCTGAAAGTGGTGCGCAAGCCGCGGGTAGCCTTGTTTTCCACCGGCGACGAGCTGGTAATGCCCGGCACGGTGGCTCCACAAGACATGCCGCCGGGCGCTATTTACAACTCCAACCGCTTTTTCTTGCTAAACCTGCTGCGCCGCATGGGTTGCGAGGTGGCCGATCTGGGTATCGTGCCTGACAACCGTGAAGCCACCATTGCAGCGCTCCAACGCGCGGCGGCTGACAACGACGTCATCCTCACCAGTGGTGGCGTGTCGGTGGGCGAGGAAGACCATATCAAGCCCGCGGTGCAAAGCCTGGGTACGCTGGATTTGTGGCAAATCGCCATCAAGCCTGGCAAGCCCTTTGCCCACGGGCGCATTGGTGCGGCGCACTTCATCGGGCTGCCCGGCAATCCGGTGTCCAGCTTCGTGACCTTTCTGGTGCTGGTGCGGCCGTTCTTGATGCGCCTGCAAGGCGTGCAGGAGTCCGCTATGAAAAGCATAGCTGTCCGCGCAGATTTTGATTGGCCCAAAGCCGATAAACGCCGAGAATTTTTGCGGGTGCGCCACAACGCAAACGGTGGCCTCGATCTGTTCAGCAACCAGAGCTCCGGGGTGTTGACATCCGCAGTTTGGGGGGATGGCTTGGTCGATGTCGCCCCGGGCGAGCCGATTCTGTACGGCCAAGCCGTGCGCTTCATTCCTTTTCAAGGCCTGCTGGCATGAGAGTCACTGTGCGGTACTTCGCCTCCATGCGAGAGGCCATGGGCACTTCCAGCGAAGTGCTTGACACGGCAGCCACCACCTTGGCGCAGTTGCGCGCGGAGCTGATAGCCCGCGGCGGATCCGGCGCCGAGGCCTTGGGTACTGACCGCTCTGTGCGGATGGCGCTCAACCAGGTGATGAGTGCGCCCGGCGACTCTTTGCACGAAGGCTGCGAGGTTGCGTTTTTCCCGCCGGTGACCGGCGGTTGATTGAGACCCATGGTGGCTCCGAACATGCTCCCCGGCGCTGGCGCGCGGGTACGAATCCAAGAGGCAGCGTTCGACGTCGCTGCCGAACTCGGTGCGCTGCAGGCGGGTGACCCCCGCGTCGGTGCGGTGTGCAGTTTTGTCGGCACGGTGCGTGACCGCAATGCGCCGGGCGCTGCAGGCTCGGTCCAGACCCTGGAGCTGGAACACTACCCCGGCATGACTGAGAAGTCGATTGAAGCCATGGTGGACTCCGCGTTTGCCCGCTTCGATATCCTGGGCGCGCGGGTGGTACACCGGGTGGGTGTGCTGCAACCCACCGAGGGGGTGGTGCTGGTCGCCGTCAGCTCGGCCCACCGGGGCCAGAGTTTTCAGGCCTGTGAATTCATCATGGATTACCTCAAGACCCAAGCACCGTTCTGGAAAAAAGAGACCACGCCCGAAGGCGCGCACTGGGTGGATGCGCGGGTGAGCGACGATGAGGCCTTGGCTCGCTGGGGCATTGCCGCCCGCAACGCCTGACCGGGCAAGGGCTCAGTTCAGGTACTTGGGGCGTTCAGCGAGGGCAAATGCATCCCAGTCGCTGGTGTCCGCGTCCATAGAAGCTTGGGTGGGCAACGCGGACTGGTTATCCGCTTGATTTGCGCCGCTGATTCCCCATCCGCTGGCTTGCAGACCGAGGCGCAACACATGGAGCAGGGCTAGCGCCGTTTCGCTCACCATGTGAATTTCGACGGTACGGGTCTCGGTTTGTCCCTGGCACGCTTCGTCAAAGCGCAAGCTCATTTCGTGTTTGTTCAGCAGCTGGTAGTGGGCTGCGGTCACCAGTAGCGGCCCGCCTGCGTCGGGCGATGCCTCTTGATACGGGGTCTGGAAATCGGACTGGCCCAATGTCTCTGCCTGCTGGTGGGCCCTAACGGCACCTTCGGCCGCACCGTCGTGGCCCACGGTCTGCGGATCGCTCAGGCTGAGCTCGTGCACCGCCTTGTCGAGATGGGGAAACAGGTCCAGCATCAAACGGCGGGTCAGCCACAAGCCTTGCTCATCGCCCGCGGTCGAGTTCATCCGCACCAGCAGGCGGTCTTGCTCGGCGACATAGCTGACTTGAAACTGGTGGACTTGCATGCGGACTCAACGACAAAATGGCCAGCACGCATTATCGGGCTCCGGGGTCTTTCAGCCCAGAGTTTGCGCTAGGTCAAACATCACCACTGCCGGTGACTTGAAAACCATCGGCAGGGCCCAAGCTGATGCATCAACGGATGAACCGTGAGGAGTAACCCCATGCGAATCGACAAACTGACCACCAAATTTCAAGAAGCCCTGGCAGAGGCGCAAACGCTTGCGCTGACCCATGACAACGCCTTTATCGAGCCTGTGCACGTCCTCGCGGCCATGATCCGCACCGACGATGCGCCCAAGGCCTTGATGAACCGGGCCGGCGTCAATGTGGCGGGCTTGCTGGCGTCTGCCGAGGCCGGCATCAAGCGCCTGCCGCAGGTGCAAGGCCATGAGCAGGTCACCGTGGGGCGCGACATGGTGTCGCTGCTGCAGGCGGCCGAGAAAGAAGCCATCAAGCGTGGCGACCAGTTCATTGCCGGCGAACTGTTTTTGCTGGCCGTGGCCGACCACAAGGGCGACGCCGGCCAAATGGCCCGCACCAACGGCCTGACCCGCAAGAGCCTGGAATCCGCGATTGACGCCGTGCGTGGCGGCCAGAAGGTGGACAGTTCGGACGCGGAAGACCAGCGCGAATCCCTCAAGAAATACTGCATCGACCTGACCGAGCGCGCCCGCATGGGCAAGCTGGACCCGGTGATCGGGCGGGACGATGAAATCCGCCGCGCCATCCAGGTGCTGCAGCGCCGCACCAAAAACAACCCCGTCTTGATCGGCGAGCCCGGTGTGGGCAAAACCGCCATCGTCGAAGGACTGGCCCAGCGCATCGTGGAGGGCGAAGTGCCCGACAGCCTGAAAGGCAAACGCGTGCTTTCGCTGGACATGGCTGCACTGTTGGCGGGTGCCAAGTTCCGCGGCGAGTTTGAAGAACGGTTGAAGAACGTGCTCAAGGACCTGGCCAAGGACGAAGGCCAGACCATCGTCTTCATCGACGAGCTGCACACCATGGTGGGCGCTGGCAAGGGCGAGGGCGCCATGGATGCCGGCAACATGCTCAAGCCGGCGCTAGCCCGTGGCGAACTGCACTGCGTGGGCGCCACCACGCTGGACGAGTACCGCAAATACATTGAAAAAGACGCTGCGCTGGAACGCCGCTTCCAGAAAATTCTGGTGGGCGAGCCCACGGTGGAAGCCACCATCGCCATCCTGCGCGGCCTCAAAGAGCGCTATGAAGTGCACCACGGTGTGGACATCACTGACCCGGCCATCGTGGCTGCGGCCGAGCTGAGCCACCGCTACATCACCGATCGTTTTTTGCCGGACAAAGCCATTGATCTGATTGACGAAGCGGCCAGCAAAATCAAGATTGAGCTGGACTCCAAGCCCGAGGTCATGGACAAGCTGGACCGCCGTTTGATCCAGCTGCAGATCGAGCGTGAAGCTGTCAAGAAAGAGAAAGACGAAGCCTCGCTCAAGCGCTTTGAGCTGATCAATGAAGAGATCAATAGCCTGCAAAAAGAGATCGCCGATCTGGACGAAATCTGGAAGGCTGAGAAAGCCACTGCCCAGGGCAGCGCACAGGTGCGTGAAGAGATCGACAAGCTGCGCACCCAGATCGAGAGCCTGACCCGCAAGGGCGACTTGGCCAAAGTGGCCGAGCTGCAATACGGCAAACTGCCCGAGCTGGAAAAGCGCCTCAAGGAAGCCCAGGACCAGGAAGCCGGCAAAGCGGCCAAGGGCGGGCCCAACAGGCTTCTGCGCACCCAAGTGGGGGCGGAGGAAATTGCCGAGGTGGTGAGCCGCGCTACCGGTATACCGGTGGCCAAGATGATGCAGGGCGAGCGGGACAAGCTGCTGCAAATGGAAGGCAAGCTGCGCGACCGCGTGGTGGGGCAAGAAGAAGCCATTGCCGCCGTGTCCAACGCCATCCGCCGTTCCCGCTCGGGCCTGTCGGACCCGAACCGGCCTACCGGTTCCTTTTTGTTCCTCGGCCCTACGGGCGTGGGCAAGACCGAGCTGTGCAAGGCGCTGGCCGGTTTCTTGTTTGACAGCGAAGAGCATCTGGTACGCATCGACATGAGCGAGTTCATGGAGAAGCATTCGGTCGCCCGTCTGATCGGCGCACCCCCCGGTTACGTGGGTTACGAGGAAGGCGGTTACCTGACTGAAGCCGTGCGCCGCAAGCCCTATGCCGTGCTGCTGCTCGATGAGGTGGAAAAAGCCCACCCCGACGTGTTCAACGTGCTGCTGCAAGTGCTGGACGATGGCCGCCTGACCGACGGCCAGGGCCGCACCGTGGACTTTAAAAACACCGTGATCGTGATGACCAGCAACATCGGCAGCCAGCTCATCCAGAGCATGGTGGGGCAGGACTACGAAGACGTGAAAGAAGCAGTGACCGGCGAGCTGAAGAACCACTTCCGCCCCGAGTTCCTGAACCGGATCGACGAGACCGTGGTCTTCCACTCGCTGGATGCTGCCAACATCGCCTCCATTGCCAAGATCCAGCTGGCCACGCTGATGGCGCGTCTGGCCAAGATGGACTTGACGCTGTCGGTGAGCGACGCGGCGGTGGCCGAGCTGGCCAAGGTGGGCTTCGACCCGGTGTTCGGTGCGCGGCCCTTGAAGCGCGCTATCCAGCAGCGCATTGAGAACCCGCTCTCCAAGCTGCTGCTCGAAGGCAAGTTCCTGCCCAAATCGACGATTCAGGTGGGGGTGGACCCCATCCTGGCGCCGGGGCAGTTCAGCTTCAGTTAAGCCGTCTGGGGCGCCATGGCGTCCCAGGCTGCAGCGGCTTCTGCGGCGTACATCAGGGCAGGGCCGCCGCCCATGTAGACGCACACGGCCAACATCTCGTCCAGCTCAGCACGGGTGCAGCCCAGTTTGTGCAAGGCCTTCACATGAAAGCCGATGCAGCCCGAGCAACGCTGGGTGATGCCTATGGCCAGCGCCATCAACTCTTTGTGTTTTGCGCTCAGGGCGCCTTCCGCCATCGATGCCTTGGCCAACAGCCCAAAGCCTTGCATGGCCTCGGGTTGCGTCTTGCGCAAGGGACCCAGGTTTTCGTTGATCTGCTTGATGAGGGTGCTGTGGTCGAAAGAGCTCATGGGTTGTACCGTGGAATAGGGAAAAGTCCACTGTAGATACAACGACACGCTGGCATCTTGATACGCCGCAATTTCAGATCAAACAGTGCTATAGCGCTCGTCAAATATGCGCGATTAGCTATCAATTCAGGAGCGTTTTGCCAGCAGTGTCAGTGGCGTCCCACTGCAGTCGTCGTGCCAGGCGATCAAACGCGAGGTCCGCCGAGATCGCCAACAGGCCTACCAGCACCGCCCCTTGCAACACATAAGCGGTGTTGAACCCCGAGAGCCCGACGATGATCGGCGAGCCCAGCGTTTTAGCCCCCACGGTAGAGGCAATAGCCGCGGTGCCGATATTGACGATGACCGAGGTGCGCACCCCCGCCAGCCACAGCGGCAGTGCTAGCGGAATCTGCACTTGGGTGAGGATGTGCCGCGGCGACAGGCCCATGGCGCGGGCGGATTCCAGCACCGGGCGCGGCACCGACTCCAGCCCGGCCAGCGTGCCTTGCAACACTGGCAGTAGCCCGAAGAGTGACAAAGCAATCAGGGCCGGTAGCTCGCCGAAACCGACCGCCGGCACTGCCACCGCCAATATCGCCACTGGTGGAAAAGTTTGGCCCATGGCGGCTAGTGCCTCCAGCAGGGGCCGGAAGGCTCGGCCTGCAGGCCGCGTGGCCGCTACGCCAGCGGCTGTGCCCAGCAGAATAGCGATTGCGCTGGACAACAGCACCAGCCCCAAGTGCTGCCAGAGCAATTGAGCCAATGGCTCTTGCAAATACACCGGGCGAGGCAGGGCCGGGAAAAGCGCGGCAAACACAGGCGTGCTGTGTGGCAGTCCGTAGGCCAGCGCGAGCAGCGCGGCCAGCGTCCACAACAGCCGATCGCTCCACCAGCGGGGTGCGTGCCCCCGTGCCTCAGCCATGCCGTGCTTCCAGCAAATCGGCGGCGCTCACCCGGCCCAGCACCGCGCCGCTCGAGTTGAGGACGCCCAGGCACGACACGCCCAGTGCCGCCATCTGAGAAATAGCCTCCCGCACCGTGGCGGTATCGGCAATTGCGTGGGCTGGCGTGGCCCCCTGCAGCGCTTGCACCAAGGGCGCAATCGGCCGCAGCGAGAGCTGCTTGAGTCCCAAGTCTGCGCGCCCCATAAAGTCGGCCACAAAGTCGCTCGCAGGTTGCTGCAGCAGTTCCAGCGGTGTGCCCACCTGCGCGATTCGGCCCTGGTTCAGCAGCACGATGCGGGTGGCTAAGAGCAAGGCTTCGTCAATGTCGTGGGTGACCAGCACAATGGTTTTGCCGGTGGCGCGGTGAATGCGCTTGAGCTCCAGCTGCAGGGTAGCGCGGGTCACAGGGTCTAGCGCGCCAAAGGGTTCGTCCATCAGCAGCACATCGGGGTCAGCGGCCAGCGCGCGCGCCACGCCCACCCGCTGCTGTTGCCCGCCCGAGAGCTGGTGCGGGTAGCGGCTCGCGTATTGCTCGGGGGCCAAGTCCAGCAGTTGCAGCAGTTCGGTGACCCGGGCTTGCACGCGGGCGGCATCCCAGCCCAGCAGCGTGGGCACGGTGGCAATGTTGCGCGCCACCGTCCAGTGCGGGAACAGGCCCACCGACTGAATGGTGTAGCCCATGCGGCGGCGCAAGTCCTGCACATTGAAGCTGTAAATTTCTTCGCCGCCCAGCAGGATGCGGCCGCCATCGTGGTCGACCATGCGGTTGATCATCTTCAGCGCAGTCGATTTGCCGGAGCCCGAGGGCCCTAGCAGCACTACCAGTTCGCCTTGGGCGATGTGCAGGTTCAGGTCGGTGATGGCCGGTGTGCCGTCGTAAGACTTGCAGGTGTGGTCAAAAGTAATCATGCGGCGGGCGTCTCCAGCAAGGTGCCGAGCGCCTTGAAAAAATGGTCTACCAGCAATGCCAGCAGCACGATGGGAATCACACCCAGCATCACCAGCTCGTTGGCCGCGCTGAACAAGCCGTCAAACATGATGCTGCCCAATCCACCCGCACCCACCAGTGCGGTCACTGCAGCCAGGCCCGTGGTTTGCACGACTGCCGTGCGCAGACCGATCAGTAGCACCGGCAAGGCCAGCGGCAGCTCCACATGCCAGAGCACTTGCCGCGGTGTCATGCCCATGGCGCGCGCCGCGGTGACAGTAGCCTCCGGCACCTGCTCCAGCCCGGCCAAGGCCGAGCGCACGATGGGCAGCAACGCATACAGCAGCAGCGCCAGCACCGCAGGCGCCAGGCCCACACCGCTAATGCCCAGCCGGGCCAGCGCAGGGGCTTGGGCGGCCAGCCACGCCAGCGGCGCCATCAACAAGCCGAACAGGGCGATGGACGGGATGGTTTGAATCACATTCAGCACCGGCAACAGCGTCTTGCGCAGGCGCGGCGCACGGGTCATGCGCCAGGCCAGCGGCACGCCGATGGCTACCGCTGGCGCAATAGCCAGTAGCACGATCTGCAAATGGCGCAGGATGGCGGGGCCGAACACATCACTGTGGTTGGCGTACTCCTTAGCGATGGACAAGTCCTGCCCCGCACTCAAGGACAGCAAAAGGGGCGCGAACAAGGCACTTTGCAGCAGCAAGCGTGGCAGGGTTGTCAGCTGCATGCGGGCGACTGCGTCGAGTGCCGCCATCCAGGCGAGCGCCGCCAGCGTCCAAAAACCGGCACCCAAAGAAGTGCGGGCCAGCGGGTTGTCTGCCTGGCTAGCTAGGCTGACGCTGCTGGCGTGGTGGCCAGCCGCCAGCCACAGTGCGGCCAAGCCTGCCGACATCACCAGCGCCGCTGAGGCCTGCACGGCCCGGCGGTGGGCTTGCACAAGCGCTAGGCACAACACGCCTAGCCCGAGCGCCAGAGCAGTAGCCATCCACGCACTGGTGCCCGGCAGCCATTGCCATAAAAAAACCGGCTCGCCAGACAGCAGCCGGTTCGGTGCGACCCGCACAAAGGGCAGGCCCCATGCGGCCCCAAGCGCGAGCGCCATACACAGCGCCAGCACCGGGTTCCAGCGCTGGGGGCGCGCGTCCATCACGGCGGCGCTTATTTCAGAAAGCCCTTGCTTTGCAGGTAAGTCGTGGCCACTTTGCGCGGGTCTTGGCCCTCAAGTTGAATGCGTGCATTCAGCATTTGCAGGGTGGGGCCATCCAGTGATTTGAAGATGGGTGCCAACACGGTGGCAATGGCGGGGTAGCGCTTGAGCACCTCTTCACGCACCAGCGGCGCCGGGGCATACACCGGTTGCACGCCCTTGGGGTCGTCCATCACGACCAGACCCAAGGCCGCCACGGGGCCGTCGGTGCCGTAGGCCATGGCGGCGTTCACGCCCGATGTTTTTTCGGCCGCGGCCTTGATGGTGGCTGCGGTGTCGCCACCTGCCAGCACCAGCGCTTGGTCCGCGCGCAGTTTGAAGCCGTAGGCGGCCTGGAAGGCAGGCATGGCGTCAGCACGCTCCATGAACTCGGCCGAGGCAGCCAGCTTAAAGGCGCCGCCCTTGGCGATGTATTGGCCCATGTCGTCCAGGGTGCGCAGCTTGTTGGCTACAGCGACATCGCGGCGAACTGCAATCGCCCAGGTGTTGTTGGCATTGGCCGGCTCCAGCCAGACGACCTTGTTTTTCTCAAGGTCCATCTTTTTGGCTAGCTCGTAGCCGGCGCGCAGGTCTTTCCAGGCCTTGTTGCTTTCGTCACCCAGCATGAAGGCGCCGTTGCCGGTGTACTCGGGGTACAGGTCAATCTCACCGGCCAGCAGGGCAGTGCGCACTACCTTGGTGTTGCCCAGGGCCACCTTGTTTTCTGTTTTGATGCCATTGGCCTCCAGCGCCAGCACCACGATGTTGCCGAGCAGCTTGCCTTCGGTATCGATCTTGGAGCCCACACGCACCGGGCTTTGGGCATGGCTGGCAAAGCTGGCTAGCAGGCCGGTGGCCAATACAAGAAGGTGACGGCGCATAAAAGGGGTGGTGGGTAGCATGGGGCGAGCCTTTAAAGTGAGGCCACAGGATAAGCGAAACCGATTGCCCCCGGTTGGCCCGCAGCACAGGCAGCTGTGTTGCAATGGCACCCTCAACACCCCAAGGAAATCGCCATGAAAGCCATTTGGAACGGCACCGTGATTGCCCAGAGCGACGACACCGTGCTCGTAGAAGGCAACCATTACTTTCCCGCCAGCAGCCTGAACCGCGACTATGTGCAGTTCAGCAACCACAAAACCAGCTGCGCCTGGAAAGGCCAAGCCAGCTACTACTCGCTGATGGTGAACGGCGAAATGAACATCGACGCCGTTTGGTATTACGCCGACCCCAAACCCGAAGCCGCCATGGTGCGCGACCGTGTGGCGTTCTGGAAGGGTGTGCAGGTTACTGCTTGAGGCGAGCGCGCTAAAGCCCCGTAGCTTCTGAGAAGTGAGCTCGGGATCTGGGGCTGGTAACGCGCGCTTTTTGTAGGCGGCTTCCTACGCCGATTCGGGATCAGGTCCTCTGGTGAGAAAAGCAGGGCGCCGCCACACTGGCGGTGTATCAAGTCACCACATAAGGACACCCGATGAACACATACCCCAACACTCTCCAGCAACCCAGCGCGTGGCGCTTGCATCCAGTGATTGCGATCGCTGCAGGCTCCGTCATCGTCGTGAGCCTTTTGGGCGCGGCTGCGCTTACAGGCCTGCTCCCTAACTCCAGTGCCACTGCTCCCGCGAGCCTGACCGCCAGCACGCCGGCCAATGTGTCAGCACAGGCTGCAAAAGCGCCTGCGCCCAAAGTTGTGAGCCAAAAGCCTGCTACCCCCAAAACCTCTGGGCAAGTGGCATCGAACTCCACGCCCCCCGCACAAGCTGCTGCGACTCCCGCTCCTGCGGCCGAGAAAAACAGCGCGGTAGGAATCGGTATTGGTGCGGTTGTGGGTGGCCTGGTCGGCAACCAGTTCGGCAGCGGCGATGGCAAAACCCTTGCCACTATCGCCGGTGCAGTCGGTGGCGGCTACGTTGGCAATGAAATTGCCAAGAAGAACGCTGCCCCGTAAAACATTCGCCGCCGTTAAGCGGCTTGCCATTAGCGATTCAAGTGGCAATAAGTGGCAGCCTCTTATTCACGATGCATCGTGAGCATCGTTACAGGCAGCAAGAAAATTTGGCTTATTTTTAGTCTAAATGGGCAGCTAGCCCACATACATCATGCGCAAGCAGCTACTGTTTTGGTAGCAAAGGTGGACCGCTGAGACTGCTAGTTGGCGGCGGGCGTACCGTCAACGCTGTCGGCCTCATGCTCTGCATGACTGAAATAGGTGTGCCAAATCGCATGGAGCACCTCGCCATACGGCGCATCTCCCTCACCGTCATGCATGTAGCTGGTCGCTGACACAGTTTTCTCCAGCTGCGCTTGTAGCTTCGCGATGGGAATGACCACTTCATCGACAAAGCGGTGAGTAGCCTTTCCCGCTTGCTGGAAGTCGGGGTAGCGGGCCATAAAGGGGTCTGTCTCTATGGCGGCGAGAGCTTTGCAGAATTCAATTAGCTGGTGCGGCGGGGGCGGCAGGTCAAATTCGGCGCAAGAGCACTCCAGTTGCTTAAGTAGCTTTTCAATCCAATGGTTTGTGTCCAGTAGTTTTTTCTGGTCCTTGGTCGGATGTACACCGCATTTCAATTTGCCAATGTCAAAAACCATCCCCAGCAGCACCTTCAAGCGCAGCTCCAAAGCGTGCCGTTGCAGAAACAGGGCTGGTAGTGCAATCTCGTCCAAGGTGCCGCTGACTTGCCCATGCGCTACCAATACCCTGGCCGCTTGCACATAGGCAGCTTCGTATTGGGGCTGGCGCCAAAAACCACCGAACCGCGCTTGGCCTTGCTCGGTGTCTTCTTGGTGTTGGTCAGGCGCTTTGCCCCCGATAGATACGCCGTCCGCAGCCGCAGAAGGCTGCTTGTCATAAAGAGGCGGCAGAGGGGGGGTGATTGCGGTCATTGCTTGCGCCTGGGACGATTACGCCCGCCAGTCCGAACTCTCGCGCCGGGCGCGGCCCAGAGCTTCCAAGGTTTCCAGAATGCGGGGCAGGCCTTTCTTCCAAGGACCGCGGCCTTTGAAGCGGGCTTCGATGGCGGGCAGCGGCATGGCGGTGGGGCTGGCGGCCAGCACGGCGGCCACGGCACGCACCTGATCGGGTAGGGCGGCGGGCCAGGCCTGGGCGTCGGTGCTGCTTGCGGGGGCAGCAGGTGCGGCGTCGGTGGCCGGTGCAGGGGCTGGTAGGGGCATTTCCATAGCCAAATCGGGCTGTAGCGCTCGTGGAATGTGCGCGAGCAGCTCACCTTTTTGTAGCGCATTAGCTTCGCTGTCAGTTTGTGCTGCTGCGGCAGCGCGCAGCGCGGGGTCTTGAAATTCTGGGCGCAGCCAGCGCACGGTGCCAGTAGCCTCTTCCGCAGCGCGCTTTGCGTTCAGGGCGACCAGGCGAGTGAGCAATGTCTCTGTCCATGCGGCGTGGGCGGCCTCGTCGGCCCACGGTACAGCGCCCAGGTCACTCCAGCCGTAGGCTGCCAAGACTGCTGCGTCCAGCTCGTCGTGCAGGCTCTGCAGCACGCTCACCAGGCCCTGTTCGTGCAGCTGTTTGTCTTTGGCATTGAGCGCTTCACCGCGGCGCAGCTTGTCCAGCACGTTGTACAGGCCCGTCAGCGTCACCGCCTCGTGCGCCGCCTGCCGCGCCTTGCGGTGCGCGTCCAGCTGCTCGGCCAGCTGGCGGATGCGCTCGGCCAGCGCGGGCGTGAGGCCAGTGTCGTCGCTGGGGAAGGGGAAGGGCTCGAAGCAAGTGGTGTTGTTGTAAACCGGTCGATCTTCGAGCGTCCCGCCAACCGCTAATGACCAATCAACATGAAGAGTGCTGCTCACGACCCCAAGTAGCAACGCATCGTCGCTACCGATGACGCGAATCTTTTGATCAGGCGTTACCGTGCCAGGGATGAAACTGAACAGGCGGTGCTTGGCTGTCTCCGTCGTTCCGATGTACCGATTCAGTCCAGCAATCGCGCTGCGGAGCTGGATGTTGGTTCTTCGAAAGAGCCACCACTGCTCGCGGAGCGTTTTGTCATTGCTGACATCGCGTTCTGGTTTGACGCGCTCATACAGTCGCTGATAGCACGCTGGGTATCTGTTGCGTACCTCGTCCGCGCTGAGCCCGTACATGTCGATCACGTAGACACCTCGTGACCTCTGGGTCAGGTCTTTGCCGTTCAGGTACGGTTTGATCCGTTCAGGCTCCAACACCAAGAGTGGATCGCCTGGTTCAACGATGAAACCGGAACCCACCAGAATCATTCCCATCGCAGAGATCTCAGTGTTGGCCCGTAGTCGCTGTACCTTGGTAACGTTGGCTCCGACCTTGAGGTTTGCGTGAATGACGCCTACCTGCGATGACAACTCGACATCAAGTGCATCAACCTCGCCCTCTCGCTCCGCAACAACGCTGAACAAAGCACCATCATCTGCGCCTGCGGCACCCACTGTCATTGCAATGCGAACAGCTGCACCTTGAGCGCTATCCACCCACGGGTGATCGGGGATCGCGAATCGCAGAGAAATTGGACTCTTGGCGAGCAGATGCGCTTCGACCAATCGACGGTTGTAGGTCATGGTCAAGCTGTTTGTGGTGATCAGCCCGAATTGTCGGGCTCGATCAGAGGCAACAAGGTTCGCAGCCTTGTGCCACCAGTACATGACGAAGTCGGCACTATCTGGCACATCCACGTAAACGTCGCGCAATGAAACGACATAGCCATCGCCCAGTGCTTCGCGCATCTTCAGCTTGCCAATGAACGGCGGATTTCCCACGATGAAATCAGCCTCTGGCCATTCGGCCATTCGCGGATTCGTGTAGGCCCACTGAGCCACTTGTGCAGCTTCGTCAGGCACATCCTCCCCGGTGACAGGGTGTTTCTTGAACGTGTTGCCGTCCCAGCGGGTAATGGTGTTGCCGTCCGCATCCAGAGCGGGTTCGGCGCGGTCGTAGCCGAGCACGGCATCGCGATTTTCGATATTGCCGTAGTCATGTACCACCGGTTCGGCCACGCTGCCAAGGCCGCGGGTGCGCACATGCCACTGGAGCCAGCCGATCCACAACACCAGTTCGGCCAGGGCGGCGGCGCGCTGGTTAAGTTCTATGCCACGCAACTGCTGCAGGGTGACGGTTTCGCCCTCTAAGCCCAGGCGGTCCTGCGTTTCGCCCAGCGCTTCAAGCTGGTTCATCACTTCGCCCTCCAGGCGCTTAAGGTGCTCCAGCGTGACATACAGAAAGTTACCGCTGCCGCAGGCCGGGTCCAGCACTCGGATGGTGCAAAGATAGTGGTGGAAGCGGCGCAGCTCAGCGCGGGCTTCTTCGAGCTTGGCATCGCGCTTTTTGCCGTCTAGTTCCTCAGCCTCACGAGTGAGCACCATTGCGGCAGCTTGCGCGTTGGCCCAGTCTGCGCGCATAGGCTCTACCACGGTGGGCAGGACCAGCCGCTCCACATAGGCGCGGGGCGTGTAGTGGGCACCCAAGGCGTGGCGCTCGGTGGGATCCAGGGCGCGCTCTAGCAAGGTCCCGAAGATCGCGGGCTCCACCTCTTGCCAGTTGGCACTGGCAGCGCGTAGCAGTCCGTCGATTTGTGTGGTGCTGAGCGGCAGAACGTAGCCATCAGTTCCCGCGCCTTTGAAGAGTTTGCCGTTGAAGCGCAGTACGTTTTGTGCAATTGCCGCGTTGAAGCCTCCGGCGTCCATGGCCTGCCAGAACACCTTCAACATTTGCACCAATGTGGCAGGTTGCTCGCGGTATTGGCGCAATAGGTGAACAAAGCTGCCTTGCGATTCAGCCCCGGTGGTGGGGTTGGCTTGGGGCAGTAGGCCGACATCTTCAGCAAACATGCTGAACAGGCAGCGTGTGAGGAACGCCGCCACGGTTTGCGGTGCATGGCCTGCGGCTTCCAAGCTCTTGGCAAGGTCCGCTAACTCGGCTGCCACTTTGCGCGTAACCCGAGCGCTAATTCGAGAGGGGTCTAGGGAAAGCGGCTCCGTCCAAATGCTGCGCAGGGTGGCTTGCACCGCTGGCTTGGCCAAATCGGCAAGCTTGATCCGGTGGCTGCGCGGGTCGGGGAATGGCGTGTAGGTGGCGCCGCTGCGGCTGAACTCCGAATACAGCTCGATGACGTTGCCCACATCCACCACCAGCACAAAAGGCGGGCGCCCTTCGGCGGCGGGCAGGGCGCGGGCGTAGCCCTCGGCCTGGGCGCGGGCGCGCAAGAGCGCGTCGTCAAACCCTTTGGTGGCAGGGCCGGCTTTGACCTTTTTGGCCTCCAGCACAAAGTGGCCGCGCAAATAGCAGTCGATGCGGCCTGCGCTTGTGCTGCCGTCGCCATGGCTGAAGGTGATAGGCCGCTCAAACATGTAGTCCAGCTCATGCGTGGGCGGGGCCACACCGAGCAAGGCGCACAGCTCGATGACGAAGCTCTGCGCGGTGGATAGCTCAGAGGCGGTTTTGCCGGTCCAGCGGGCGATGAACGCTTCAGCTGCGGCGTGGTTGGTGTTGTGTTCTCCCATGCGGGGGATGTTAGCTTGCCCCCGGGGCTGCCGTTACCATGCCGCCATGTCTCCATTCCAACGTCGAATTCTTCAAGCTTGCCTGTACGAGGGCATAGCCATTGCCGTGGTCACGCCTACGTTGGCGCTGGCGTTTTCTCATCCGCCGGGATCTGCTTTTGTGCTGGCGGCGGTGATGTCGAGCATTGCCCTCGTCTGGAACTATGTGTTCAACGCGCTGTTTGAGCGCTGGGAAGCGCGCCAGACCGTGCGGGGTCGCTCACCCAAACGCCGGTTGGTGCACGGCCTGGGCTTCGAGGGGGGCTTGGCCATCATCCTCATGCCGGTGATGGCGTATTGGCTGGATATTTCGCTCTGGGCTGCCTTTGTGGCGGACTTGGGGCTGCTGGCGTTTTTCTTTTTCTACACCGTCGGATTCACCTGGGCGTTTGACCGGATTTTTGGTTTGCCCGCATCGGCGCGCTAATTTGCACTTTGGGGCGCTTTTTTGAACTAAATCTGCCGCTAGCCCACATAGATATTGCGCCTATAGCTATTATTTTGATAGCGTTTTACTTTGGAAGTAACTCGGCGCCTTGCCCATGGCCTGCTTGAACATGGCCGAGAACGCGCTGTCGCTGGCGTAGCCGCTGGCGGCTGCCACTTGGGCAATCGGCACGCCACGGGCGAGCTGGGGCAGGGCGTGGGCCAGCACCGCCTGGGTGCGCCATTGCTGGTAGCTGGTGCCCAGCTCGTCGCGGAACAAGCGGGCCACGGTGCGCTCACTGGCGCCCACCTCGGCCACCCATTCGCGCAGCTGGTTTTTCTCGGCCGGGTCGCGCAGCACGGCTTCGCACAGGGCGCGCAGGCGCTTGTCACCCAGCACCGGGTGCGGCATGGGCACGCCAAGTGCCTGGGTGTCGGCGTGTTGAATCTCGTCCAGCGCCAGGGCCATCACAGCGTTTTCGCGCGGGCCGGGTTCGCTGCCCTGCAGCGCGCCTATCAGCTCGCGCAGCAGCGGGCTGACCACCAGTACCCGGCAGTCCGCCCAGCTGGCGGGCAGGGCGGCGGGGGCGATGTCTACGGTGCGCAGTTTGGCGCTCTCCAGCACCACCACGGTGTGCTGCACTTGGGGCGGAATCCACACCGCGCGGCTGGGCGGCACGATGAAGGTGGTTTCGCACGCGCCTTGGGTCACGGTGACCTGCATCAGGCCACTGGCGCAGTAGGTGAACTGCGACCACGCGTGTTGATGCGGCTCGATGTGCGCGTTCATGGCCAGCGCACGGCCGCGGCTGCGCACCGGGCGCTGGGCGGTGGGCGGGCGGTGGGGCGAGGTGTCGCTCTGCACCGGGTGCAGGCGGGCGGGTTTGGTGGCGCGGGTCATGGGTGTTTGGGGCGGACTTGTCCAGTGGGGAAGGTTTGGCGGGTTTTCGATGATTATTGTCTTTTTGTCGCATTTCAGAAAACCTGCCCAGTCGTAGGATGAGTGCATGACTACTGCCACCATGCCTGCCGCCGCCGTTGCGGCCCCTTTCAAACAAGACGCCACCGTGATCGGCCTGATCGGCCTGGCCCACGGCAGCTCGCACTTCGGGCACTTGATACTGCCGCTGCTGTTCCCGGTGTTTATGCAGGAGTTCGGCCTCAATTACTCGCAGCTGGGTTTGCTGATGACGGCGTTTTTTGTGGTGTCTGGCGTGGGGCAGGCGTGCGCCGGGTTCGTGGTGGACCGTTTCGGGGCACGGCCGCTGCTGTTCATGGCGCTGAGCCTGTTTGTGGTGGCCTGTGTGCTGGCCTCGTTTGCGAGCAGCTATGCCGGCCTGATGCTGGTGGCAGTGTTGGCGGGCTTGGGCAATGCCACGTTCCATCCGGTGGACTTCACCATTCTGAACCAGCGGGTGTCTGCACCGCGGCTGGGCTACGCCTTCAGCGCCCACGGGCTGAGTGGCAATTTGGGCTGGGCACTGGCGCCAGTGTTTTTTGCCAGCCTGGGTGCTGTCATCGGCTGGCGCCAAACGTATCTGGCCGCGGCTTTGCTGTTTGTGGTGGTGATTGGCGTGCTCGCGAGCCAGCGGCAGCACCTGCACACCACAGTGGCCCGAAAAGTCGCCCCCGTGGCCGGTGGCCCCAAGGCAGAGCACGACATGGCGTTCATGAAACTGCCGGTGGTGTGGTGGTGTTTTGGCTTCTTTTTGCTCTCGACCATGACGCTGGCCGTTGTGCAGAGTTATGCGGTCTCCATCCTGAAGGCGATGCACGGGGTCAGCTTTGAGGCGGCTACTTACACCATCTCGTCGTACATGCTGTTTGGAGCGGTGGGCATGTTTATCGGCGGTTTTGTTGCGGCCAAGTCCAAGCACTCAGACCGCGTGGTCGCCATGGCCATGGCAGCGGGTGCGGTTTTGCTTGCGCTGTGCGGCACCGGTTGGCTGGGCGCCACCGGCACCATGGTGGTGTTGGCGATCACGGGTTTTGCAGTGGGTATCGGCGGCCCCTCGCGCGACATGATGATCAAAAAAGCCACCCCCAAGGGGGCAACCGGCCGGGTGTATGGCTTGGTGTACTCGGGCCTCGACACGGGTTTTGCCATCTCGCCTTTGGTGTTCGGGGCGTTCATGGACCGGGGCTGGTATGGCGCTACCTTGCTCGGTGCGGCGCTGGTGCTACTGCTGAGCGTGGGTGCTGCGCTGGGGGTGGGCCGCCGCACTTCCGTGCCATAGCAGACAGACCGCAGCGCCCCTGCTGCCTAAGCTTCATGCATCGGATCTCTCGCCCCTGACAACGCAGGTGCAAGAGGGAAGAAGCGTGACGCAGTGCCTTCTCTGGAGTTGCGTCCCGATTTTTGTGACGCCAACCAGGAAGCACTATGCAACTCCAAAAATCCAAGGCCTTTGCGGCCATTTATGCAGTCACCCTGGCCAGCCTGGCCGGCTGTGCAGGCATGTCATCGCAAGAAAAAGGCACCGCCATCGGTGCTGGTGTAGGCGCCGTGGGCGGTGCGGTCCTGGGGGGCGGCACTTTGGGCACCCTGGGCGGCGCAGCCGTCGGCGGCGTGATCGGCCACGAGGTCACCAAACCGTGAGACGGCATCTGCCGCCTCTCTTCATCGATACCACTGAGAAGGACATTCCCATGAGCTATTCCAATCCGCTTTCCAACGCCAACGGCCCCCTCGAGTCAGATGTCATGCCCGTGCTCAACCACGCCGCCCAGCAAGCCGATGGCTTGTTGCAACGCGGCGCCGATGCCTTGCGCGAAAACCGTACCTTTCTTCAAGAAGGTGCAGAGCGCACGCAAGCGCAAGTTAACACCTATGTGCGTGAAGAGCCGCTCAAGTCGCTGCTGATGGCAGCCGCAGCCGGCGCCGTGCTCATGGGCGTGGTGGGCCTGATGTTGCGTGGTCGTTCACACCACAGCCATTGAACTATGGCCGCACAAACTACCCGTGCGGCTGGTGCAGTCTGGGCGCTGTTACAACAGCGTCCGGATTTGTTGCTGGAACATGCCCAAGCCTATGCCGACCTGTTGCGCGATGAAAGCACCACATGGGCGGCTTTTTGGCTTGTCAAAGGCTTGTGGTTGGTTGGCGCAGTGTTGCTGGCGTTTGTAGGTCTCACCCTCGCAGGGGTGGCGGTGATGTTGGCCAGCGTGTTGCCTGTGGGGTGGGCAGTGTTGATAGTGGTGCCCTCCGTCGCATTGTTGGGTGCGCTGTTGTGCGGATGGGCTGTGGTGCGGGGGCCTGCTGCTCCGGGCCTCGATGAAATGCGGGTGCAATGGGAGGCTGACCGCAACATGTTGTCGCCGGGCGGGTTATGACGATCGCCAGCACCGCAGTTGCCACACCCGCGCAGCGCCTGGAGGCGAGCCGCCTCATCATGCAACAGGTGTTAAGAGCGGATACTTGGCCCGAGCTGGTCATGGCGCGCCAGGCTGCCAGGGAACTGGCGCAACATTACCCTTTGGCAATGGTACTGATGGTGGTCGCCGGGGTCGTGGTGGTGGCGTCGGTCAAGCCATGGCGCTGGTTCCAGCCGAGCACGGCTGTGAAGGTGGCGGTCGCGCAATCGGTGTGTCGCATGGTGGGTGGTGCCGTGTTGGCGGCCATGCAGCCGCGCAACCCCCGGCAGCCGGGGCGCACGCCTCAGGCTGGAGCCTCAAAGAAGGCATAACCCGTTTGTTCCCGCTTGGCGCGGTACATGGCGGCATCCGCGCGGGCCAGCAGCTCGCTGCCAGTGATGTCGCACGGTGGGCAAATCGCAATCCCAATACTCGGCCGCACCGTCAGTTCACAGGCCTGTAACTGGCAGGGTGCCGCAACCGAGTCAAACAATTTGGCGGCCAACTGCATCAGTTGCCGGACCTGGTTTGAGCCGCGCAACAAACAGGCAAACTCGTCTCCGCCCAAGCGGCACACCATGTCTTCTTTGCGCACCGACTGGTTGAGGCGCGCCGCCACAATTTGCAGCAGGTTGTCGCCCATCGCATGGCCATGGGTGTCGTTGATGTGCTTGAAATCGTCGAGATCCAGAAAGAACAAGGCCAGGCCGCGCTGGTGGGCCAATTGCTCGTTGAGCGACTCTTGCAGGCACGCCTCAAAGTACGCCCGGTTCGGTAGCCGGGTCAGGCCATCGTGCCGCGCAAGGTGACGCGCGCTGCGCTCGCCCGCACGGGTGCCTGCAAGGTCACGCTGGGTTCTGACCAGGGCATTGCGCAGCTGGGTGACTTGCTCACGCAGTTGCGCGTTGGAGAGCAGCGCACCCTCAAGGGCAGAAGGCTCTGCATGGTGGCCGTTGCTGAATGCGCCGTCCGGCACATGCAACTTGAAGTTGGCCGGGTTGGGGCGGGCGCTCATACCGTGGATTCCGTGTCTAACAGCGAGAGCTGGGTGGGCCCTTGGGCTGCTGCCTGATTTGCATCTTCCGCAGGTGCGCGGTGGCTGAGGTGCAGGGTCAGTGTGGCTTTGCGGGCGGGGCGCGCGCTGGTGCTTGCAGTGCCTTCAGGAAAGACGCTCGTTTGGCGGTCCGGGTCGGTGTCAAACACCGGTTGACGGTGCCGTTTGCTGGTAGTGATGCAAGTCATGGCGCACTCCTTGTGGTGGGGATGTAAGGGGTTGTAAACCCTGGTGCCTGCAGGGTCTGTGCGCGACCGAACAAGCACCTGCGCCCACCGTACAGACCCGGTGTCGAGCGGGGGTTAGCCTGCAGTTTTTGAAGCAAGGTCCCCCGATGCAACGCAACCGCCTACTCGCCAGTTTGTCGCAAATAGACCAGCGAAAAATCAGGGTGGCGGGTACCTGCGTGCCGCTCGCATTCAAGGACGTGCTGTGGACGCCCGGCGGGCACCAGGCCCATGTGTACTTTCCCCTAGAGGGCTATGTGTCGCTGCTGGCCGATGCGGGTGATGCGCATGTGGTGGAGGTCGGCATGGTCGGGCCCGAGGGCATGTTGGGCCTTGGGGTTGCCCAAGGCGTGCCTGTGGCGGTGGTGAAGGCGCTGGTGCAAGAGGGCGGGTGGGCCTGGCGTGTGGATGGCCGGGCATTCAGGGCGGTACTGGCGGACTCCGTCGGCCTGCGCAAGGTGTTGTTCTCTTACGCCTATGTGGTGCAGGCCCAGCTGTCGCAGGCGAGTGCGTGCATCCGCTTCCATGAGGTGTTGCCCCGGCTCGCCCGGTGGCTGCTGATGTGCCAGGACCGCTCACCGGCGAACACCTTCCCGATGACCCAGGAGTTTTTATCCACGATGCTCGGGGTGCGCCGGGTTAGTGTCACCAACGCGGCCAGCGAGCTGCAGGCACAAGGGCTGATCCACTACCACCGCGGCATATTGACGGTAGTGGATCGCCGCGGCCTCAAAGCCGTCTCGTGCCTGTGTTACGCCCGAGACTCTTCGATTTACGAGGCCATCTTTCACCGGCCGGTGCAGGGGGACCTTTAAACCGCCACGGTCGCCGGCAAGAGCCGGTCGTATTCCTTTTTGACCACCTCGTAGCATTCGCAGGTCCGCTTTTCTAGGCCGGGGCGGTCCTGCACGCTGATGTGCCCGCGGGCATAGCTGATAAGGCCGGCGCGCTGCAGCTTGAGCGCGGCCTCGGTGACCCCCTCTCGCCGCACGCCGAGCATGTTGGCGATGAGCTCCTGGGTCATGATCAGCTCGTTGCCGCGCAAGCGGTCCAGGCTCAAGAGCAGCCAGCGGCAGAGTTGCTGGTCGAGAGAGTGGTGCCGGTTACAGACCGCTGTTTGGGCCATTTGGGTGATGAGCGCCTGGGTGTAGCGCAGCATCAGGTGCATCACAGGGCCAGAGCGGTTGAACTCTTCTTTCATCATCTGCGAGCTCAGCCGGAAGCCTTGCCCGGCGCTTTGCACCACGGCCCGGCTGGGGGTCGAGCCACCGCCCATGAAAAGCGAGACACCCACCACTCCCTCGAGTCCCACAACAGCGATCTCAGCCGAGGCACCGTTTTCGAGCACATACAACAGCGAGACGATGGCGCTGGTCGGAAAGTACACATGGCGCTGGACGGCGCCCGACTCATAAAGAACCTTGCCCAAGGGAAGCTCCACAAGCTCCAGGTGGGGCTGCCATCGGACCCATTCGGCATCCGGTAAAGAGGCAATCAACTGGTTGCGGCGCGAGTCGGTGTTGGCGGGCATAAATACCTCTGTTGTGTTTTCCCTGTCGGCCAGACTCACCAGATCGATGGCCCGTGCTGCAGATCAGTGTATGCCTCTGTGTTCATTGGTCTGTGCGATAGCGCACCTTTGCGGAGGCCGGGCGATGGCAAACCGTTCGCTTCCGAACAGACCTTGCGGGCTGCCAAGCGCAGCATGGGCTCCCTGTGCACGGGGCGAGCAAGCGCTCTCAGATTGCCCCGCTGCTGCTGTTGGCATCGCCCATCCCAAGGAGTACCCGTATGACCCATTCGACTGATTTACCGTGTCCCATTTCGCAGTGTTTGGCGCGCTGGAGCACTGCTGCCTACCCGGATGCGGCAGAAACCTCGTCTTTTGACCTTTGGAGCCTGTCCTCCCATGTGCAACATTGCAGTGGCCGGGTGAGCCATACCGAACGCTTGCACCGCGCTGCGGGCTGGGCTGGTGGCATGGTGCGCGTGCGCCTGATGACATTTGTGGTGGTCGCGGTGTTGGTGCTCGGGGCGGGTTTCGCCCTGGCGGCGTAGGGCATGCCGCCGGCCCGTTGGAACGAGATACTGGATCAGGTACCGGATGGCCTGTGGTCTGCGCTCGGCTTGGACGCCGGCCCGCTGGACGCGCCGATCCGGTCCGAGGTGTTCGGGATGGAGCGCTTTGAGCGGCACGGCATCAGCCTCGGGCTGACCCACAAGGTCGTCAGGGAGCGCAGCCACCGGGAGAGTTTTACCCCCCGCTTGCAAGACAACATCCAACGCTTGCGCAGCGTGAATGCGTATATCGGAAGCCAAGCGCGCACCGGGTATGACATCAGCCCGGCTGCCGAATGGCTGTTGGAGAACTTCCATTTGCTGGAGGCGCAGTTCAAAGAAGTCGATGAGGGCCTGCCGTCCAACTATTTCAAGGGCCTGCCGGTACTGGTGCAGCCACCTCTGGCGGGCTTGCCGCGGGTCTACGGCGTGGCCTGGGCGTTTGTGGCGCACACCGATGGCGCGTTCGATGAGTCTTTGCTGGTGCATTTTCTCAACGCCTATCAGCAGAGCTGCGAGCTGCGCTTGAGCGAGCTGTGGGCATTGCCCACCACCTTGCGCGTGGTGCTGATGGAGAACCTGCGGCGCTTGGCAGATCGGGTGGCGGCCAACAAGGCCGCACGCGAGTTGGCCAACCGCTGCTGTGATGACCTGGAGCACTACAGCATCAGCCTCTTGGGGGAGTTGGCAGCCCGCATGCGGCTACGGGGTGTGGAGGGCGTGTTCTTGGCGCAAATGAGCCGGCGCCTGCAAACCACTCTGCCGGACAGCCGGGTGATGGTCAAAACCTGGCTGCAAACCATGTTGCCCCTCTTGCCCGCGGTGCTGCTGCAGCAGCGCGCAGAGCAAGCTGCCGACAACCTGAGTGTGAGCAACTCGGTGACCTCGCTGCGCACGATCGGGGATGCCGATTGGCCGGAAGTGGTGATGCGCACCAATGTGTGTACCCGCCTGCTGCTGGGCAATGCGGTGTTCCAGGCAGAGCACTCCATGACCCGTGAGACCACATTGCACGGCATTGAGCAGCTGGCCAAGCGCAGCGGCAAGCCCGAGGCCCATGTGACCGAGACCCTGCTCGACCTGATGGAAAAAGCGCCAGTCAGCGAGATGGAGGCCCAGGTCCCTGCGTATTGGCTGGGCGGGGCGGGCGGCGGTGCCTTGCGGGTGGCACTGGGCTTGCCCGCGCACTTGCGGTTTGACGGGGCCCGTGTGCGCCGCGTATGGGCCTTGCCCCTTTATCTGGGCGCCATTGGCTTGGCCACTGCGGCGCTGATGGCGTGGCTGGTGCTCTGGCACGGCGCCCCACGCGCGCTCGACTCTGCCTGGCTCCGTGTGGCGCTGTGGTTGTTGGTGATGGTGCCGGCCTCCGAGGCGATGGTGGCCTTGGTCAACCGCTTGGCCAGCGAGTCCTTGGAGCCACGGCGCCTGCCACGACTGGCATTCAAAGAGGGGCTGCCCGCTGAGCACCGGGTGGCGGTGGTGATCCCGTGCATGTTGGTGGATGCGCCGGGCATTGAGGCCTTGGCCCGCAGGCTCCATTTGCACTACCTGGCCAATCCGGAGCCTCTGGCCCAGTTTGTGTTGTTGACCGACCATCTGGACGCTGCCACCCCGACCACGCCCACCGACCCGGTGTTGCTGGCCCATGCGGTGCGCGGCCTCGAGGCCTTGAACCAGCGTTACCCTGTGCCAGCAGCAGCAGACGCTGCACCGGGGCAAGCTCTAGCGGCCCCGCGCTTTGCGCTGCTGCACCGGGAGCGGCGTTTCAGCCGGTCTGAAAACGCCTGGATCGGTTGGGAGCGCAAGCGCGGCAAGCTGGAGGCCCTGGTCGCCAGACTGACAGGAACCGGCCAAGGTGATTTTGTCGACTTAGGCACCCTGAGCCACGTCGTGCCCGGTACACCCTACGTGGTCACGCTGGATGCGGACACCCAGTTGCCGCCCGGACGACTCCGCTCGCTGGTGGGTATTGCGGCCCACCCCAGCAATCAGCCGGTCTTTGACCCGGCGACCCGCACCATCGTGAAGGGGTACGGCGTGTTGCAGCCTAGGGTCTCGGCACCTTTGCCGGGGGAACATGCGCGCACCTTCTATCACTGGCTGTTTGCCGGACAGTTCGGCATTGACACTTACAGCGCCACCAGTTCTGAGGTGTACCAGGACGTATTCGGGCAGGGCACTTTTACCGGCAAGGGCTTGTTCAATGTGGCGGCGGTGCACCAGGTGTTGAGCGGGCGCTTTCCCGATGGGCAGGTGTTGAGCCATGACTTGCTGGAGGGCGCATTGGTGCGCTGCGCCACGGTTACCGATGTAACGGTGCTGGAAGACGGCCCGCACCACCCCGAAACGGCCAACGCCCGCATCCACCGCTGGACGCGGGGCGACTGGCAGTTGATTCCGTTCATGCTGCGTTATCGCCAGTACGGCATTTCATTCCTGAACTTGTGGAAGATGCTGGACAACCTGCGGCGCTCGCTGGTGGCACCGGCTTGTCTGGCACTCTTGTTGATGTCGGTCAGCGGCATCGGACTGGAGCCGGTGTTTGCCTTGCTACTTGTCTTGCTGGCCTATACCGCGGGTCCGTTCATCGGGGCGCTGGCGGGGCTGGTGCCGGGGCGACCCAATTTAGAGCTGCGCTACTTTTATGCCTGTGCCGGCGTCGACTTTGCGCGGGTGCTGGCGTTAGGAGTGTGGCAATGCATGCAGTTGCTGCGCCAGAGTATGTTGGCGGTGGACGCCGTCTGGCGCTCGCTGTACCGCCTTGCCATCAGCAGGAGTGGTTTGCTGGAGTGGACCACGGCCGCCAGCGTGCAAGCCGGCAGCAGCACACGCCTGGCTGCCATGCTGCGAACCCATGCTGGTTTGGTGGTGTTGACACTGGCGGGTGCAGCGGCTTTGGCCCCATGGATCACGCTGCCAGCTTGGGCTACAGCGTGGGCGGTCTTGTGGTTTTTGTCACCGCTGGCCTTGTGGCTGGCCTGCCAGAGCCAGTGGAGCCGCCGCATCGACATGCCGGACGCCGCCGGAGTGGCCTACCTACAAGGTGTGGCGCAAGACACCTGGCGCTTTTTTGAGCGCTGTGTGACGGCGCAAGACCACTGTTTGCCGCCCGACAACTTGCAGGTCTTGCCTTTTGAAATGCTGGCCCACCGCACCTCGCCGACCAATATCGGCCTGTATCTGTTGAGCTGCGCCTGCGCAGCACAGGCGGGCTGGATCAGCATGGCAGATCTGGCTACCCGCTTGAAAGCAACGCTGGACACGCTGGACAAGTTACCCCGGCACGAGGGGCATTTTCTGAACTGGTACGACACCCAGACCTTGGCAGTGCTGCTGCCCGCCTATGTGTCTACCGTAGACAGCGGCAACTTGAGCGGCCACTTGCTCACCACCGCACAAGCCTGTCTTGATTTTTGTACTGAGGGGCGCGACGGTGTGTCGGTGGCGTGTGATGCACAAAGCGCCGAGCTCCAAGTGTTGGCCCGGCGCATGCAGGCCCTGGCGCTGGCACCGGACTACCGGTTTTTGTATAGCACCCGCAGGCGCCTGTTTCATATCGGCTACCGGGTGCGTGAGCAAGAGCTGGACAACTCCTTTTATGACCTGTTGGCCTCCGAATCCCGGCTGACCAGCTTGCTGGCGATTGCCAAGGGCGATGTAGACGCCGCGCATTGGGGCGCCTTGGGGCGGATTGTTTGCCTTTATGGCGTGCAGCCGGGGCTTAAATCGTGGTCCGGCTCGATGTTTGAGTACCTGATGCCGTCCCTGATGCTCGACGAGCCCCGGGGCAGCTTGTTGCAAAGTGCTTGTGAACACGCGGTAGGGGCACAGCGGGCGTTTGGCGAACAGCAAGGCGTGCCCTGGGGCGTGTCGGAGTCCGCCTATGCCGGGCGAGATAGCTCCATGGCCTACCAATATGCGCCGCAAGGGGTGCCGTCGCTGGCCCTGCGCAGAACGCCACTGGATGAACTGGTCGTTGCGCCCTATGCCACCTTGATGGCCTTGATGGTGAGCCCGCATGCGGCCATCGCGAACCTGCAGCGCCTTGAAGGCCTGGGGATGCGGCGTGAGTGGGGCTTTATGGAGGCCTTGGACTACACGCCGGTGCGGCAAACCGGGGTGGAGCTTTTCACGCCGGTAGGTACTTTCATGGCTCACCACCAGGGGATGGCGCTGGCCTCATTGACCAACCTGTTGCACCGCGACATTGTCAAACGGTGGGGGATGGCCGATCCGCACATGGAGGCGGTCAGCAGCTTGCTGCATGAGCGGGTGCCCAAGGAGATACGCAAACCCACCGGACTGCCGCAGCCGGTGGTGGAGCAGCGCTTGCAAACACGCCCACCGGGCCTGGTGCGGCAGCTGGTGCCGGGGCAGCACGCGGTGGAGCCGAGTCAACTGTTATCCAACGGCCGCTACGGCACGGTGGTGCGCGCCAACGGGGCGGGCGCCAGCCATTGGGGCACGACCGCGATCAGCCGCTTTCGCGATGACGCACTGCGCGACGCCTTTGGTCACTTTGTGTTTTGCCGCGAATTGGGGAGTGCGGGCTTGCCCCGGTTTTCCATCACCCGCAGCCCGGCGCCGGACCCTGCGGCCGACTACCGCTGCAGCTTTCAGCCGGACCGGGCGATTTTTCATTGCAACACCCCGCGCTGGGAAAGCCGGATAACGGTCTGGGTGAGCCCGGAAGACGATATCGAGTTCCGGCAAGTGGAGCTGCACAACACCGGGGATGAGGTCCTGGAGCTGGAGCTGAGCTGCTGCTGGGAAGTGGCGCTCAATGCCCAAGGTGCCGATGAGGCGCACCCGGCGTTTTCCAAGTTGTTTGTGCACAGCGAATGGCTCGAGGCGCAACGTGCGCTTTTGTTTCAGCGCAATCCACGGGTGCCCACCGAGCCCGCGGTGTGTGCGGTGCATTTTTTGGCGCACACCGATGCCACCGTGCTCTCGGTGCAGGCCTGTGCGGACCGGCAAGTTTGGTTGGGGCGCAACTGCAAACCGGGTCGGGACAGCGGCTGGTCGCAGGGCATGCGCCATGGGGAGGCGTATTTCCAGGGCGCAGGGCCGGGGAGCAGCGGTTTGGACCCGGTGGCAGCGCTGTCGGTGCGGATCCGGCTGGCGCCTTTTGCCAAAGCACAGTTGACCTTTGCAAGCGCGGCGGCGGCAGGCACGGCACTCTTGCACGCCCTGATCGACAAGTACCAGCAAAGCAGCCATGTGCTGCGCGCATCGTCGATGTCGTCCACCTTGGCCGGTATCCGTTTGCGGTCGCTACAAATTAGCCCGGATACCTTGACTGCGATGCAGAGCATCACTACCGCGTTGCTATTTGTGCTGAGCAAGCCTTCCGCTCTGCGCAGGGCGGCATTACCCATCCAGAGCAAGGTGTGTGACAAGCGCTTGCTGTGGCGGATGGGCTTGTCGGGCGACCGGCCGATATTGTTGGTGTCGATATCGGTATTGCAAGGCCTGGGGCTAGTGCGCGCGCTCAGCCAGACCATGCGTATGTGGGCCTGGGCCGGACTCGGCTGCGACCTGGTGGTCTTGAATGCCGAGCCTGCCTCCTACCACCTGTCTTTGCAACGGGAGCTCACGGTGCTGTGCGACCGCTTGAACTCAGAGCACCCGAAAGAAGATGCAAACACCAGCATCGGCATGTGGGTGCTGCGGGATGACGCGGTCAGTGATGACGAGCGCAGCACGCTGCATGCGCTGGCCCGCATGTTTCTGGATGCGGATGGCCGGCCCTTGCTGCACCATGTGCAGGCGTGGTCTGCCAGCCATGACCTCGATGCCCAACATCGGGCTGCGCACCCCAGGCGCGCGCCCGGTGCCGCAGCTAGTGCCTTGCCAGCAGCGGTGCGCGTGTCTACCGGGGCGTTTGCCGCCCACGGTGAAGCGTTCCGCTTTTTGGTGAGCCGGGAGTCGCGGCCCCTGCGGCCGTGGGTCAATGTGTTGGCCAACGACGCCTTTGGCACTGTGCTCAGCGAGGCGGGTGGCGGCTTCACATGGGCCGGTAACAGCCGCTTGAACCAACTGACCCCGTGGTCCAACGACCCTGTGGCGGACCCGCCGGGCGAATGGTTGTGGCTGCAGGATCTGGACGCATCACCCAAGGCGGTGTGGTCCTTGAGCCCGGACGCCTGGGCACTGCCCGGCGTGGAATACACCGTCAGCCACACCCAGGGCATGACCCGGATTCGCCACCGGCGGGGCTACTTGGAGGTGGAAGTGCTGTGGCTGGTCGATGTGGCCCGGCAACTCAAACAGGTGCAAGTGCTTGTGCACAACCAGGGGGCGGCTGACGTGCGCCTGCGCTGCACCGGGATGGTGGAGTGGGTGCTGGGTGCGGCCTTGCGCGATCGCATGTCCACCGCAAGTACAACCCACATTTCTGCCACCGATGCGGTGCTCATGTGCAGCCAGCGTGAGCAGGCGGCGGGATTGGGCGGGGGCACGGCTTTTTGGGCGTGTTTGACCCCGCATGACAGCAGCTCCAAGGCGGGGCGTTTGCAGTGGACCACGGACCGCCGGCAGTTTTTTGACTCCACCGGTGCGCTCTCGGTGCCTGACCTCATGGCCGGCGACGAAGGCACCACCGCTCCCGAGGCGTCAGGCAGTGACCCATGTGCTGCATTCTCGATCCCTCTGGATGTGCCAGCGGGCCAGAGTCGCAGTCACGTGTTTTTGATGGGTTACGCCGCTGATGCCGATGCCGCTTTGGCTTTGGCGCGTCAGGCGCTCACGGTGTTGCCGGCACAGCGCATCCACGAGGTCACCGCCCACTGGAATTGGCGCCTGGGCCAGATCACGATCACCACGCCCGACCCGCTGATGGATGCACTGGTGAACCGCTGGTTGCTTTACCAGACCCTCGCGTGCCGCATGGCAGCCAAGGCCGGCTTTTACCAAGCGGGCGGCGCGACAGGTTTTCGCGATCAACTGCAAGACGCGATGGCGCTGGTGCACACAGAGCCTGCTACTCTGCGGGCCCACATCAAGTTGTGTGCATCCCGTCAATTTGTAGCCGGGGATGTACAGCACTGGTGGCATGACCCAGGTGGGGCGGGTGTGCGCACCCGCATGTCAGACGATCTGCTGTGGTTGCCGCAGGCCTTGACCCGCTATGTGCAGGCCACGGGTGATGACACCGTGTTGGACGAGCAGGTGCCATTTCTCGAGGGGCCGCTGCTGGTGCCCGAGCAAGAAGACGCTTACTTTGCGCCACCTGCCACTGCAGACACCGCCACGGTGTACGAGCACGCAGCCCGTGCCCTCGACCACAGCCTTCAGGTCGGTGCCCATGGTTTGCCATTGATAGGCACCGGCGACTGGAACGACGGCATGAACGCCGTCGGCCCACTGGGCAAAGGTGAGTCGGTGTGGTTGGCGTGGTTTTTGGTGCAATTGGTGCGCAACTGGGCACCTGTGGCAAGGGCCAGGGAGGAGCAGGCGCGTGCGCAGCGCTGGGAGCTGGCCGCCGACGGCTGGCACGCAGCGTTGGCCGGCCCGGCTTGGGATGGCCAGTGGTATGCCCGCGCCTTTTTTGACGACGGCAGCCCTTTGGGTAGCCACACCTTGCAGGAGTGCCGGATCGACCTGATTGCACAAGCCTGGGCGGTGCTCAGCCAAGCGGCGCCCCCGGAGCGCGCAGCACAGGCCATGCAGGCTGCGCACCAGGAGTTGACAGACCCTGCGCTGGGTTTGATCAAGCTCTTGGCTCCGCCCTTGCAGCATCAGGTGCCCAGCGCGGGCTATATCCAGAGCTACCCGCCCGGGGTGCGCGAAAACGGGGGGCAGTACAGCCATGCGGGTGTGTGGGCGCTGATGGCGATGGCGCAGCTGCACCGGGAGGCGGGGAGCGATTTGCCTTACCGCTATTTTTGCGACCTCAGCCCGGCCCACCGGAGTGCTGACCCGGTGCAAGGACCTGTCTATGGCTTAGAGCCCTATGCCATGGCTGGCGATGTGTACGGCGCGCCACCCTATGCGGGCCGGGGCGGGTGGAGTTGGTACACCGGCTCGGCCGCGTGGATGTACCGGGCGGCCACTGAGTCGATCTTCGGGCTCGAGTTCGGGCCGCAGCGGCTGTGTTTCAGGCCCTGTTTTCCCGCGCACTGGGACCAAGCGCACATGCAACTGCGGTTGCCCGAGTGTGTGTTGGAGGTGAGATTTGCCAAGCCGCTGGTCGAAGAAACGCACATGGTGTCAGTGCGGCGTGTGACAACGCTGGCTATCGGCGAATGGCTGAACTACGCGGCCTTGCGGGGTGTTCACCGGGTGGAGCTGCAGATGCCGGCGCACCGACAGTTCGATAGCGTACCGACATCCGGAGCCGTCAGAACTACTGTCTAGGTGTTCATTCACCGTTTAGGAGTTCTCCATGAAAAATTCAATGCGCATCCTTGTGACCGTTATCGCGCTGGCCTCTGGCCTCTTGTCAGGTTGCGCAGTGCAGCGGGGGCAGGAAACGATGGGCGCCTATGTGGATGACGCCACGATCACCACCCAGGTGAAGAGCCGCTTTGTCGAAAGCAAGGAAGTGGACGCCGGCGCCATCAGCGTAGAGACCATGAAGGGCACCGTGATGCTCTCCGGCTTTGCGAAAAGCGTTCTTGAAAAGAACTCGGCAGAGCGCATTGCACGGGGTGTGAGCGGGGTTCGGGCGGTGAAAAACGAAGTGTCGGTGCGTCCTTGAACCACCTGTCTAAGGAGTAACGTATGACGCACATCCAACAAGGTGCATTTCGCAGGGCCCCGCTGGTCGTGGGGCTGGCACTGGCGATGTCGTCCGGGCTTGGCTTGGCGCAGGCGCCAGATACCCGGGGGTACTTGCTGGACGGGGCTGGCAGCTTCGTGGGCAGTGCCACCCCCGGTCAGTGCTGGCGCAACGGGGCGTGGACGCCCGCACTGGCAGTAGCGCCCTGCGACGCGGTCATCATGGCCGCTGCGCCGGTCGTGGTGCCGGCACCAGCGCCTGCCCCTGTAGAGCCGGCACGGGCTGCGCCGCCAGCGGCTCCGGCTTTGATTCCGATGCCGGCGCAACGCCTGAACTTTTCGGCAGACGCGCTGTTTGGTTTCGATCAATCGGTTCTCGGGCCGAATGGCACCGCCATGCTGGACGGCTTGGCCGTAGAGCTCAGTGGCAGCACGTTTGATGCTATCCACGTGCGGGGCTATACCGATCGCATTGGCAGCACGGCGTATAACCAGAAGCTGTCATTGCGCCGCGCCACTGCAGTCAGCGACTACCTGGTGAGCAAGGGCGTGGCACCTGCCAGCATTCAGGCTTATGGTGAAGGCGAGTCCAACCCGCTGACCGCCTTGGCCGATTGCCCCGGTGGAAAGCGGGCGGCTTTAATTGCCTGCCTGCAGCGGGATCGCCGGGTCGAGGTTGACGTGCAAGGCACCAAGGCCGCAGTGCGTTAAGGCAGCCCGTGCACCGGAGGTTTTATGCCGCGCTGCGCTTTAAGTGGCCCAAGGGCAGCTCGGTGCTGCTCTTGATGCGCCCCAGCACAATATTGGACCGGATGCTGCCGACTCCCTGAATCCTGGTCAGGCGGCGCAACACCTGCTCGGAGAGCACGCCCAGATCGGCAGCCACGATCTGCAGGATGTAGTCCGACTCACCCGCGACCGAGTAACACTCCAACACTTCGGGGAAAGCGGCAATCTCCCGCTCAAAGGCCAGACCCTCATCACCGCTGTGCCGGGTCAGTGTCACGTAGCTGATCGCCCGGACGCCCAGGCCAATGGCCTGCGGCTCCAGCAGCGCCACATAGCGCCGGATGATGCCGGCCGCCTGCAGCCGCTGCACCCGCCGGCTGACTTGGGACGCCGACAAATGCACCTGTTCCCCGATTTGCTGGTGGGTGGCGTGCGAATCTCGCTGCAGTGCAGCAAGAAGGCTGATATCAAAGCTATCAAGCAACGAATCTTCGTCTTTAATCATCTTCATGCACAAATTATGCATGTGGCTGGGTGTAGTCCCGCTAATTTGCATACCCTTTGCAGGCAGGTTTGACCACAATTAACGCTTTCAAAACAGCGTTCGAGGAGCAACACCATGACCACTACCAACACCAACGGAGCGAGCGGAGATTTGTTCGAGAACCCGATGGGCCTGATGGGTTTCGAATTTGTGGAATTCGCCTCTCCGGTAGCGGGCGTGATCGAGCCGGTGTTTGAGCGCATGGGCTTTACGCTGGTCGCCAAGCACCGCTCCAAAGACGTGGTGCTGTACCGCCAGGGCGATATCAATTTCATCGTGAACCGCGAGCCCAAGAGCGTGGCCGGTTACTTTGCCGCTGAGCATGGCCCGAGCGCCTGCGGCATGGCATTCCGCGTGAAAGACTCGCACCACGCTTACAACCGCGCGCTCGAACTGGGTGCCCAGCCGGTGGAGCTGCGCCCTGGCCCTATGGAACTGAATCTGCCCGCCATCAAAGGCATTGGCGGCGCGCCCCTGTATCTGATTGACCGGTTTGAAGACGGCAAGTCGATTTATGACATCGACTTTGAATTCATCGCGGGCGTGGACCGCCACCCGGTGGGCCATGGCTTGAAGCTGATCGACCACCTGACCCACAACGTGTACCGCGGCCGCATGGCTTTCTGGGCTGATTTTTATGAGCGCTTATTCAACTTCCGCGAGATCCGTTACTTCGACATCAAGGGCGAATACACCGGTCTGACCTCCAAGGCCATGACCGCGCCGGACGGCAAGATCCGCATTCCGCTGAACGAAGAGTCACGCCAGGGCGGCGGCCAGATCGAGGAATACCTGATGCAGTTCAACGGCGAGGGCATTCAGCACATTGCGCTGATCTGTGACGACCTGGTGGGCACCGTGGACAAGCTGGCCATGGCTGGCGTGCCCTTGATGACCGCGCCCAACAACGTGTACTACGAAATGCTGGAAGGCCGCCTGCCCGGGCACGGCCAGCCGGTGGCAGAGTTGCAGAGCCGCGGTATTTTGCTGGATGGCAGCACTGAGGGCGGACAACCGCGCCTGCTGCTGCAAATCTTTTCGCAGACTCAGCTCGGCCCGGTGTTTTTTGAGTTCATCCAGCGCCGTGGCGATGAGGGCTTTGGCGAAGGCAACTTCAAGGCCTTGTTTGAGTCACTGGAGCGCGACCAGATGCGCCGTGGCGCAATCGAAGTGGCATAAGTTCGACAGCACGCGACCCGAGGAGACCCCATGAAAATAGAACGCATCCACCACGTGGCCTACCGCTGCAAAGACGCCAAAGAAACCGTGCTCTGGTACCAGAAGATGCTGCACATGGACTTTGTGCTGGCGATTGCCGAAGACCTGGTGCCCAGCACCAAAGCGCCCGATCCCTACATGCACGTCTTTTTGGATGCAGGGCAGGGCAATGTGCTGGCTTTCTTTGAGCTGCCTACCCAACCCCCCATGGGCCGCGACCCGAATACGCCCGTCTGGGTGCAGCACATCGCCTTCAAGGTGAAAGACCGGGCTGAGCTGCTGGAGTTCAAAGCGCACCTCGAAGCCCAAGGCGTGGAAGTGTTGGGCGTGACCGACCACGGCATGTTCCACAGCATTTACTTCTTTGACCCCAACGGCCACCGACTGGAGCTGTCTTGCCCGGACCCCGACGAACAGGCCAAGCTTGCGCAAATGGACCAGGTGAAATGGGCCATGTTGGAAGAGTGGAGCGTGACCAAGCGCGCGCCCAAACACGCCGCTTTTTTGCACGCCAACGAATTTGGAGCGAAAGCATGAGCGCAGCGCCCCACGGCTTGGATGCCACCCACGCACCCGACACGCAAAGCTGGGTCGAGTCCGCCAATGCGCCGGACAACGACTTTCCGATCCAGAACCTGCCCTTCGGCCGCTTCCGCCACAATGAGTTGGAGCCTTGGCAAATCGGCGTGGCCATTGGCGACCGCGTGCTAGACCTGCACGCCACCGGCCTGATCGACCACAACGACATGTACCGCCTGATGGCCGCACCGGTGGCCCAGCGCCGCGCTTTGCGGCTGGCGATCTGGGAAGGCCTGCGCGAGGGCTCTGCCCTGCAAAAAGTCTGGGCCGATGCACTCTTACGCCAGACCGAAGTCGAGCTGGGCTTGCCCTGCGAAGTGGGGGACTACACCGACTTCTACACCGGCATCCACCATGCCACCACGGTAGGCAAGCTGTTCCGCCCCGACAACCCGCTGCTACCCAACTACAAATGGGTACCCATCGGTTACCACGGCCGGGCCAGCAGCATCGGTGCCAGCGGCCAGCAGTTCCACCGCCCCCAGGGCCAAACGCTCAAGCCGGGTGCCACGGTGCCGGATTTCGGGCCCAGCGCACGGCTGGACTATGAGTTAGAAGTTGCGGCTTGGGTCGGCATGGGTAATGCGCTGGGTGCTCCTGTTTCTATAGCGGATGCAGAAGAGTATGTCTTCGGCCTCACGCTGCTTAACGACTGGAGCGCGCGCGATGTGCAGGCCTGGGAATACCAACCCCTGGGCCCGTTTCTGGCCAAAAACTTTGCCACCACCGTGTCGCCCTGGTTGGTGACCATGGAGGCGCTGGCGCCGTTTCGCACCCCCTTCGTGCGCGACGCGGCGGACCCGCAGCCCTTGCCCTATCTGGATGGTGAGGCCAACCGCACGCGGGGTGCGCTGGATGTGCAGCTTGAAGTCTGGCTGCAAACGCCCGCCATGCGCGCTGCAGGCGAAGGCGGCGTGCGCCTGTCGCAATCGAACATGCGGGACGCGTACTGGACGCTGGCGCAACTGGTGGCCCACCACACCGTCAATGGCTGCAACCTGCGTGCGGGCGATCTGCTGGGCACCGGCACCTTGTCCGGTCCGGCGCCAGAGCAAGGCGGCTCGCTGTTGGAGTTGACCCAGGGTGGCAAGCAACCCATCACCTTGCCCAACGGCGAAGTGCGCACCTTCCTGCAAGATGGCGACAGCATCATCCTGCGTGGCGCTTGCACAGCAGCGGGTGCGCGGCGTATCGGCTTTGGCGACTGCCGAGGCACATTGCTGGCGGTGCGTTAAGAGGGGTGGCCGGTGGACGACTACACCATCCCCCAACACTGGGCGCACTACAGCGCCGCAGACCACGCGGTCTGGAAGACGCTTTTTGAGCGCCAGACAGCACTGTTGCCGCAACTGGCTTGCCGCGAGTTTGTCGAAGGCATGCACGCCTTGCCCTTGAGTGCAGACGCCATTCCCGACTTTGATGCACTGAACGAAGTATTGATGCCCCGCACCGGCTGGCAGGTGGTGGCCGTGCCGGGTCTGGTGCCGGACGAGGTGTTTTTTAATCACCTGGCGAACCGGCGCTTTCCGAGCGGCAACTTCATTCGCGGTGCTGACCAGCTGGACTACCTGCAAGAGCCCGACGTGTTTCACGACGTGTTCGGCCATGTGCCCATGCTCATGCACCCGGTCATGGCGGACTTCATCCAGCTCTACGGGCAGGCCGGCTTGCGTGCACAGCGCATCGGCAAACTGACCGAGTTGGCGCGGGTGTACTGGTACACGGTGGAGTTCGGTCTGGTCAAAGAACAGGTGCAGGGCGCAAGCGGCGCTGAGGATGCTTTACGCATCTACGGTGCAGGCATTGCCTCGTCATTCACCGAGAGCGGCTTCGCGGTGCACAGCGCATCGCCCCACCGCATCGGCTTTGACCTGGAGCGCGTCATGCGCACCCGCTATCGGATTGACGATTTCCAAGAGTGCTACTTCGTACTAGACAGCCTGAGCAACCTGCTGGACCTTGCCCGCATTGACTTTGACCCGATCTACGAACGCCTCAACAGCGGCCCCACCTATGCGCCGGGGGATGTGCTGCTTGGCGACAAGGTGTTTCAGCGGGGGGATGGGGCTTATGTGCGGACACAGGTAGCTGCGTCGGTCTGATTGATAGAGAAATCTGCCTCTAGCGCTTGTAGATAGTGCGCGTGCAGCTACAAAAATAGGAGTGGTTCAGTGAAGTCGGAGAGCGTTGCTAGGCGTGCGATGGATGCAGTAGCAGGCTGTGGGTGACGTTGGCGCTGAACGGCGATTACCACACGCGGCGAAGCGGCCACCTACTGGTGATTGACCGTGACGAGCAACCTGTTAGCCCGCATGGTCACCTCTCGTCTGCTCAAGGCGCCGCTTTCGCACAGCGAGTCCAAAGACAAAGACCCCCGCCGCCGTGCCCAGAAATAGAAGTGGCGGCGCGAATGTTCCGACCCTAGAAATGAGAATGTTGAACAGGTACGCATGACGTCCGGAGGTTGCCAGTTCAGGAGAGACTAGGACAAGTACGCTACAGGCCACAAATGCGGCAGCCAGAACGAATAGCCCCCCCTCGTGCGGAGCACCGCTTGGCACAAGCCCATCAGGGGCCTTGGCACGCCGCTTCAAAGCACTGCGCCGATTACCCCAAATCTCCCAAAGAATAAAAAGGAGCAGAGAACCCAATGCGACGAGGACGAACAGATCACCGGTCATTTGTGCAGGCTAACGTAATGTCCAGAGCAAATCTTGCTCTATAAGTAGGCCCGTGCTCCATAAACTGGACATCTGATCTCCCTTGAAAGCCCCATGGGCACTGGATTTTCGGCATATTTCAATGCCCTCAATCGCGATTAAAAAACCGCAAAACCCCGCAGCGGTTGATGTTCAGTGTAATTCTGTTGGCAGCCAGCAAACATCCCCCAAGCGGGTGATTCGCTCGGCCTGTTTCGGCAACAGGGAATATGACGCCTCCCAATGCAATCAAGTCTCAAAAATTTAAGCCGAATCAGCCTCTAGCCCTGATTTGACAGGCGCAGGTAGCTATTGAATTTATAGCGAGATGGCGCCTCGCATGAAGCGAATCAGCGTCTCCGAGAGGGAGGTGTCTGCGGTGCCGATGGCGTATAGCTCCGACATGTGGCTATGCCCATTCAACTGGTGCACCGGAGTGGGTTTGCCGGCGCGTTGCAGGGCGGCCCCTAACTGGTGGGCCTGTTGTACAAAATCCGGCGGGTCGAGTTCTGCATAACCAATCCACAGCGGTACGGCCGATTTCAGCAGGCCGGGCACGGCTGAGCGCTCGCTGTAGCGGGCCGCATCGGCCCCGAAATAGGCCTTGAGTGGCGGGTTGTGCTCTGCCGTCACCGGGTCGAACAGGCCGGACAACAAAACAGCAGCCCGCACCCCGACTCCAACTTGTTGATGGAACTCTGGCATGGCTACGTACTGGGCCACATGTGCTGCTCCGGCGGAGTGCCCTATGAGTACAAGGGGGCCGCCAAGCCGGTTGCTGGCTGCGGAGGCCGAGCGCAAGTGCTGGATGGCGGATTGAATATCGCGCTGCGCGCAGGGCCAGCCGTGCTCTGGCGCAAGCCGGTACGACATGTTGACCCCCACCATGCCGTGGCGCGCTGCCCACAGACCCATGTTGTCGTGAAACGTGCCGTCGCCGATACGGCGGTCACCCCGCATAAAGGCGCCGCCATGCACAAACAGCAAGACAGGTAGCGGCCCGGTGCCAGTAAGTGGCGTAAAAATGTCCAGCCGGTTCCGGGCATCGGGTCCGTAGGGCACGTCACGCTCGATCCGGATGTCTTGCGGCACTGCTTTGGAGTGCAGGGGCGCAAACAGTGCCTCCGTGGGCTGCGGTGCGACGACAGGCCCCATGGCTTGGAGCTCGGCCTGCACTGCCGCAGGCAACTGTGCGGGAATGTGCGTTGGGGCGAAGGTGAGGTCAGTGGTCATGGTGTGCAAATACCGCAGGGCGCTTTTCCAAACGCGCGCGAATGCCCTCTGTCTTGTCAGGGGTGGCAAACAATAACTGAAACGATTTGCGCTCCCACGCCAAAGCTTGGGCCAGGGGAAGATTCATGCCCTCCAGCACGGCCTCTTTGATGAATTTCAAGGCTTGCACCGGCAGGCTGGCCAAGTGACTGGCGAGCTCTATTGCACGCTGCTCCACCTCGGCGTCAGGCACGACTTCACTGGCTTGGCCCATCCCCAAGGCCTCGGTGGCCGTGAAGGGCTCTCCGCTAAGCAAAATTTTCATGGCGGCAAATTTGCCCACCGCCCGGGTGAGCCGCTGGGTGGCACCTCCGCCGGGCATGATGCCGATTTTGACTTCCGGTTGGCCAAAGCGGGCACCCTGACCGGCGACGATGATGTCGGCGTGCATGGCCAGCTCGCAGCCGCCGCCAAGGGCATGGCCGCGTACCGCTGCAATCACCGGCTTGCTGCACCCGCTGATGGCACCCCAGAGCTGGTCCATCTGCCTGGCCAGGATGTCGGTGGGGGTGGCATCTACATACTCCTGCAAGTCGGCACCCGCGCAAAAGGCCCGTTCACTCCCGGCAATCACGATCGCATAGACCCCTGGGTCTTGGTCGAGTGCGTGAAAGGCATCTGCCAGTGCCTGCCGCAGGGTCAGGTTCAGAGCGTTGAGCACCTCCGGTCGGTGCAGTCGCAACAGCACCACACCGGGTGCTACGTTTTCACGGAGCAAGGGGCTCATGCAGGGGTGCCCGGTTGTGATGCGCTGTCGTTACCGAAAACCGGGGCGCGCTTTTCAAAAAATGCAGATACGGCCTCTGCGTGGTCTGCGGTGTGGTGTGCCAGGCCCTGAAATTGGCCTGCAGAGTCCAGCGCCTGGTCGAGGGTGCTGTCGCGTCCTTCTTGGAGTAATTGCTTGGTCCAGCGCAATACCTGCGGCGGGTTAGCCGCAATCCGCTGGCCAAGGGCCATGGCCGCCTCCAGCAGTTGGCTGGCAGGCACAACCTGGCTCACCAGTCCGATGCGCAGCGCCTCGGCCGCGTCGATGGTGTCGCCGGTCAGGGCCAATTCGGCCGCTTTGGACCAGCCGACCACCCGTGGCAGCAACCAGCAGCCCCCGTCTCCCGGGACGATGCCGACTTTAACAAAGCTCTCCGCAAAGCGCGCAGTGTCTGCGGCAATCCGGATATCGCACATGCAAGCCAGATCGTTGCCCGCACCGATGGCTGCACCATTGACCGCAGCAATGATGGGCACTTGCAAGGTTTGAAAGGCCCGCGGTATGCGCTGGATACCTGCCCGGTAATTGGCCGCAATTTGCGCGGGCGAGCCGCCAAACATGCCGGTGCGGTCCCGCATTTCCGCCACATTGCCCCCCGAGCAAAAGGCACTGCCCGCGCCGGTCAGCACAGCTCCGCGGATGGAGAGGTCAGCGTTCATGTCTGCAAACAGCTGCTCGAAGGCTGCGAACATCTCTTCACCACTCAAGGCGTTGCGGGTGTCGGGGCGGTTCAGGGTGAGCAGGGCCAGATGGCCATGGCGGGTGAATTGAATAGGGTCTGTGCTCATCTTTGCTTTCAAACGCGTTCTAGGGCCAGCGCAATGCCTTGGCCCACGCCGATACACATGGTCACCAGTGCCCGGCGACCACCGGTGCGCTTCAGTTGCCGAGCTGCCGTCAGCGTCAGCCGCACACCCGACATGCCCAGCGGATGGCCGTACGCGATGGCACCGCCATGCGGATTGATGTGCTCTGCGTCGTCAGGCAAGCTCAGACTGCGCAATACGGCCAGGCCCTGTGCGGCAAAGGCTTCGTTGAGTTCAATCACATCAAAATCAGAGATCTGCAAGTCGGTCTGGGCCAGCAATTTTTGAACTGCGGGCACCGGCCCGATACCCATCACACGAGGGAGCACGCCCGCGGTGGCGAAGCCGGTGATTCGGGCCAGGGGCTGCAGGCAGTGGCGCGCTACCCCTGCTTCGCTGGCCAGCAGAAGTGCCGCGGCACCATCATTCACCCCGGATGCGTTGCCGGCGGTGACGCTGCCACCTTCCCGAAATGCCGGTTTGAGGCGGGCAAGACTCTCCAGGGTGGTGTCCGCACGCGGGTGCTCGTCTTCGGTGATCTGCTGGGTTGTGCCCCGCTTGCTGCCGGGCACGGTGACCGGGATGATTTCTTCCACTAGCACGCCACTGCGCTGCGCCTCGGCGGCGCGCTGTTGGCTGCGCAGGGCAAAAGCGTCCTGGTCGGCACGGCTGATGCCGTGTTCCTCGGCCACGTTTTCCGCGGTTTCGCCCATGGCATCGATGCCATAGAGGCGCTGCATTGCCGGGTTGACAAATCGCCAGCCGATGGTGGAGTCGTAGATTTCGGCCTGTCGTGAAAACGCGGTGGTGGCTTTGGGTATGACCATGGGGGCGCGGCTCATGCTCTCGACCCCGCCCGCGATGGCCAGATCCAGCTGGCCGCACCCGATGCCGCGGGCAGCGCTGGCAACCGCCTCCAGGCCGGAGCCACACAGGCGGTTGACGGTGGCGGCGGCCACCGTGGGCGGCAGGCCTGCAAGCAGGGCGCTCATGCGGGCCACATTGCGGTTGTCCTCGCCGGCTTGGTTGACGCAGCCGTAGTACACCTCTTCCAACTGCGCCCAGTCTAGGCCGGGGTGCCGTGCCATCAGCGCTTGAAGGGGGAGTGCACCTAGGTCATCGGTGCGGATACCGGAGAGGCCGCCGCCGTAACGGCCGATAGGGGTGCGAACCCCATCGCACAGGTAGGCCTGCGCCATCACAGCCCCAGCACCCGTTCAGCGTTGCCGTGCATGATTTTTTCCATCACCTCGGGCTTGTAGCCGAGCTCTGCCCACTCGCGCAAGATGCGCTCGTAAGGGAGGCTGGGGTAGTCGCTACCGAACATGATTTTGTCTTGCAGCCGGCCGCGAATATCGACTTTCAGATTGCCCGGAAAGTGCTTGGGTGCCCAGCCCGACATTTCCCAGTACACATTGCCCTTGTGCAGCGCAACGGCGGTGGTCTCTTCCACCCACGGCCAACCGGGGTGCGCCATGATGATCTTCAGGTTCGGGAAATCTGCCGCCAGGTCGTCGATGGCGGACGGGTGCGCATGGTTGATGCGCGCGCCGTGTCCCCCGGGCATGCCGGCGCCCATGCCGGTGGTGCCCACATCGATCATTACCGCAGCGCCCAGGCCATTGATGACCTCAAAGAGGTCGTAGTGGCGCCGGTCGTTCACTGCAAAGTGCTGCATGATCGGGTGAAAGTGAAAGCCCACAAAGCCCAGCTCTTTCACCGCTTTCTCAACTTGGCGTATCGCGATTTCGCCCTTGGCAGGCTCCACGGCTCCCCAGCACTGGATCACCCGTTGCGGATGGCGCTTCCACATGCCGTGCACATACTCATTGGTGCAGGGCGGGGTGGCCACAGTGGTTTCCAGGTCTAGCGCCACTAGGCAGGCCTCGACGCCGGCGCTTGTGAACTCGGCAATGACGTCGTCTTCCGACTTGGCAACCCAGTCGCGTTTCCAGTAGGTGGCCAAGGCTTCCGGGTAGGGGCCCTGGGCATCAATCCAGGTTTGGGTGCCGGGGTAGCAGTGCAGATCGATAATTCTCATGGTTGCTCCTGTTTTTATAGCTAATTGCGCAATATTTAAGAGGGCTGAAGGCTGTTTTTGAGCATATTTGCGACCATTTCGCCCAATGCCTTTTTGGACACCTTGCCGAAGGTGGATACCGGAAAGTCGGCCAACACCTCCAGGCGTTCGGGCAGTTTGAACTTGGCGATTTCCTTGGTCAGCAAAAAGTCGACTAGCGTTTTCAGCTCCAGGTGTTGGCCTGCTCGCAAGATGACAAACGCACACATCTTTTCGCCCATGTGGGCATCGGGCATGGGCACGCAGGCTACGTTTTGCACGGCCGGGTGCATGAGGATGAGGTTTTCAACTTCCTCGGCGCTGATCTTTTCGCCGCCGCGGTTGATCAGGTCTTTTTTGCGCCCTTCGACTACATAGTTACCGGACGGATGTTTGCGCATCAAATCGCCGGAACGATAGAAGCCGTCGGTGGTGAACTGCTTGGCGTTGTACTCCGGCACGCCGAAATAGCCGCGCAGGGTGTAAGGGCCACGCACCGTGAATTCACCCACCTCGCCGGGGGCCACTTCCCGGTCATCTTCATCCAAGAGCTTGACCTCATCGTCTTCGCAGACCGGTCGGCCGCAGGTTTCCAGCTTGACCTCTTCAGGATCGCTGGAGCGCACAAACATCAGGGTGCCCTCGGACATGCCGAAGTTTTCTTGAACAAACACACCGGGAATCAAGGCGCGGGTTTTGGCACGCACTTCGGGCTGCATGCGCTGGCCGCCACTCTGGATGAGCTTGAGGCTTGAGAGGTCGTAGTCACCCACCGACGGGTCATTGATCAGGCGAATCAGCAACGCCGGCACCACCTTCAAGTGCGTGACCTTGTGTTTTTGGATCAGCGCAAACATCTCCGCCGGCCGGGTGTTGGCGTGCACCACGACCTTGGCGCCGTTGAACATAAAGCCTTGAATACCCGGGCAGGCCAAGGGCAGGTTGTGGGCGATCGGCAGTACCAGGAGTAGCACGGACTCGGCATCCACCTCGCACACGCTGGCTGCCACTTTGGAGTTGTAGGCGTAGTCGTTGTTGGTGCGGGGAATGAGTTTGGGAATGCCTGTGGTGCCGCCCGAGAGCTGGAATATGCAGGGGTCGGTAGGGTCGATGGCAATTTCGGCCAAGCGGGACGCCGGCAGGTGCGCAGGGCGGTCGATCAACTCCCGCAGAGAGTGTTCGCCGGGCTTGGCCCGCCCCAGCACGATGCGTATGCGCAGGGCGGTGTTTTCAGCGGCCACACGGTCGATGACCGGCGAAAAGTGAAACTCGCCCATCACATCCGGGTACACGCAGGTGGTGGCGCCTGAGAGATTCACAAACTGGCTGATCTCTGCATAGCGGTGGGTCACCAGCGCAGCAATCGGGATAGCGCCGATTTTTTGTAGCGCGAAGTACAGCACCACAAACTCATGCACATTGGGCAGGGTGGGTACCACCCGGTCCAGCGGCTGGAGTCCGATCTCCAGCAGGTTGAGCGCGAGGTTGGTGCTCAGCCGGTCGAGGTCGGCATAGCTCAAGCTCACATCGCCATCGACGAGTGCGGTGCGGTCGCTAAAGCGCGCATACACCGCGTTGAACTCCTGGGCCAGCGACTTGTCTTGCCAGTAGCCGCGGGCGCGGTAGCGGGCCGCAAATTCAGGGGGGTAGGGAACGAATCCTTGCAACATGGCGGGCCTCCGTGTCTCAGGTCGAACTGGTGAAGCCACCATCAATCACCACAATCTCGCCGGTCACAAAGCGGTTGGCGGTGAGCAGGTTCAGCATGGTTTCAGCGACATCGTCAGAGGTCACACACCGCTTGAGCGGTGTGGCCTTGGCGCGCTTGCCCATGAGGTCGTCGTATTTGTCGCCCAGCATGCGTTGCATCCAGTCGCCTTCCATCCAGCCCGGTGCCACCGCGTTCACCCGGATATCGGGCCCGAGGTTCCATGCCAGTGTTTTTGTGAGGTTGACCACCGCTGCTTTGCTGGCTGCGTAAGGCAGGGGTTGTGGCCCCGGGCGCAGGCCCACAATGCTGGCGCTATTGACCACCGCCGGGTTGCTTCCCTTTTTGAGCAGCGGCACGGCTGCGCGGGTCACTTGGAAGGTCCCGCGCACATTCACGGCAAAAGTGCGGTCCCACTCGGCCATGTCGAGACTTTCCAGGTCCTTGACCTTCCAGGTCGCGGTGGTGCCGGCGTTGTTGATCAGGGCGTCGAGGTGGCCGAACTCGGCGTCAATCGTGGCCATCATGGCGCGCACCGCGCTGTCGTCGGACACGTCGCACTGCAGCAGCAGGGTCTTGGCGCCCAGGGCTTGGGCTTCTGCGGCGGTGGCTGCTGCGCCTTTGGCGCTGGAGGCGTAGTTGATGGCAATGTCATAGCCGGCCTTGGCCAAGGCCAGCACGGCGCTGCGCCCGATGCCGGTGGCTCCGCCGGTCACCAGCGCTTTTTTACGTTCACTCATGGGAGTCTTTCTGTGGATAGGTGAGAGGGGTGCCAGGGCTTACTGGGCCTGGATGCCAAGATCCGCGACGATCTTTTTCATCGCTTTTTGTTGGCTGACGAAAAACTCGCGGGCGCCTTCTACGCTGTCTTGGCGCGGGTACACGCCCAGGTCCGACAGGCGGGCGGTGATGTCGGCCGACTGGGTGATCTTGTTGATCTCTTTGTTCAGGGTCTCGATCACTTTGGGCGGTGTGCCCTCGGGCACCATGATCTGGAACCAACCGACCGCTTCAAAGCCGGGATAGGTCTCAGCCACCGTGGGGATATCCTCAAAACCCGGCAGGCGTTTGGACGAGGTGACCGCCAGCGCATGGAGTTTTTTGGCTTTGATGTGTTGCAGCAGGCCCGGAATGCCGTCCGCCGTCATGGTGACTTCACCCGTCATGACCGCCACGATGGCAGCGGGTGGGCCGGCGTAGGGCACGGTGAACAAGCCCATGTTGCCGGACTTGTTGACCAGCTCCCCTGCGAGGTGGGGCAGGGAGTTGGTTTGCGGAGCTGCAAAGTTGAGCTTGCCGGGTTGGGCCTTGGAGGCCTTGGCCAGATCCGCCAGGGACTTGATGTTGTTGCCAGACTGGGTGACCAGAATCAGCGGGCTGATGCCGACGGTGGCGACCGATTGCAAATCGGTATCGGGGTTGAACTGCGGGTTTTTGTACACCAAGGGCGTGATGGTGCCCATGGCGGCCGGCACAAAGCCAATCGTGTAGCCGTCGTTGGCGGAGCGGGCCAGTGCGGACATGCCGGGGATGCCACCTGCACCGGGCCGGTTGTCCACCACCACGCCTTGGCCGAGCGCAGTGCTCAAGCGGTCTCCGATCAGGCGGGCCACCACGTCCGGTGCAGCACCGGCTTGGGCGGGAACAATCATGCGAATGGGCTTGGCGGGCCAGTTTTGTGCAAAGGCTCCGGCGGCACCGGCCAGCAAGCAGGCGGCCGCAATCACGGCGCGCCGTTGACGCGATAGGGGTTTCATGGTGTCTCCTGTGGTCGTCGACGAATATGTCGATCTAGCCGTGACTGTAGAAGTGGCCTGTGATTCACATAAGATGGCAAATTGCAAATCGTGATTCATATTTCGCATCTCCCATGAAGCTAGATCAACTCCAGTACTTTGTCGCCATCGTGGAACATGGCAGCCTGCGCTCTGCAGCCCGACGATTGGGCGTGCCGCAGCCTGCGCTCACACGCAGTATCCGTGCCTTGGAGAAGGAGTTGGGGGGCTCGCTGTTCACACGCGAAACCACTGGCATGACGCTCACCGACACCGGGCGGCGCTTTCATATCCGAGCCAGCAATATCGTGCATGAAGCCCGCCGGGCCCAAGACGAAATCGCCCAGCACCGGGGCGATGACCGGGGGGCGGTGGTCGTGGCGCTGTCGATCATGCCGCACGTGGGCATGTTGCCGTTTGCGCTCAAAACCTTCCGGGCGCGCTACCCCGGCGTGAAGCTGCAAATCATCGAGGGACTGTTCCCAGATGCGGAAGGCCCTTTGCGCGATGGCACGGTGGATTTTTATCTAGGGGCTGCGCCGCGGACACCCCCGGCCCCGGGCTTGGCGATGCGCAAAATGTTTGAGAACCGGCGCGCCGTGGTCTGCCGCAAGGGCCATCCACTGGCCAACGTGCGCTCACTGAAGGCCTTGCAAGCGGCGGATTGGGCGATTACGGGCGTGGACTACAACGTGGAAGACGACATCGCCCGTCTGTTCGAGAGCCATGGACTCACTGCACCCCATGTGGTGTTGCAGGCCAGCTCCGCCATGTCCATCATGGTGAGCTTGGCCCACAGCGACTTGCTGGCGATGTTGCCCGTTCAGTGGGAAGAATTCCCGATGACCCGGGATGCACTGCAGGTCATCCGGATCCGCGAGCCCCTACCGGCGCCCGCGATTGTGATGGTCCAGCGCCCGGACTTTCCGCTCACTCCGGCGGCTGAGTACCTGTCGGACGTGTTGAGTCGCTATGGACCCACCTGATAGACATGATCAAAATCGGCCTCTAGCCCCCATTTAATATGCGCAAGCTGCTATCACAATGGTAGCGCCGTGGTGCTTTTGATCTGCTCCATCGAGAAGGCCGATGACACGCCGGAGAGCTCTGCGAGTTGGATCAGGCGCTTGTAAAACCGGTCGTAGCCGGCGATGTCGGCAGCCACCACCTTGAGCAAGTAGTCCACATCGCCGCTCATGCGGTGGAACTCTTGCACCTCGGGCATGCCGGCCACTGCGGCTGCGAATTCGCGCAGCCAGGCTTCGTCGTGCCGGTTGGTGCGCAGGCTTACAAACACGGTGACCGGCAGGCCGGCTTGTTCGCGGTTGACGATGGCCACGCGCTTTTCGATCAGGCCGGACTCTTCCATCGCCTTCACCCGCTTCCAGCACGGGGTGGTGGACAGGCCGATCTTTTCACTCAGCTGCGCCACCGACAGGGTGCCGTCTTTTTGCAGTTCACTCAAGATGGCACGGTCAGTGCGATCCAGTTCTTTATGGGCGTTCATTGCTTCAATGGGGCGGTATTGGAGAATGAATATTCTATGTATCGCTGAATATGGGTAAAAAATAAGATGTTTGTTCGTGGGTGCCTGCCTACCATCGAGGGCTTGTTTTCACCACCTTACGACGACCTCCATGCACGCACCTGCCCACGAGATTTACCTGGATTGCAACGCGACCACACCGGTGTTGCCCGCCGCTCGGGATGCCGGGGTGCGGGCCTTGTCCGGCCAATTCGGGAACCCCAGCAGCAGCCACAGCACCGGTTTGCGCGCCAAGGCCGTGCTCGATCGGGTGCGTGCGCAGGCCGCCCGGGTGCTGGGTACCGGGAATGGGCAGTTGGTGTTCGGGAGCGGGGCTACCGAAGGCATTCAAACCGCCGTGCTGTCGGCCTTGTGTGCCGCGCGCGCACGCCGTGATGCCGGCGAAGCGGTAAACGGGCCGATTTTGCTGGGTGCCACCGAGCACAAAGCGGTGCCGCAAGCGGTGGCGCACTGGAACCAGCTGTTGGGCCTGAACCTGCCGGTGCTCACCGTGCCGGTCAACACACACGGCTTGCACGATCTGGCATTCCTGCAGCAACACTTGCCGGGCGCGACCTTGCTGTGCACCATGGCAGCCAACAACGAGACGGGCGTGGTGTCTGACATTGCCGGCATAGAGGCCGTGTTGCAGACTACCGGCTCCCGCGCCCTGTGGCTGGTCGACTGCGTGCAGGCGCTGGGCAAGCTCGAGTTGAATTTGGCGGCCACCCGCATCGACTACGCGCCGTTCTCCGGCCACAAGCTTTATGCGCCCAAAGGCATCGGCATGCTCTATGTGCGGGAGGGCAGCCCCTACACCGCGCTCCTGGCTGGTGGTGGCCAAGAGGGCGGGCACCGGGCCGGCACCGAAAACATGCCCGGCATTGCCGCCCTGGGCGCCGTGTTGCAGGTGCTGGAAGACGGGGGCGACTCGGTGTTCCGCAGCCACGCGCATCTGGCGCACTACCGTGTGCGTCTGGCCGAGGCGCTGCGCGCGGCCTTGCCCGGCGTGGTGTTCAACATGCCTTTTGAATGCAGCTTGCCAACCACGCTCAACTTTTCGGTTCCCGGCATGGACAGCAAAACACTGCTCAATGTGTTTGACGCGGCTGGCATGCGCATCAGCGCTGGCAGTGCTTGCAGTGCGGCCAAAGCTGAACCCAGCTATGTGCTGCAGGCCATGGGCCTGCCAGCATGGCAGACCGAGGGCGCGGTGCGCCTCTCGATAGGGGCCACGGTAGACGCAGCCTTCATCGACGAGGCATGTGCCCGCATCGCCGTCTGCGGCCAAGTGCTGCGGGCCTGCTGTACGGGCGCTGCCCCAGTCAATGGCGGGCCTGCCATGGCCATCGAGTGCCCTAGCGAGGGCGGCCTGCCTGCTGATGCTCTGGGTGATTTCTTTCAACGCCACCCGGACGCCCGGATGGTCGATGTTCGCGATGTGGCTGAGCACCAGGCCAGCCACAACTTGCTGCCGTGGACGCAAGCCAGCACCCTGAATGTGCCCTTGGAGGCTCTTCGCCACAGCATGCCTGCGGACCTTTCGCAAGCCTTGGGCCCGGTGGTCATGTTCTGCCGCAGCGGCGCACGCAGTCGACAGGCCGCGGCGCTCTTGCGGGCGCGGGGGCACACACAGGTGTGGCACCTGGAGGGTGGGGTAGCACTGGCGGAAATGGCATAGGTCTGTGCGCCCTGCGCATGGCACCTGGCGGCACAATGTCGGGCATGCAGACATCCACACCCACTCTTGACACCTCCACCCCCGCACTCGCCGGGCACCTCTTGGTCCAGTGCCTGATTGCACAGGGCGTTACCCACGCTTTTGGTGTGCCGGGCGAAAGCTATTTGGCGGTGCTCGATGGCTTTCACCGCTACCGGGATCAGATTCGCTTCATCATCAACCGGCAAGAGGGCGGTGCTGCGTTCATGGCGGAAGCCCAGGGCAAGCTGACCGGCCGCCCCGGTATTTGTTTTGTGACCCGCGGCCCGGGGGCAACGAATGCCAGCATTGGGGTGCACACCGCGTTTCAGGATTCCACGCCGATGGTGCTTTTCATCGGGGATGTGGCTAGCGACCAGCGCGACCGCGAGGCTTTTCAGGAGATGGATTACCGGGTCATGTTCGGCCCCAGTGCCTTGGGCATGGCCAAGCGGGTCGAGCGGATTGATGATGCGAAACGCATTCCCGAATATGTGGCGCGCGCTTTTGCCACCGCCATGAATGGCCGCCCCGGCCCGGTGGTGCTGGTGTTGCCGGAAGACATGTTGACGCAAGTGTTGGTGCCTGATGCGGCGGGGCAACTTCCCCAGCCGCTGGCCCGCATCGAGCACGTCGAGGCCTGGAGCGATCCCGGTGCCCTGCGGGATCTGCGCCAGCTGCTCCTGAAAGCAGAGCGCCCCTTAGTGATTGCCGGGGGCGGTGGGTGGACGCCGCAGGCCGCGCAAGCGCTGCAGCGCTTCGCTGAAAACTGGCGCTTGCCGGTCGGCAATGCGTTCCGCTTTCAAGACACCTTTGACAACCACCACCCGCAGTACGCGGGCGATGTGGGCATCGGCATCAACCCGGCGCTTGCCAAGCGGGTCCGCGACAGTGACTTGATCATCGCCATCGGCCCCCGTTTGGGTGAAATGACCACCGGTGGCTACACCCTGCTGCAAGCGCCCAAAGCGGCGCAGACGCTGGTGCACATCCACGCCAGTGCAGAAGAGCTCAACCGGGTGTACCAAGCGGATCTAGCCATTCACGCCAGCATGCGCGCCGCGGCCCGCTCTCTGGAGGTGTTGACCGCACCGGTGAATGTGCCGTGGGAATCCTGGACACAGGCCTGCAACGCCGACTACCAGGCGAATTTGGTGCCCTCGGTGATTGCCGATTTGCCGGCCGACAACGAGCGCGGTTTGGTGGACATGCCCCATGTGATCGCGTGTTTGCAAAAGCACTTGCCTGCCGATGCGGTGCTGACAAACGGTGCCGGCAACTTTGCAAGCTGGCTGCACCGTTTCTACCGCTACACCGGCCTGGCCGCCGGTCACAAAACCCAGCTGGCGCCTACCAACGGCGCCATGGGTTATGGCGTGCCCGCAGGGATTGCGGCGGCGATTTTGAGCCAAGAAGCGACTGGTAGCGGCCAGAGCCGGGTGGCATTCACGATTGCCGGGGATGGCGATTTCCTGATGAACGGGCAGGAGCTCGCCACCGCGGTGCAGCATGGTGCCAAGAGCATTATTTTGCTGTTGAACAACGGCATGTACGGCACCATCCGCATGCACCAGGAGCGCGAATATCCGGAGCATGTGGCGGGTACTGCGCTGGCGAACCCCGACTTCGGTGCGCTGGCGAGGGCCTATGGCTATGCCGGTGTCACGATCCGCAAGAGTGCAGATTTTGAGGCCGAGCTGCTTGCCGCCTTGGCCCGGCCGCAGGGCACCGTGATTGAGGTGGTGCTGGAGCCTGAGCTCATCAGCACCCGCGGAACCCTGCAGAGCCTGACCCAAAACGCCCTCAAGCGATGAGCGCCATACCTGCGCTGCAGTTACAAGGTGTGCACCATGTGGCGGTGATTGCGTCGGACTACGCCCGCTCCAAGCACTTTTATGTCGAGGTTTTGGGTTTGCGCGTGCTGGCGGAGAACTACCGCAGCGCGCGCGACTCCTGGAAGCTGGATCTGGCCTTGCCGGATGGCTCGCAGATCGAGTTGTTTTCGTTCCCGAACCCGCCACCGCGCCCTTCACGCCCGGAGGCGTGTGGCTTGCGGCACCTGTGTTTTGCGGTGGCCGATGTGGAGCTTGCCAAACAGCAACTCGAGGCACTAGGCGTGGCGGTGGAAGCAGTGCGGGTTGACGAGTACACCGGCAAGCGGTTCACGTTCTTTGCCGATCCGGATGGGCTGCCACTCGAAATCTACGAGGCTGGCCAGTAAATTTGCTATCAAATGAATAGCTGGTGGCTCAGCATATACCTGCGCTAGCGGCTTAAATCATGCGATTTGTGTCGATCCGAAAATGCGGTTGCGCAGGGTAGGGCCGGCGGGTTTATGGGGCGCGGGCTTGTGGGCGCCCAAGGGGGGCAGCAAGATGAACGGGCCAGGGCCTGTTTCGCCCCATTGCGAGCAAACCATCATGTAACTGGCGCCATACTCAGGCGTTTCGGTGTCCACAATCAGGGCGATCCGCAGGCCGCTGAAGCTGGACTGTGTGTACAGGCGGCGAACGCCAACGGCACCCTCAATCCGTGGGAGTTGAATCGGTTTTGCCGGTGTCCAGCGATGGCGCAGGCCATCGGCCATGTCCAGGGCGGTGAGCGGCCTTTCTGTGCGGTAGTGCAGGGTCAAACCTTTGGCGGCGATGACCACCAAGGCGCCCACCGAATTGCGTCCAACGGTGACAAAGTCTGCCGAAAGCCCCAGGTTTTCCAGTCGCTGGCCGCTGGCCTCAAAGCGGCTGTCGCCCGTGTCCGCAATAAAGCTCCAAACCTTGCGGTCTGGCCCGATACTGATCGCTTCTTCCTGGTTTTGCGCATTGCGCAGCACGATGGTTTGGGTCCAGAGCGATGCCGCTGGCTCGGCAGGGTGGATGGGGTTGGGCATGGAATATGGTTTTGTAACAACGACTGTGGTGAGTTTGGTTCGACAACCCCCCAAAAGTATTTAATGACTCCTTAAAATTCCTGAATTCGTTGGGCCGCCGACTGCCTGCTCTACTCAAAAACAGAAAGTGCACATTGCTCGTTAACCCCACTTCCGCTGTCGCAGACCCCGGAATCAGTGCCTTTGGTGATTTTGTTCTTCAGCGGCATGAGCGCAGGTTGCTCCGCCACGGCCAGACCGTGATGGTCGGGGCCCGGGCCTTCGATGTGTTGTGTGTGCTGCTGGACCATGCCGGTGAACTGGTCACCAAAAAGAAGTTGTTCGATGTGGTCTGGCCGGGTTTGGTGGTGGAGGAAAACAACCTCCAAGTCCACGTTTCCAGCTTGCGCCGCATCTTGGGCGCTGACGCGATTGCAACAGTGCCTAGCCGTGGCTACCGCTTTACCTTGCGACTTGTGACAAGCCAGACGCAAACCAATGCGGTGGCGCCGGTGCTGCCCAAAACCCTTGCGGCCGATGTTCAGGCCTACCGGCGGACGATTGCGGTGTTGCCGTTTGTGAACCTCAATGCAGACCCTGACCAGGAGTATTTTTCAGACGGTCTTGCGGAAGACATCATCAGCTACCTGACCAAATCGCCTTGGTTGCTGGTGGTGTCCAGGAACTCGTCGTTTGCCTATCGCAACACCACGGAGAGCAATCAGGCCGTGGGCGTTGCTTTGCGGGCCCGTTACCTGGTGTTGGGCAGTGTGCGCCGTGCCGGGGCGATGCTGCGCATGACCGCCGAACTGGTGGATACGACGACCGGTGAAACGCTGTGGTCAGACCGTTTTGACCGCCCGCTGAACGACATGTTTGCACTGCAAGCCGAGATTTCTGCACACATTGTGAGTGCGATTGAGCCGGTGTATCTGCACAGCGAGGAGCGGGTCTCCGCCCTGGTGGCGCCCAAAGACATGGAGCACTGGGACTTGCTGATGCGCGCCCGTTGGCATTTCTGGCGCACCACGCCTGACCATGTGCTGCAAGCCCAAAGCTTGCTGACCCGGGCCCTGGAAATCAAGCCGGGTGACTCGGCCTGTCTTTCGCTGATGGCATTTGTGCACATGGCCAAGCTCTGGGGTGCGTGGGCCGAAGATCCGCGCGCTGCAGTAGCCGAAGCCAATCGCTTGGCGCTGGTTGCGGTGCGCAATGACGAGCGTGATGCCTTTGCCCATTTCACGCTAGGCACTGCCTTGTCTTGTGCAGGGCAAATGGCGGCGGCCATTGCCGAGTTGGAGTGTTCTCTGAGCTTGTATCCCCAAGCCGCCGCTGCGGCCGGTGAGCTGGGTCGCTTGCTGGTGTTTTCCGGCAGAACCGAGGAAGCGGAAGAGTTCATTTTGCAGGCCATTGATGCGAGCCCGCATGATCCGCACCTGAGCCTCTGGATCCGTAGCCGGGCGATCGCCTGCTTTATCGAGGGCCGCTACGGAGATGCGGTGCGCTATGCCCGCGAGGCCACGGCCAAACGGCCTGACTGGTATTTCAACCACTTGCTGTTGGCGGCCTGTTTGTCTGCTGCCGGGGATTTGGCGGCGGCCCAAACCAGTTTAAAGCAAGCCATGGGTGGCCGGGGCTACAACCTGCAGGCGGTGCAGTTCGGTCATCCGTTTGTGCATGCGGATCAGCGCGACAAGTTTTTGAACGCGCTGGTGGCCGCGGGGTGGGAGGCCTAGAAAGGCCACTTTCACAAGGCCTTTCTAGTGGCGGAACCGCAAACGGTTCCGCCGAGGGGCATCAGATCCGGCCTTCCTCCACCGCATGGCATGCGACGCGAATGCCATCGATATTTTTCATTTCTGGCTTTTCACTCTTGCAGCGTGCATTGGCATGCGGGCAGCGCGGGTGAAACGCACAACCCGATGGCGGGTTGAGCGGGTTCGGCACTTCGCCTGCCACCGCCGTCCGTGCGCGCCCGGTGTCGTGCATTTTGGGAATAGCGTCCAGCAACATGCGGGTGTAAGGGTGACGCGGGCTGTCGAACAGTGTGTGTTTGTCAGCCAACTCCACCAAGCCACCCAAGTACATGACCCCGACCTGGTCGCTGACATGCCGTACTACCGCGAGGTTGTGCGAGATGAACAGGTAGGTCAGGCCCTGCTTGCGTTGCAGGTCTTTCATGATGTTGAGCACTTGCGCCTGCACACTCACGTCCAGGGCGGACGTGGGTTCATCGCACACCAGAAACTCCGGCTGGGTAGCCAAAGCCCGTGCAATGGAAATACGCTGACGCTGGCCACCCGAGAACTGGTGCGGAAACTTGATGCGGTCTTGTGCCGAGAGTCCGACAGACTCCAGCAGCTCGCCCACGCGTTGGTCCAGGGCAGCTTGTTCACTCAGGATTTCATGCTCGATCAGGGGCTCGGCAATGATGTCACCCACCGTCCAGCGCGGATTCAGGCTGGCATAAGGGTCTTGGAACACCATCTGCACCCGGCGGCGCAGTTTGCGTCCCTCTGGGGTTTTGAATGCGGCATGGGCATCTTGCCCATCGAATTCAAAGCCGCCACGGGTGGGTTCATACAAACCGACCAGCAAACGCGCGACCGTGCTTTTGCCGCATCCGGACTCGCCCACGAGTGCGAGGGTGGTGCCGCGTTCGATATCGAAGCTCACGCCATTCACTGCCTTCAGCAGCATCTTGGGTTTGCGCTCGATCACCCGGTTCAGCCAGGGGGCAGAGACGTCAAAGGTCTTGGCGAGGTCAGTCGCCCTTACCAGCGGTTGTGCATCTTGGCTCATGCGGCACCTCCAGCCTCGTGCAGCCAGCAGGCTGCTTGGGTGTTGCCTGCCTGCATCAGGTCGGGGCGTTGTTGGGTGCACTTGGCGATGGTGCGGGTGCAGCGGGGGTTGAATGCGCAGCCTTGTGGAATGGCATTCAGTCGTGGCATGGCACCATCAATCTGGTGGAGGTTTTCGCGATCTTGGCTCATGTCGGGGATACAGGCCATCAGGCCCGCCGTATAGGGGTGTGACGGACGGTTGATCACATCGTGCACGGGGCCGATTTCTGCCACCCGGCCCGCATACATCACAGCCACGCGATCGCAGGTCTCGGCAATGACGCCCATGTCGTGGGTAATCAGCATGACCGCAGCACCACGCTCTTTGCAAATGGTCTTGAGCAAGGTGATGATTTGCGCCTGGATGGAGACGTCCAGTGCCGTGGTGGGTTCGTCGGCCACGATCAGCTTGGGCTCTGCGGCCAAGGCCAAAGCGATCACGACGCGCTGGCGCATGCCGCCAGAGAACTGGTGCGGATAGTGGTCGATCCGCTGTTCTGCTGCCGGAATGCCGGTGTCTTTGAGCAGCTGAATCGCCCGTTCACGCGCCTGTGCCTGGTTCAGTGGCAGGTGGGTGGTGATGGTTTCAATCAGTTGCCGGCCGACCGAGTAGAGCGGGTTCAGCGAGGTCAGCGGATCCTGAAAGATCGCGCCGATCTTGCGGCCCCGTATCGCACGCATGCGGTCTTGCGGCAGGTTGTCGATACGCTGGCCTTCCAGCAGGATCTCGCCGCTGCCGATTCGGCCCGGTGGCTCCAATAGGCCGATGATCGCCGCCCCGGTCAGCGATTTGCCGGCGCCGGATTCACCGACAACGCCCAGAATTTCTCCGGGTGCAATGTCGAATGAGACTTGATCGAGCGCACGCAGCGTGCCCTTGCGTGATGGGAACTCCACCACCAGATTTTTAACTTGTAACAAACTCATAGGTGGTTATCTCAAGCGGGGGTTCAGGGCATCGCGCAACCAATCACCCAGCAAATTAACGCTAAGGGCAATCAAGACCAGCATCGCGCCCGGGAAAATGGTGATCCACCATTCGCCGGAGAACAGGTAGTCGTTGCCGACCCGGATCAGGGTGCCTAGCGACGGCGAGGTGGGTGGCGCACCAACGCCAAGGAAGGAGAGGGTGGCTTCGGTAATGATGGCCGTGGCTACCTGAATCGTGGCCAGCACCAGCACGGGGCCGAGCACGTTGGGCAGCACATGCTTGCGCATGATGCGAAGCGGTGCCACACCGGTGACCCGTGCGGCTTGCACATATTCCTTGTTGCGCTCGACGAGGGTACTGCCGCGCACGGTGCGGGCGTATTGCACCCAACCCGTTAACGAGATCGAGATGATCAGCACGCCAAAGGCGAGGGACTCATGCGCATTGGGGAAGAGCGCGCGTCCCACACCCGCAATCAGCAAAGCGACCAGGATTGCGGGGAAGGAGAGCATCACGTCGCACAAGCGCATCAGCAAGGCGTCAACCCAACCACCCAGGAAGCCCGCCAGCAGGCCAAAACTGACCCCGACCAGCAGTGACAACACCACGGAGGCGAGCCCCACTGCCAGCGAGATGCGGGCGCCGTACATCAAGGCGGACAAAATGTCGCGGCCCTGATCGTCGGTGCCCAGCAGGTAGCCGGCTTTGCCGCCTTCACTCCAGGCGGGAGGGAGTCGGGCGTTGTCCAGCTGGAGGGTGGACAAGTCAAACGGGTTGTGGGGTGCAATCCAGGGCGCAAAGATCGCACACACCAGACAGGTGAGTGCAATCAGCGCAGCGAAGATGGCAGTGGGGGACGTGCGGAAGCTATAGCCCACATCGCCATCCCACCACCGGTGAAATAGAGAGTTCAATTGATGTTCCTCTGTGAGGGAAATAAGGTTGGGTTCTGTGGCTCAATGCCCGCCGGACTTGCCGGCACGCAGCCGCGGGTCCACCGCGAAATACAGCAGGTCCACGATCAGATTGATGACCACAAAGATCAAGGCAATCAGGCAGAGGTAAGCGGCCATGACCGGAATGTCTGCAAACGTCACCGCCTGAATGAACAAGAGGCCCATGCCCGGCCACTGAAACACAGTTTCCGTGATGATGGCGAAGGCAATCAAACCGCCGAGCTGCAAGCCGGTGATCGTCATCACAGGTACCAGTGTGTTTTTCAGCGCATGCCCGAAGTGAACAGCGCGTGTCGTCAGACCCCGCGCGCGCGCGAACTTGATGTAGTCGGTCCGCAAGACTTCCAACATTTCCGCACGCACCAGTCGCATGATCAGGGTGAGCTGAAAAATGGCCAAAGTGACTGCCGGTAACACGATGTGGTGCCAGCCTTTAGCCGTCAGCAAACCGCTGGTCCACCAGCCGATCTTCACCACTTCTCCGCGGCCGAAGCTCGGGAACCAGCCCAGCGTCACGGCGAACACCAGAATCAGCAAAATGCCGATCAAGAAGGTGGGAAGCGAGACGCCCAGAAGCGACAGCGTCATAAACACTTGGCTCAAGAACGAGCCGCGTTTGAGCGCGGCATAAACCCCCATGGGGATCCCGACCGCAAGTGCCAGAAAACCAGCGACCAAAGCGAGCTCAAGGGTGGCAGGGAAGCGCTCAGCAATCAGCGCGGAGACCTGGGTCCCCTGGCGCAAACTGAAACCGAACTCACCCTGGGCAGCATTCCTGAGGAAATGCCAGAACTGAACAATAAAAGGTTGGTCAAGGCCCAGGGCCTGACGCAGTTCCTTGATTTGCTCTTGCGTTGCATCTTGTCCCAGCAAGAAGACGACGGGGTCGCCAACGTATTGAAACAGCATGAACGATATGAGGGCAACGGTGACCATCACCAATGCCGCTTGCGCCAAGCGCCGCACTATGAATGCAAACATAGATTCAAAAAAATGAGGGCCGCGGCATATGCTGCCGCGACCCCGTTTACTAAAGAAGTGCGGTCTTACTTAACTTTGACCAAGCGCCAGTCGAGGCGGTTGTCTGCGCGGTGGACCACGTCAATGTTCTTCTTCATGGCCCAAGGAATGACTTGGTTATGCAAAGGAATATTGGCAACGTCGTCGTTGTGCAGTTGAAGTGCTTTGGTGAGCAATTCGGTGCGCAGCTTCAGGTCAGTTTCTTTTTTGGTGCGCTCGATCAAAGCGTCCATCTGAGGGTTGCTGTAACGGCCTACGTTGTAGTTGCCGTCACCGCCGGCGCCCACGGTGCGAACCAGCGATTGCAGGCTGTACAACGCATCAAATGTGGGCACGCCCCAGCCCAGCATGTAAATGCTGGCTTCGTTGCGCTGGATCATGGGGAAGTAGGTCACCAATGGCAGGGTGCGCAGCTTCGCCTTCACGCCGATACGCGACCACATGGCAGTCACTGCCTGGCAGATCTGTTCGTCGTTGATGTAACGGTTGTTCGGGCAAGCCAAATCCACTTCAAAACCGTCTTTGTAGCCAGCATCGGCCAACAGTTTTTGAGCAGCAGCCACGTCGAACGGGTAACGCTTGTGCACGGCTTCGGTCCAGCCAGTGACCTGAGGAGCCACGATGGCGCCGGTGGCTTGACCCAGTCCACGCATGGTGACGCGGGTGATGGCGTCTGCGTCGATTGCCTGGTAGAGCGCCTTGCGGACGCGCACATCTTTCAGCGGGTTTTTGCCTTTGATGTTGCTGCCCACTAGCTCGTCGCGGAACTGGTCCATGCCGAAGAAAATGGTGCGGTTTTCAATGCCGTCCATCACCTTCAAATCGGCGTTAGAGCGCACGCGTGGCAAGTCTTGCGGGCTGGGGTCCAGCACTAGGTCCACTTCGCCGGAGAGCAAGGCCGCCATACGGGTAGCCACTGCCTTGACGGGGGTGTAGACGATTTCTGTCACATTCGATTCACTCTTGCCCCACCAGCCTTTGTTTTGGGTGAGAACCAGCTTTTGGTCCGGCAACCACTCTTTGAGCATGTAAGGGCCGGTGCCGTTGGCATTGCGGTGGGCAAAATTCTCTTCTTGGGTCTTGATGTCCTTGGGGGCCACAGACTTGTTCTTCTCGGCCCAAGCTTTGCTCATCACACGCAGCTCGGTCATCTGGTTCAGCAACACGGGGTTGGGTGTCTTGCTGTAGACGTCGAAGGTGGTTTCGTTGACCTTGACGACCTTGTCCACGCCTTGGATGTAGGGGGTGAAGTTCGATGTCGGCATCATGGCGCGCTGGATGGAGAACACAGCGTCATCCACAGTCAACGGGCTGCCGTCATGGAACTTCACGCCACTGCGCAGAGTGAAGCGCATCTGGGTAGGGGAGATGTCTTTCCAGGCAGTTGCCAGTACGGGTTCGATCTTGAAAGTCTTGCTGTTGTAGTAAACGAGGCTTTCGTAGACCGCGGCGTGAATGCCGTTTTGGAGTGCGTTGTTTTGGGAGTGGATGTCCCAAGTTGCAATATCACTGGAGCTGGACCATTTGAATGTCTTGGCCTGCAATGCGGTTGCTCCGAATGCCATGGTTGCGGCGAGAGCGAGTACCTGGAGTTTCATGGGTAAAAATCCCTTGGTTTAAAGGTGGCGATTATGCATAAACCATACCAATAAAAATTGGCGGAAAACCCTAGGTGTTCCGGGGTCCAGATCGCGGCTTTTTTCACCCTTACCACGAATAAAAAAAGGCCGGAGAGTCCGGCCTTTTTTGGTAGTCACGCAGGCGACTTACTTCAGGTGCTTGCCGATCAGGCCAGCCAATTCAAACATGGTGACTTGGGCTTTGCCGAAGATTTCTTTGAGCTTGGCATCGGCGTTGATGTTGCGCTTGTTAGCCGCGTCTTGCAGGCCGTGCTTTTTGATGTATGTCCAGAGCTTGCTCACCACTTCGGTGCGTGGCAATGCAGCTGAACCGACCACTGCAGCCAGTGCGGAGCTGGGGGTCAGGGCTTTCATGAACGCGGCGTTCACAGTGCGCTTTTTGGCGGGGGCCTTCTTCGCAGGTGCTGCAGCTTTCTTGGCGGGTGCAGCGGCTTTCTTTGCAGGAGCCGCAGCCTTGACGGCTACTTTCTTCGCAGGTGCTGCAGCCTTGGTTGCAGGAGCAGCTTTCTTTGCTGGTGCAGCGGCCTTCTTAGCCGGCGCTTTTTTCGCAGTTGCCATGGTGAATTGTCCTTTTTGAAGTTGGTTTTAGCCCAGCAAAAAAAAGCTTCTTCACTGGTGGCACACATGCTAATGGCAAAAAAGCGGCTTTCCAAGGGAGCATGGTCAATTTTCCTGCGTGAATGTTGTTTTTTTCATTGGAGAATTCATGCAATTGAGTCCTCAAGGAGTGCCCTGATGTCCGGTTTCGTGTTTCCTTCGTTTTCCACCTGTGACTTTTGCGATCTCTACAAGGGTGACAGCAGCGGTGATTTCAGGGTGTTGCCCCCTGTCTTTAGAGAGTTCGGCGGACTGTCAGCCTTCTGTGGGCCGGTGTATACCGTGCAGTGTTTGGAAGACAACAGCTTTGTGAAGCAGGCGGTAGATTCTCAGGGGTGGCTCGATACGCCAGCGGGCCGCGTGGCGCAGGTGCTGGTGGTCGATGGCGGCGCCTCGATGCAGCGCGCGTTGGTCGGAGGCAATTTGGCCGCAGCAGCGGCCCGCAATGGGTGGGCCGGTATTGTGGTCAACGGGTGTGTCCGCGATCTTGCAGAGCTGGAGCAGCAGCCTGTGGGCATACGGGCTCTGGCGCCCATGCCATTGCCTACCGAAAAACGTCAACAGGGTTTGGTGCAGCTCCCGGTGCGGGTGCAGGGCGTGTGGGTGCGCCCGGGTGACTGGTTGTATGCCGACCGGGACGGCATAGTGATCGCACCCCGCCCCTTAGTGTGAGGGTGCGCTGCCGCGCCCCGGCAGCGTAGCCAGTACAACGCTCAATAGAGCGATGCCGAACGCCACCATCTGAAGGCCACCCAGTGGTTCGCCCAGAACCAAAACGCCCACCACAGCGGCCGATATCGGCAGCATCACAGTGAACACCCCGGCGCGCGAAGCGGGCACGTTTTTCAGGCCGCTCATCCACAGCCACACGGTCCAGACGCTGGCGGCCAAAGAGTAAAACAGCAGCAGCAGCCAGGAGCCTGCCGTCACTGCGCCGAAGTCAAACGACCAGGCGACGTAAGCGCCCAGAGGTGTCATCAACGCAAAGCCCCACAAATTAATGAGCGCGGTGATGCGGCGCGGAGTCAGGGCACCGGTGAGCTTTTTGGCAATCACTGCATAAGCGGCTTCGCAGAGCACTGCGGCAAACACCAGAGCGTTGCCCAAAAGATGGTTGTTCTGATTCAAATCGCCGCTTGGCGCAGATGATCCGTGCGCAGAGTGCTCACTTTTTGATAGTGCGAGCAAGCCGATACCCAAGGCGCTGCACGCGACAGCAAGCCACGTGCGGCCACTGATTTTTTCCTTGAGAAACACCCAGCTCATCAGCGCCACGACTGCCGGAATGGCCGCCATGATGACGCCGGCAGACACTGCGGTGGTCATGCTTACGCCGTACAACATGCAGATCGAAAACAGAAAGTTTCCGAAGAAGGACTCCAAGAACAAAAACTTGCGGGTGGCGGGACTCATCGGCATTTCGTCTGCGGGTCGCTTGAGCCAATGGATGGTGGCCAAGCCGCCGATACCAAAGCGCAGCCACGCCAGCAAAAACACCGGGAGCACCATCACCAGCGGCTTGGAGAGTGCGACATAACTGCCGACGAGTGCCATGCTGGAGGCCAGCAAAGCGTAGGAAAGGAGCCGGGGCGTGGTGTTCATGGGGGCACTGTGAATCGGACTAACAAGGACCCGAAGAGCCTACACCAAGTCACTGGCGCCAAGTGGCTCCATGCACGGGATGTCGCTCAGGTAAGGTCACGCCCATACCAATCAATCGACTTTTTGACTAAAGGATGCTTCATGGGTGCAGGTACCTTCGCTTACGCGAGCAACAGCAATCGCTTTTTGGCTTGCGAGCCGCTTCAGCACCAGGCGTTTGCCCTGGCGGGCATCCCGTTTGACGGCGCGGTGACCAACCGCCCGGGTGCACGATTCGGCCCCCAGGAGATCCGGCGCGCATCGTTGATGTTGTGTGATGGGCTGCATCCGCTTTTTGGTGTGACCCCGATCGATGTGCTGGGTGACGCGGGCGAGTTTGCTTTGCCGAATGCATCGCCCTTGGTGAATGTTCGGGCTGCGATTGAGGCTCAAGCAGACGCTCTGCTGGCCCAGCATCACTGCGTATTTCTAGGGGGCGACCATTCCGTCACCTTGCCGTTGCTGCGCGCGATCAAGCGCCGCCATGGTGCGGTGGCGCTGATCCATTTTGATGCGCACTGTGACACCTGGGAGGACCATTTCGGTGAGCCCTCAGGCCATGGCACCTGGACCTACGAGGCGCTGCAAGAAGGACTGGTGCAGCCTGAAAAAACCATTCAGATCGGGCTGCGATCCAGTGGCACCCGTGCCGCCCGGGAATACGTGCAGGACCAAGGCGGGCTGATCTTTACTGCCCGCGACCTGCGCGGGCGCGATGGCGATGGACTTGCAGGTGTGGTCGCGGCCATCCGTGAGCGAATCGGCGACACGCCGGTGTATTTGACGCTGGACATCGATTGTCTGGATCCTGCATTTGCCCCCGGCACCGGAACCCCCGAGCCGGGTGGCATGAGCAGCTCTCAAGTGCTGACCTTGTTGGAGGAGTTAGCGCCGCTGTCGTTCATCGGGATGGACTGTGTCGAGGTCGCCCCCGCGTATGACCATGCCGAACTCACCAGCAATGCCGCGGCGACATTTGTCTGGACTTACCTGAGCGGGCAGGCCGCCAAATTGGCCAAGTAACACGCAATTGTCATGTCTCTGCTGAAGTCCGACACCCAACTCCATCGCAACAGCTATTACGAAGCGAGTGTGACCCGTCCCCCGGCCACTGCGGTGCTGGAGGGCCCGCACCGGGCGGATGTGGTGGTGGTGGGTGGTGGCTTTGCCGGCTTGTGTTGTGCGCTGGATTTGCGCGCAGCGGGCTACTCGGTCGTGCTGCTGGAGGCGGATCGGGTAGTCAGCGGAGCGTCGGGGCGCAATGGCGGGCAATTTATCGTGGGCGTGGCCAGTGGGCAGGAACCGCTGGAGCAGCAGGGTGGCAAGACGCTCGCGCGGAGCGTGTGGGACATGTCTTTGGAAGCCGTAGCCCTGCTCAAAGAACGAGTGGCAGAGCACCAGATCGCGTGTGATCTGGCCACCGGGTACCTGACGGTGGCCGACCGCCCCCGCAAAGCGCGTGCCCTAGAAGCCGATGCCGAGGCACTGGAACGTGACTACGGGTTCAGCACCCGCTGGCTAGAGGGGGCTGCCCTGCAGCAGCAGATTCAGAGCGAGCGCTATGTTGCCGCGACGTGGGAGCCCATCTCGGGACATTTGCATCCCTTGAAGTACGGCCTGGGTCTCATGCGTGCAGCATTAGCGGCAGGGGTGCAGGTGTTTGAGTCTTCACCGGTGACCGCGCTGGAGCGGGGAGCGAGGGTGACGGCCAAAACAGCCACCGGTGAGGTACATGCGGATTTTGCCGTCCTGGCGGGCAATTGCACCTTGCCGGAATTCGGCCCCCGGGTGGCGCCGGAGATTCGCAGCCGCATCATGCCGGTGGGCACTTACATGGTGGGCACCGAGCCACTGCCTGAGACACTAGCCAGCAGCTTGCTGCCCGCAAACGCGGCGGTGTGCGACAACAATTTTGCGGTGGACTATTTCCGCCGGAGTGCAGATCACCGTCTCTTGTTCGGTGGCGGGGTGAGCTACTCCACCGCTACGCCGCGCAATCTGGCGGCCACCATGCAGCAGCGAGTGACCCGGGTGTTCCCGCAACTCGCCAAGGCGCGCTTGGAGTTTGTGTGGGGCGGCTTTGTCGATATCAGCATGAACCGTGCACCTGATTTCGGCCGCATCGATGGCAATGTGTATTACTTGCAGGGCTTCAGCGGGCACGGAGTGGCCTTAACCGGCTTGGCGGGGCGTTTGGTCGCGCAAGCCATTGCCGGTCAGGCCGAGCGCTTGGATGTGTTTGCGCGCATCCAGCATCGCGGCTTTCCGGGCGGGCGCTGGTTGCGCACACCCAGTTTGGTGCTGGGCATGGCGTATCACCAGCTCAGAGATCTTTGAGCGCGCCAGCAACCAAGCGGGCGAGCTGCGGGCCCCAATGCGCAATGTCCTGCAAGGTGGCGTATCCGTAGCCGATCACGAGGCCTTTGGCGTCGCGCCGTGCGAGACAGTAGGCGGACAGGGGGCGAACCACCATGCCGGCTTGTCCGATCCGGCGGGCCAGCGATTCGTCGTCCAGCCTTGTGGGAAGCTGCAGGCACAAGTGCAAGCCCTGCTCAGCGCCACTGATGCTCGCGTTCGGTCCCAATATGGGCTGAAGCGCGTCCAGCAAGCATTTCCGGCGCTGTGCATAGCTTTGTCGCGCCTTTCGCAAGGCCGCCGCAAAATGGCCCAGCTCTATGAATTCCGCGAGTGCTGCCTGCAGGGGGAGTTGCCCCGGCCGGTTGAGGTCGTAGTGGGCTTGCTTGAAAGCCGCAGCTACGGTTTTGGGGACGACCAGATACCCCAGCTTGAGGCCCGGGTAGAGCACCTTGGAAAAGGACCCGAGGTAAATCACCCGGCCGCTGTGATCGAGCCCGGCCAAGGACGAGAGGGGAGGGCCGCTGAAACGGAACTCGCTGTCGTAGTCGTCCTCCAGGATCCAGGCGTTGTGTTGCCGGCCCAAGGCTAGCAATTGTTGCCGGCGGGCGAGCGACATGACGGCACCGGTCGGGTACTGGTGCGATGGCGTGGTGTAAATCAGCCGGGGCGGGTGCTGGTCGTCCAGAGGGCCGGGCGCCATCCCGTGTGGGTCGACGGAAACAGGGTGAAGCTGTAAGCCGGCAGCAGTGAATGCCTTGACGGCACCCCAGTACGCGGGATCTTCCATCCATACACATTGCCCGTGGTCCGCGAGCATGTGGGCGCACAAATCGAGAGACTGTTGGGTTCCATTGGTGATCAGTACCTGATCCATATCGACCGGCACACTGCGCGATACCCGGAGGTAGTCGGCCACTGCACGCCTCAAAGGAGTGTGGCCGCCGCCGTACGAGTAGTCCAGCATCTCGGGGTAAGTCATACGCCAATGCTTGTTTTGCAGGCGTTGCCAAAGGGCCACTGGGAAAGCGCTGAAGTCGGCGACACCCGGGGTAAACGGCTGCACTTCGAGTTGGGCGGAGGTGAACTGGGTGGCCACAGCAATTCCCCGGCTCGACAGCCCGGAACCCTTGTCTTCTCGCGCAGGCTGGAGGCGCGTCACCGGGCGTGACTGCTCGTTGACGTAGGTGCCACTGCCCACCCGGCTGACGAGGTAGCCCTCAGTGACCAGCTGGTTGATGGCGGCCACCACCGTGTTGCGCGACAAGTTCAGATCCTGGGTGAGTTCGCGGCTGGAGGGGAGCTTGTCTCCGGCATGGAGCTTGCCTTGCAGCACTGCCCGGCGCAGGGCTTCATACAGTTGGCGGTGCAGCGGCATCTGCCCTTTGTTGCTGAGCTGGTGCATTTCACTGAGGATGAGTTCTGACAGCATGAGGATGCAAATGGTTAAAGTGGCACCATGGAGGCCTTTTAAATGGCTCCGGTTTGCAACCAATTTTGCACCAGAATGATTTGATCTACAGCGCCGCACTGCAGGCATGATGGCGGTGCAGCACCCCAAGGAGATACAACATGACGGAAAACAAAAACATGAATTTCAACGATCTGGAGCAATGGCTCAACGAGCGCCGGGTCACGGAGGTGGAGTGTTTGGTGCCCGACTTGACCGGAGTCGCTCGCGGAAAAATCCTGCCACGCGCCAAGTTCACCGAAGACCGTGGCATGCGGCTTCCGCAAGCGATTGTGGCCATGGGGGTGACAGGGGAGTTTCCTGAAAGTGGCCCGTATTACGACGTCATTGACCCCACCGACAAAGACATGCAGCTGAGGCCCGATCCGTCTTCGGTGCGTATCGTCCCGTGGGCTACAGATCCTACGGCTCAGGTCATTCACGACTGCTTTGACCATGAAGGCAAGCTGGTGCCTTTTGCGCCTCGCAGCGTGTTGCGCCGGGTCCTGGATCTTTACGCCGCGGAGGGGCTTCAGCCGATCGTGGCTCCCGAGTTGGAGTTTTACCTTACCGCTCGTAACACCGATCCCAACACCCTGTTGCGTGCACCGGTGGGCCGCAGCGGTCGGGCAGAGACCTCCCGCCAGGCCTACAGCATCGATGCGGTGAACGAGTTTGACCCCTTGTTTGAAGAAATCTACGACTACTCCGACAAGATGGAGCTCAACGTGGACACGCTGATCCACGAGGTCGGGGCAGGGCAGATGGAGATCAACTTCTTCCACAATAAGCCGCTGGGCTTGGCGGATGAGGTGTTTTTCTTCAAGCGCACGGTGCGCGAGGCTGCACTGCGCCATGACATGTACGCCACCTTTATGGCCAAGCCAATTGCAGGCGAACCCGGCAGTGCCATGCACGTGCACCAGAGCTTGGTGGATGTGGAGTCGGGCAAGAATGTGTTCAGCAATGAAGATGGCACGCCGTCCGAAGCCTTTATGCACTACATCGGCGGATTACAGCGCTACATTCCGGCCGCCATGGTGTTGGTGGCACCGTATGTGAACAGCTATCGGCGCCTGTCTCGCAACACGGCGGCACCTATCAATATCGAGTGGGGCTATGACAACCGCACGGTTGGTATCCGTTCGCCCATCTCCTCGCCGGCAGCCCGCCGGGTAGAAAACCGGGTGATCGGCGCCGATGCCAACCCCTACGTGGCGATGGCCATGACCTTGGCGTGTGGCTACCTCGGCCTGAAGAACAAAATCAAACCCAAGCCGGAAATGCGGGGGGATGCCTATTTGTCTCCGTATGCCTTGCCTCGGAGCCTCGGGGAGGCGCTGGATTGGTTGCGCAAAGAAACCGATTTGCATGAGGTCTTGGGCAAAGAGTTTGTCACTGTCTACTCAGAAATCAAGGAGCTGGAGTTTGACGAGTTCATGAAGGTGATTTCGCCTTGGGAGCGCGAGCACTTGTTGCTCCACGTGTAACGCCTTCGCCCACCCTTGATTTGATTTGTCATGAACGCATCCATCGATACCGCACACATTCAGGCGCTCGACAGCGCGCACTTTTTGCATCCGTTTACCGACTTTAAAGACCTGCAGGGCCGCGGTGCCCGGGTCATCAGCCATGCGGATGGCATTTATGTTTGGGACTCCGAAGGTCACCGCATCTTGGACGGCATGAGTGGTTTGTGGTGCGTGAATGCCGGATACGGGCGCCGCGAGCTGGCAGATGCAGCCCATCAACAAATGATGACGCTGCCCTACTACAACAGCTTTTTCCAGACGACCAATGTGCCTGCCGTGCAACTGGCCGCCAAATTGGCGTCTTTGGCGCCGGATGTGGGCGACCGTAGTTTTCAGCATGTCTTTTACTCGTCAAGCGGCAGTGAAAGCAATGATTCGAATGTGCGCATGGTGCGTCGCTATTGGGATTTGTTGGGGCAGCCCCAGCGCAAGGTCATCATCAGCCGCCTCAATGCTTACCACGGCAGCACGATGGCGGGCGCCTCTTTGGGGGGCATGAGTGGAATGCACGCGCAGGGCGACTTGCCGATTCCCAACATCACCCACATCGGACAGCCTTATTTCTTCGAGAACGGCTTGCCCGGCGAGTCGGCCGAGGAGTTCGGGGTGCGGGCAGCGGGGTGGCTCGAGGAAAAAATTCTGTCCGTGGGCCCCGACAAGGTCGCGGCATTTATTGCAGAGCCTGTGCAGGGCGCGGGCGGCGTGATTATTCCGCCGGACAGCTATTGGCCTGAGATCCAGCGGATTGTGGATAAATACGGCATCTTGCTGATCAGTGACGAAGTAATTTGTGCGTTCGGTCGTTTAGGGCACTGGTTCGGGTACGAGAAATTTGGCTACAAGCCCGACTTGGTCACTTTTGCCAAAGCCATCACTAGCGGATATATCCCCCTGGGCGGCGTGATGGTGGGCAACCGTGTCGCCAAGGTCCTGATTGAACAAGGTGGTGAGTTCAACCATGGCTACACTTATAGCGGCCACCCCGTGGCGTGCGCTGTAGGGCTAGCCAACGTCGCCTTGATGGAGCGTGAGCAGCTCCCTCAAAGGGTGCATAGCGATATAGGGGCGTACTTTGCGCAGCGCTTTGCAGAGCTTAACGAGCATCCCTTGGTCACCGCTGCCGAAACCTGTGGATTCGTAGCTGGCATGGTGCTGATCAAAGACAAGCGCGCGGGTACCCGGTTTGCTGAGCAAGATGCGGTGGGTATGGTGTGCCGGGCCCATTGCTTCCGCAGTGGATTGGTGACGCGCGCAGTCGGTGACCGGATGATCATTGCCCCGCCGCTGACCATGTCCCGCGCTGACATTGATGAAATGATGCGCTTGATTTATTTGGCATTGGACCTTACCCACGCGGAACTGAGGGCCAAAGGGCTGGCATAGCACTTCTATAATCTTTTTTGGTCTGAATATTGCTTGAGTCAGGCTAGTCGTTCGTAGTTCAACACCTTCATTTCTACGGGAATCAGCTCACCATGAATAAGTACCTTTGCACGTTTGCGCTCTCTGCGCTGGTTTTGGCCGCATGCGGCAAAAAAGAGGAAGCACCCGCGGCTGCCGCAACACCTGCGCCTGTGGCGAGTGCCCCGGCTGAGCCGGTGAACACCGAAGAAAAGGTACTGAATATTTACAACTGGCCGGACTACATTCCCGAAGGAATGATCGCCGCCTTTGAGAAAGAAACCGGTATCAAGGTTAACTACGACACCTTTGAGACCAACGAAGCGCTGCATGCAAAACTGGTGGCAGGCAACACAGGATACGACTTGGTGGTGCCCGGCACCGTTTTCGCCAAGCCACAAATTGAAGGCGGCTTGCTGCAGCCCCTGGACAAATCAAAGATCAAAAACTTGGCCAATCTGGATCCGGCCCTGATGGCCACCATGACCAAGGCAGATCCGGATAACAAGCACCTCGTGCCGTGGGCTTGGAGCTTTACCACCGTGGGTATCAACAAGACCAAAGTCGAGAAAGCCTTGGGAGGCATGCCCATGCCCGAAAACGCGTGGGATCTGGTATTCAACCCTAAATACACTGCCAAGCTGAAGTCTTGCGGTATTGCTTACCTTGATTCACCCACTGAAATTCTGCCTGTGGCCTTGCATTACATCGGTAAAGACGCGTATTCCAATAGCGCCGATGACTACAAAGAAGCAGGCGCCATGTTGGCGAAAGTCCGCAAAGACGTGCGTTTGTTCAGCTCTACCATGATTGACGATCTCGCAGGCGGCAAGGCTTGTGCATCCATCGGCTGGGCTGGCGACATCAACATTGCAGCAGTTCGCGCCAAGGAGAACGGCTCCAAAGACGTGATCGAAGCGATGTTGCCCAGCACAGGCGCTCTGATTTTCATTGATGCGATGGGACTGACCAAGGACGCCAAGCACCCTAACAATGCCCACGCATTCATTGACTTCTATCTTCGCGCTGAGAGCGGTGCATCCATGACCAATGAGATGAACTACAACACCGGCAACAAGGCTTCGGTTGAGAAAATCAAACCAGAGATGACTGCCAACAAGAGCATTTTTGTCGAGGCAGATTACTTCTCCAAAATGATCCCACCAAGCAGCTTCACCAACGAAGCTCGTGAATCAATGGCGAACGCCTACAACGCGTTCAAAAAAGGTAAGTAAGCCCCGTATTCGACGTACCTCAGGGCTGTTTGTACCCCCGGTATGAACAGCCCTTTTTGTATCTAGAGACATCATCAAAGGTCAATCACATGGCAGTGCAACCCGACAAAGTGGGATATCTTGTCACCGAGAAACTGGTAAAGCGCTTTGACGAAGCTGTTGCTGTCGACGAAGTCTCGCTATCCATCGCCCAAGGTGAAATCTTTGCCCTCTTGGGGAGCTCGGGCTGTGGCAAATCGACCTTGCTGCGCATGTTGGCTGGTTTTGAGTCGCCTACCTCGGGGCGCATCCTGCTCGGTGGGCAAGATGTCGCCAAGTTGGCACCCTATGACCGGCCGATCAACATGATGTTTCAGAGCTACGCGTTGTTTCCCCACTTGGATATCTGGGAGAACGTCGCTTTCGGTTTGAAGCGGGAAGGCTTGCCCAAAGATGAAATCAAGCAGCGTGTAGGCGAGATGCTGGATTTGGTTCAGCTGGGCGCCTATGCCAAGCGCAAGCCCCACCAACTGTCAGGCGGGCAGCAGCAGCGGGTGGCGTTGGCGCGCAGTTTGGCCAAGCGACCCAAACTGTTGTTGTTGGATGAACCCTTGGGCGCGCTCGACAAAAAGCTGCGCGAGCAAACCCAATTCGAGTTGGTCAACATCATCGAAAAGGTGGGCGTTACGTGTGTCATGGTGACCCATGACCAGGAGGAGGCCATGACCATGGCAAGCCGGATTGCGGTAATGAGCAAAGGCCGTGTCCTGCAAGTGGGGACGCCTGAAGAAGTCTATGAACATCCGGCCAACCGGTTTGTAGCGGGTTTTATTGGCAATGTGAATGTGTTTGAAGGTCGCCTCAGCGTAGACGAAGTTGACCGCTGTGCCGCAGTCACCGGTATCGGCGAGATACAAGTCGGCCATGGTGTGAGCGGCACGCTCAACATGCCGGTCGGCATCGCTGTGCGGCCTGAAAAAATAGAAATCAGCAAGACGCGCCCGCCTGTCAATGTAAACGTGTTCACCGGGAAGGTGAAAGAGATCGCTTATTTCGGCTCGTACAACACCTTCATCGTGGTCGCAACGGACGGAACCCGGGTCAAGATCACCGAGGCCAACACCTCGCGCCAAGACCTGAGTGACATCACCTGGGAGGACGATGTGTTTTTCTGGTGGGGCGATCGTTCCGGCATCGTGTTGCGGGATTGAGGTCGCTTATGTCCATGAACTCTCTTCCTTCCCCCGGACGCCGATTTGTGATCGGTGTGCCATTCAGTTGGTTGCTGATTTTCTTTTTGTTGCCTTTTCTGATTCTGGTCTACATCAGCTTTGTAGACATGGGCAATGACATCAACCCGTTCAAGCCGATCTGGGATTCGGGAACGGGCCTGTTGAAGTTGAAGTACGAGAATTACTGGTCCATCTTCCGCACCGGAGAGGGGGGGCGCTTTTCCAGACGCTCTACATTGAGGCCTATCTGCGCTCCATTTGGTATGCGCTGTGCACGGCGGTGCTGTGTCTGTTGATTGGCTACCCGTTTGCGTATTTCATCGCCCGTTCCAAGCCGAGTGTGCGGCCCGCGCTGTTGATGATGGTGATGTTGCCGTTTTGGACATCCTTTTTGCTGCGGGTCTACGCATGGAAAGGGATCTTGGCGGATCAGGGGGTCATCAACCAACTGCTGATGGCGGTGGGGCTGACGTCGGAGCCGATTCAGATGCTCTATACCAATGTGTCGATGTTGGTCGGTATGACCTATGTCTACCTGCCCTTCATGATCTTGCCGCTTTACGCCAACTTGGTGAAGATGGACTTCCGCCTTCTGGAGGCGGCCTACGACTTGGGAACCTCGCCGTTCAAAGCCTTTTGGTTGGTGACGGTGCCATTGTCCAAAGCGGGTATCGTGGCCGGTTTCATGTTGGTGTTCATCCCTTCGGTCGGTGAATTTGTGATTCCCTCGCTCTTGGGTGGGCCAGAGAACATCATGATTGGCCGGGTGGTCTGGGATGAGATGTTCACCAGCAACAACTGGCCCCGTGCCAGCGCCTTGGCCGTTGTGATGATTGGCCTGATTGTGGTGCCGTTGGCTCTGTACTACCGCTACACCGGCGAAGCCGCTGAGCCCAAGCATTAAGGATCGCCATGAAAGCCTGGATAGAAAAACATTTCGGCAAAGCTTGGTTGGCTTTGGTGTATCTGTTCCTCTACATGCCGCTGTTGTTTATGGTGGTGTTCTCGTTTAACAGTACCCGTCAGGATGCCAACTTCACGGGATTTTCCCTTCGCTGGTACGAAGCCCTGACGCGGGATACCAAAATTGTGGAAGGGTTTTGGTTGTCCATACAAGTGGCACTGGTCACAGGCGTGCTGTCCGCTGTATTGGGCACTTTTGCCGCATTTGTTCTGGTGCGATACCGCCGCTTTCTCGGCCGTACCGCCTTCTCCGGCATGGTCAACGCACCTTTGGTGATGCCAGAGGTGGTGATCGGTTTGTCGCTTTTGTTGTTGATGGTCGGCGCCCAGAATGTGTTCGGGTGGCCCGAACGCGGCATGTTCACCATTATTTTGGGCCACACCCTGTTGGGAATGGCCTATGGCATGGTGGTGATTCAGTCCCGCTTGCTGGAGGTGAATCGTTCGCTGGAAGAGGCCGCCATGGACTTGGGTGCACGACCCCATGAGGTGTTCTTTCTGGTCACGCTCCCCAACATCGCACAAGGCATTTTGGCGGCCTTTTTGCTGAGCTTTACTTTGTCGTTTGACGATGTGGTGATCTCAGAGTTTCTGTCGGGTCCGGGGGTGAATACCTTGCCTCAGGTCATCTTTGGCTATGCCCGCCGCGGTATCAACCCTACGATCTATGCAGCCGCCACTTTGCTGATCGTTACAGTGACCACTGTGATTGTGGGCTACAGCATCTGGGTGGCACGCCAGACGCGTAAACGTGAGCGTGAGATTGCTGCAGCCTCAAGGGCTGTGACAGGTGCACTGCAGTCGCCCACCGCTTAAAGGCTGTTGATTTGCTATTGTTTTTGTAGCGCGATCCGCTTTGTTGGTGAGCGCCATAGGGATTTTTATGCATGATTACCCGGCGCTGATTGGGGCCTTGCAAGCGCAAGGCATTCATTCGCTACTAGCTCAGTTCACAGATATCCACGGGGTCGCCAAAGGCAAGTTGGTACCTGTGGCGAACTTGAAGGAGTGGGTGGAGGTCGGCGCTGGCTTCGCCGGGCCTAGCATCTGGGGTACGGGTTTGCCTCGTTTTGGTCCGCGTAGCGAGTACTACGGGCGCATCATTCCGGAAACCATACGCCCTTTGCCTTTCATGCCCGGAGTGGCGCACGCCGTCTGTGATGGCTATGCCGGCGGCGTTCCGCTGGAAACGTGCTCGCGGCAGTTGCTCCTGAAAGCCGTTGAGCGGCTGCGCTCGCGCGGTTGGACCATGTGGGTTGGCATAGAGCCTGAGTTCTTTTTGCTGAATAAGCGAAATGGCCGTTGGGTGATTGCCGATGACGGCGACCAGTTGTCCAAACCGTCTTACGACCTGAAGTCGATACACCGCAACGCGGCCTATTTGGATGACATGCGCCAGACTTTGGTGAGTTTGGGTTTTGATCTCCAGCAAATCGACCATGAAGATGCGACAGGGCAGTACGAGGTGAACTACCGATTCGACGACGCACTTGCCGCCGCAGATCGATTCATGCTGTTCAAGATCGCGGCCCATGCGGTGGCCGAGCGGCACGGAATGGTGTTTAGCGGCATGCCCAAGCCACTGGCCCACGCACCCGGCAGTGGATTGCATTTTCATGTGAGCATTACCAATGCCCAGGGGGAGGCGGTGTTTAGTAGTGAGCAGGACGCTTTGGGGCTGAGCCCTTTGGGGCACCAGTTTGCAGCTGGTTTGCTGGCGCATGCAGATGCGCTTTCGGCGATTTGCGCACCGACCGTTAACAGTTACAAGCGGTTGGCGAGTAGTGCCAGTGCATCCGGGACGACTTGGTCGCCTGTATGGAAATCCTATGGCAACAACAACCGGACCTGTCTGGTGCGCACAGTGGCGGGGCGCCTGGAATGGCGGCTGCCTGACCCGTCTTGCAATGTGTATGTAGCGATAGCTGCCACTTTATTGGCAGGTCTAGACGGTATCGACAAGGCTTTAGTGCCTCCGGAGCTTTGCGATGTAGATCTTTATGCGGTGGCGGCCAGCGGTGCCGCTTTACCGCCAGCTCTTCCGCGTACCTTGATTGATGCACTTGACTGCTTGGCGAATGACACCGTTTTGGCTGAGGCATTGGGTCATGAGTTCGTCGAGCAGTTTCTGGTCGTCAAGCGGCAGGAGTGGAGCGAGTTTCATCAAGCTGTCAGTGATTGGGAATTAAATCGCTACGCTGATGCGTATTAACGGCGTGTAGTGTTCTTCGATTTTTTGCGACTTACATTTCAATGTCGCATTGTGGAAATCTTCTGCTTGATTCGACGTGTTTGATTTTCAGATCGTATGAAGTCATTTCATATTGCAGTACATCTCAGTTAAGTCATTGATTTTTAATGAGAAAATTTATGTCTTATATAAGACATAAGATTGGACTTCTGTCTTATATAAGACTTAGAATTCACTCATCGACAGCGTTAAGGCTGCCGAACCATTCAATCAACCTAGGAGTGTTCACATGCCGCAATCCATCAAAGAACAATTGAGCCGCGAACAGCAAATCGCAGCCCTGGAAAAAGACTGGGCGACCAATCCCCGCTGGAAGGGCGTCAAGCGCGGTTACTCCGCTGCAGACGTGGTTCGCTTGCGTGGCAGCGTGCAGCCTGAATACACCTTGGCTCAGCGCGGTGCCGAAAAATTGTGGGAAAAAGTCAACGGTGGCGCCAAGAAGGGCTACGTGAACGCGTTTGGCGCCATCTCTGCAGGCCAGGCCATGCAGCAAGCCAAGGCCGGCTTGGAAGCCGTGTACCTGTCTGGTTGGCAAGTGGCTGCTGACGGCAACACATCCGAGACGATGTACCCCGACCAGTCCTTGTACGCCTACGACTCGGTGCCGACCATGGTGCGTCGCATCAACAACACGTTCAAGCGCGCTGACGAAATCCAATGGGGTCGCGGTATCAACCCCGGCGACAAAGAGTTCATTGATTTCTTCTTGCCAATAGTGGCGGATGCTGAAGCAGGCTTTGGCGGCGTGTTGAACGCTTTTGAGCTGATGAAGAACATGATTGCATCGGGTGCAGCCGGTGTGCACTTCGAAGATCAATTGGCGGCTGTGAAAAAGTGCGGTCACATGGGCGGCAAGGTTCTGGTACCTACCCGCGAAGCGATCGAGAAGCTAATCGCAGCGCGTTTTGCAGCGGACACCATGGGTGTGCCCACGATCATTCTGGCTCGTACGGACGCTGAAGCAGCCAACCTGATCACCAGCGACTACGATGAAAACGATAAGCCGTTCATCACCGGTGAGCGTACGCAAGAAGGCTTCTACCGTGTCAAAAACGGCTTGGAGCAGTCCATCAGCCGTGGTGTTGCATACGCACCGTATGCGGATCTCGTGTGGTGCGAAACCGGCGTGCCTGACATCGGCTTTGCCCGTGAATTTGCCCAAGCGGTTCACGCGGCATGCCCCGGCAAGTTGCTGTCTTACAACTGCTCGCCTTCTTTCAACTGGAAGAAGAACCTCAGCGACAGCCAGATCGCTTCCTTCCAGGAAGACCTGTCCGCACTGGGTTACAAGTATCAGTTCATCACCTTGGCCGGCATTCACATCAACTGGTTCAACACCTTCCAGTTTGCCCACGCTTACGCCCAGGGCGAAGGCATGAAGCACTACACCGAAATGGTGCAAGAGCCTGAATTCGCCGCACGTGAAAAGGGTTACACCTTCGTGTCCCACCAGCAAGAAGTGGGTGTCGGCTACTTTGACGACGTCACCACCGTGATCCAGGGGGGGTCCTCCTCAGTGAAGGCGCTGACTGGTTCCACTGAAGAAGAGCAGTTCCACTAAGCGACCCGCTGTGGAGCGAAGGCCGGGCAGCTCACAAGGCGCCCGGCCTTTTTTATTGGGTAAAATAGAGGCTCAACTTTGTATAAGAGCGAGAAAGGCAGTTTGGTTATGACACCGCGAACTACCCCGGCAACATTCACTGTGCAATAAGGCCGTAGTCCGCGCGCCTTGTGCGCAATCTGCTACCAAATTCATAGTAAAGCGCGGACCGTTCCGCGCTTTTTGTTTTTCTGAATCCTCTTTTTAGACACCACCATGATCAACATCACACTTCCTGACGGTTCCAAACGTGAATTCCCCGGCCCGGTAACTGTCGCTGAGGTCGCGGCCTCTATTGGTGCCGGATTGGCAAAGGCCGCGCTGGCGGGCAAAGTGGACGGCAAGGTGGTCGACACCAGTTTTCAGATGTCAGCGGACAGTGCGTTGTCTATCATCACCGCCAAAGATGCAGATGGGCTGGAGGTCATTCGACATTCCACTGCCCACTTGTTGGCTTATGCCGTCAAGGAGTTGTTTCCTGATGCGCAAGTGACGATCGGCCCTGTGATTGAGCATGGATTCTTTTACGACTTCTCGTACAAGCGACCCTTCACCCCCGAAGATTTGGTGGCCATCGAAAAGAAGATGACTGAGCTGGCGAGCAAAGATGAACCGGTAGTTCGCCGCGTATTGCCGCGTGACGAGGCGGTGGAGTACTTCAAGAGCTTGGGTGAGCAGTACAAAGCGGAGATCATTGCCAGTATTCCCGCAAACGAAGATGTCTCTCTTTACCGAGAAGGTAAGTTCGAGGATCTGTGCCGTGGTCCCCACGTGCCCAGCACCGGCAAGCTCAAGCACTTCAAACTGATGAAGGTGGCAGGCGCCTACTGGCGCGGTGATCACAAAAATGAAATGTTGCAGCGGATTTACGGTACTGCGTGGGCCACCAAAGATGAGCTGCAGCAGTACTTGACCATGCTGGAAGAGGCCGAGAAGCGAGATCACCGCAAGCTCGGCCGCGAGCTCGACTTGTTCCATATTGACGAGCACTCGCCCGGCACCGTGTTTTGGCATCCCAAGGGCTGGACGCTATGGCAGGGTGTTGAGCAGTACATGCGCAAGGTGTACCAGGACAATGGCTACCAGGAGGTCAAGGGGCCGCAGATCATTGACAAAAGCTTGTGGGAGAAAACAGGCCATTGGGACAAGTACCGCGAGAACATGTTCACGACAGAGAGTGAAAAGCGCGACTACGCCCTGAAGCCCATGAACTGCCCGGGCCACATCCTGATCTACAAGCAGGGCATCAAGAGCTACCGAGATTTGCCACTGCGCTTTGGTGAATTCGGCCAGTGCCACCGTAACGAGCCTTCGGGTGGCTTGCACGGGATCATGCGTGTCCGCGCATTCACCCAAGACGATGGACATATTTTTTGTACGGAAGCTCAGATTCAGGAGGAGGTGAAAACCTTCACTACGCTGCTGCAAAAGGTTTACAAAGACTTCGGTTTCACCAACATCATTTACAAATTGTCGACTCGCCCCGAGAAGCGTATCGGGACCGAAGAGAGCTGGGATCGTGCGGAAAACGCTTTGGCAGAGGGCTTGCGCGCCTCCGGCTGCGACTTTGAGTATTTGCCGGGCGAGGGCGCTTTTTACGGCCCCAAAATTGAGTACACATTGAAAGACGCGTTGGGTCGGCCGTGGCAATGCGGCACCATCCAAGTGGATCCTAACCTCCCAGAGCGCTTGGATGCCGAATTTGTCGGGGAGGACGGCAGCCGCCATCGCCCTGTGATGCTGCACCGCGCGATCGTCGGAAGCCTAGAGCGGTTCATCGGAATCTTGATCGAGGAAAGCGCGGGAGCGTTGCCTGCTTGGTTGGCGCCAGTGCAAATTGCCGTGCTCAATATCACGGATGCACAGGCTGAATATGCCCGGAACGTCGCGAAAACGCTGCAGGATCAAGGGCTTAGGGTCCATTTAGATCTGCGCAACGAGAAAATAACCTATAAAATACGAGAGCATTCGATGCAGAAGCTGCCGTACCTGATTGTTATTGGTGACAAAGAGATGGCAGCAGGCGCTGTCGCAGTGCGTGCCCGGGGTGGTCAAGACCTCGGTGCAATGCCTCTGGAGTCGTTCATTGAACGTATCACCTCAGACATTGCCAACAAAACTTCCTGAAGATATTTCCAAGGATTGACTGGTTTGTTGGCGCGCGCTGTGCGGCAACCGCTACAGTTTGTGTAGCAGATATTGTGAAGGATTGAGCCATCGCTACTGAATTTCGTGACCGCCGCCAGCGCGAAGAACGTAAACACCGTTTGAACCGTGAAATCATGGCCCCCGAGGTTCGCCTCTCCGGGCCTGAGAACGAGCCTTTGGGTGTCGTCAGCCTGATGGAGGCGCTCCGCATGGCGGGCGACCTCGACGTTGACTTGGTTGAAATTGCCGCTACTGCCAACCCGCCTGTGTGCCGGTTGATGGACTATGGCAAGTTCAAGTACCAAGAGCAAAAGAAGGCAGCGGAAGCGAAAGCCAAGCAGACGGTCATTGAGATCAAAGAAATCAAGTTCCGCCCGGGTACCGATGACGGCGACTACAACATCAAGATGCGCAACATCAGGCGTTTCTTGGCGGATGGCGATAAGTGCAAGATCACTTTGCGTTTCCGTGGTCGTGAAATCACCCACCAGGAAATCGGTTTGGCGATGTTGCAGCGGATGCGTGATGAGTTGGGTGACACCATCCTCGTTGAGCAGTTTCCGAAGCTCGAAGGTCGCCAGATGATCATGATGATCGCACCAGGCCGTAAAAAGCCGGGTGGTTCACCAAAGCCTGCTGCCGAAGCAGCAGGTTAAATTTTGCAGACAGGTCTGGTCACCTGTTTGTGATGAGCAGGGTTGCGTAAGCGGCCTTGCAAAGCGAGGTCTGAAATAGCCTCGCACAAGTGGCTCGGGGCCAACAAGGCTGGGAAAGTTTCTCAGACGCCTCACGAGCACAAATGAAAAGGAGCATGAATATGCCCAAAATGAAGACCAAGAGCGCGGCGAAGAAACGCTTCCGCGTCCGTCCAGGTGGTACCGTGAAACGCGGTCAAGCCTTCAAGCGTCACATCTTGACCAAGAAGACCACTAAAAATAAACGCCACTTGCGCGGCTCCACTGGAGTTCATGAGACCAATATGGGTCACATGGCACAGATGCTGCCCGGTCGTGGTATTTAATTAACGACGTACAAGGAGTAATCACATGCCTCGCGTCAAACGTGGTGTAACGGCTCGCGCCCGCCATAAAAAAGTTCTGGCCCTTGCTAAGGGTTTCCGCGGTCGCCGCGGTAATGTCTACCGTATCGCTAAACAAGCGGTAATGAAGGCTGGGCAATATGCCTACCGCGACCGCCGTACCAAGAAACGTGTGTTCCGTCAGTTGTGGATTGCGCGTATCAACGCTGCAGCCCGTCAATGTGGCATGACATACAGCCAGTTTGCCAATGGTCTGAAGAAAGCCAGTATCGAGATCGACCGTAAGGTTTTGTCCGATATCGCAATCCATGACATGGCTGCTTTTGCTGGCATCGTGGAACAAGTGAAAGCCAAACTGGCTGCTTGAGTCCGCAGCAGAGTGCTATTGATTCAGTAGCACTCCGCGCACCAGAAACAAGGGCTAGCGCTTGAAAAAGCACTAGCCCTTTTTCATTGATCTGAATCGTCAAGTACCTATTTATGACCGAGTTGAACGACATCGTTGACACCGCTAAAGCTGCATTCCTGCAAGCTCTCACGCCGGCTGATCTGGAAAATGCCAAAGCCCTGTTTTTGGGAAAATCCGGCAAGATCACCGAGCTGATGAAGGGCATGGCTGCCCTCAGCGTGGAGGAGAAGAAATCCCGCGGTGCCGCTATCAACTTGGCCAAGCAAGCCATCGAGAGCGCGCTCACAGAACGTCGCCAAGCACTGGCCGACGCCGAGTTGCAGACCCAGCTCCAAGCGGAAGCGCTGGACGTCACATTGCCAGGTCGTCAGCGCGGGCAGGGCGGTTTGCACCCGGTGTCCCTGACACTAGAGCGGATTGAAGCCATCTTTGGTTCGATGGGATTTGATGTGGCCCAAGGCCCCGAAATTGAATCCGACTGGTTCAACTTCACAGCCCTCAATACGCCCGAAGACCATCCGGCTCGCTCGATGCACGACACCTTCTATGTAGAAGGTGGCTCCGAGGCAGCGCCGAACCTGCTCCGCACCCATACCAGCCCGATGCAAATCCGCTACGCGGTGCAGCACGTCAAAGCCCACCGCGCGGCCGCTGGCGCTTCAGCGGAAGGCCTCTACTCCGGCAATATGCCAGAGATCCGTGTTATTGCTCCAGGCCGCACCTACCGTGTGGACAGCGATGCGACACATTCACCCATGTTCCACCAGTGTGAAGGCCTGTGGGTGGGTGAGAATGTGAGTTTCAAAGACTTGAAGTTCGTCTTTACCGACTTTTGCCGTACCTTCTTTGAATCGGACGATCTTGTGTTGCGCTTCCGCCCCAGCTTCTTCCCGTTCACCGAGCCCAGCGCAGAAATTGACATCCAGTTCCAAACCGGCCCGCTCGCTGGTCGCTGGCTGGAAGTCGCAGGCTCTGGCCAAGTGCACCCCAATGTGATCCGCAACATGGGTCTCGACCCTGAAAAATTCATCGGATTTGCCTTCGGTATGGGGCCTGATCGCTTGACGATGTTGCGCTATGGCGTGAACGACCTGCGCCTGTTCTTTGACGGTGACGTCCGTTTCCTGTCGCAATTCCAGTAATCCACAAGAACAACACACACGCCGGTCCCGAACATGCAATTCTCAGAATCCTGGTTGCGCACTTTCTGCAACCCCGCCATTTCTACTGCCCAACTCGCCGAAACCCTGACCATGGCAGGGCTCGAGGTAGAAGAACTCAAGCCAGTTGCACCACCTTTTACCCATATAGTCGTCGGTGAAATCAAGGAAGCCGAGCAACACCCTAATGCCGACCGCTTGCGCGTTTGCAAGGTCGATGTAGGCCAGACCGAGCTGCTGAATATTGTTTGTGGTGCACCCAATGCACGCGTTGGTATCCGTATTCCATGTGCCATGGTGGGTGCAGAGCTGCCCCCAGGCGAAGATGGCAAGCCTTTCCTGATCAAGGTCGGCAAGCTGCGCGGTGTGGAAAGCCAAGGAATGTTGTGCTCTGCACGCGAGCTCAAGCTTTCTGAAGACCATGGTGGCTTGATGGAGCTGCCATTGGATGCACCGTTGGGCACAAACATTCGCGAATATCTGGACTTGGATGATACCTTGTTCACCCTCAAACTGACGCCCAACCTTGCACACTGCCTGAGCGTGTACGGGGTGGCGCGTGAGGTGTCCGCATTGACCGGTGCCCCCTTGCTGACGCCCGAGTTCCCGCAAGCATCTGTCGCAATCCAAGATAAAGTGGCGGTCAAGATCAGCGCACCCGACCTCTGTGGGCGGTTCTCCGGCCGGGTGATCCGCAACGTCAATACCAAGGCAAGTACACCGCAATGGATGGTGGATCGTTTGGCTCGCTGTGGCCAACGCAGTGTCAGTCCATTGGTCGATATTTCGAACTACGTCATGTTCGAGCTCGGCCGCCCCAGCCACATTTTTGACCTCGACAAAATCCACGGTGGTCTCGACGTCCGCTGGGCCAAGCCCGGCGAGCAGCTCAAACTCCTCAATGGCAATACGGTAACCCTCGATGAAAAGGTGGGCGTCATTGCGGATGACCAGCAAGTCGAATCGCTGGCCGGCATCATGGGCGGGGACGCTACCGCAGTGTCTGACGACACCCGTCACATCTACCTCGAAGCAGCTTTCTGGTGGCCCAAGTCCATCGCGGGTCGTTCACGCCGTTTCAATTTTTCGACCGATGCTGGCCACCGGTTTGAGCGCGGTGTAGATCCCCAGCAGACGGTGGAGCACATTGAGCGCATCACCCAGCTCATCATCGAGATTTGCGGCACGCCCGAGACTCAATGCGGTGCGGTGGACGATGTAGTGGCAGCCTTGCCTGCTGCAACTCCGGTGACCTTGCGCGTTGCACGCGCGGTCAAAGTGATCGGCATGCCGCTGACCCAAGCGCAATGTGCGGATGCGCTGCGCCGCCTCGGTTTGCCGGTGCAAGAAGAGCCCGGGTTGATCACGGTGACACCCCCATCTTTCCGCTTCGATTTGCAAATTGAAGAAGACCTGATTGAAGAGGTCGCCCGCATGGTGGGTTACAACAACCTGCCGCACACACCACCCCAAGCGCCCATTACTGCCAAGATCCGACAGGAGGCCGAGCGTAGCGCGTTCGCAGTGCGCCGCTCGCTGGCCGCTTTGGGCTACCAGGAAACCATCAACTTCAGTTTTGTGGAAGAGCGCTGGGAACACGAGCTGGCGGGTAACCTCAATCCGATCAAGTTGCTGAACCCGATCGCCAGCCAAATGAGTGTGATGCGCAGTAGCTTGATTGGCTCCTTGTTGCAAGTGCTGAGGTTCAACCTCGCCCGCAAAGCGCCGCGTGTGCGGGTGTTTGAAATCGGACGCGTATTTCTGCGCGACGCCACAGTGAAGAGCACGGATACGACCGTAGAAGGTTTCGATCAGCCCATGCGGGTTTCCGGCTTGGCCAGCGGTGGGGCAGACACCTTGCAATGGGGACGCAAAGAGCAATCCGTTGATTTCTTCGACGTGAAGGGCGATGTGGAAGCCTTGCTCGCGCCACTCAAAGCCGCGTTCGTGCCTGCAACCCATCCCGCATTGCATCCCGGTCGTACCGCAGAGGTCAAGATCCAAGGGCGTTCGATCGGCTTTGTGGGGGAGTTGCACCCCAAGTGGCGTCAATCGTATGAGTTGGCCGCAGCCCCGGTGGTGTTTGAGTTGGAGCTGGATGCGGTGTTGGCGCGCCAAGTGCCTGCTTTCCAAAGCGTTGCCAAGTTCCAAGCGGTTCAACGGGATATCGCTGTGGTGGTGGCAGATCAGGTCACCCATGCCGACCTGATCGCTGCTGTCAAAAGCGCACCAACTCAAGGCTTGTTGCGTGATGTTCAGTTGTTCGACGTTTACCGCCCCAAGCTGGCCAAGGATGCCGAAGTCATTGCCGGCAGCACCGATCGCAGCTTGGCATTGCGCGTGACATTGAACAGCGACGAGTCCACCCTCACCGAAGACCAAATCGAATCCGCCATGAAAGCGGTGGTTGAGCAATTGGTTGCCTCGGTGGGTGCCCGCCAGCGCGCCTGATCTTTGCAAAACAGAACGGTACAGTGATGGAATTTTCTGTAGAAAGTCTGGAAACCCCGGCGCTGACCAAGGCTCAACTTTCCGATCTGCTCTTTGAGCAGATCGGACTGAACAAGCGTGAGTCGAAAGACATGATTGACGCCTTTTTTGATCTGATTGCCAGCAGTCTTGTCGAAGGCACTGACGTCAAGATTTCCGGTTTTGGCAACTTTCAGATCCGAACCAAAGCGCCCCGGCCTGGTCGCAATCCACGGACCGGTGAGGCGATTCCAATTCAGGCTCGACGCGTGGTCACTTTTCACGCCAGCCATAAGCTCAAAGAGCAAATTCAGGACGAAGGCAAGTCCGGTTCTTGAGCCTTGACGTGGCGTCAGGTTTATTTCTCGCCACATCTCCATCGAAACTTTGCAGACAGGTAAAACTTAGAGTAACCTCTACGCTTTGTCTCGTACAGCATTGATTTCAATGGAGAAAACGCTCCCACCCATCCCTGCAAAGCGCTATTTCACGATCGGTGAAGTAGGTGACCTGTGCGGTGTCAAACCTCACGTGCTACGTTATTGGGAGCAGGAGTTCACGCAGTTGCGCCCAATGAAGCGGCGCGGCAATCGCAGGTACTATCAACACCACGAGGTCTTGATGATTCGCCGTATTCGCGATTTGCTGTACGACCAAGGTTTCACGATCAGCGGTGCGAGAAACAAGATGCAGGAAATCCTGCAAACCGAACGCGACAAAAAACGTCACGGCGAAGTCATGCTCGATGGTGTCGAGGTTCTTGAACTCGGCGACATGGAGTTGGACGACTTGGAAGAGTCTGCTGAAGATATTCCGGTGGTTGCCGAGGTCTCCATGGAATGGCAGCAGGTAAAAAAGGAATTGCTCGATATTCGTGAACTTCTGATGATCGAAGCCTGAAGCACCTGAAACTCACGCTATAATTTGAGGCTCGATCGGTGTGTGGCGCAGCCTGGTAGCGCACTTGCATGGGGTGCAAGGGGTCGAAGGTTCGAATCCTTTCACACCGACCAAAATAAGATAAAGCCGTTAAGCACTAATGCTTAACGGCTTTTTTCTTGCCTGTCTGGTTTTGCAGGAGCCTAGTATCGCAAAGCCCCAGGCCTAACGGCCTATCAGGTGGCGGCACCTTCATAAAAGCAACGCGCGCACGCTTGGTGGTAGCGGTCGTTTCCGCCGATCACGACCTGTTCGCCCTCACGGACTCTTTGGCCGTTATCGTCCACACGCACATTCATGGTGGCTTTGCGGCCGCATGCACAGATGGTTTTGATCTCTTCAATGTCATCGGCCAACGTGAGCAAATGGGCAGAGCCGGGGAATGGCTTGCCCTGGAAGTCTGAACGCAGGCCAAAACAAATCGTCGGGATATTGGCCATGTGGGCAACCCGGTGGAGTTGGCGCACCTGCTCCGGTTGGAGAAACTGAGACTCGTCAATCAACACACAGGCCAAACCGCGGCGCTGCGTCAGCAGCGTTTCAAAATCGGTATGTTCATCAAAGGTTTCCGCAGCCCGCTGAATACCGAGGCGTGATGCAATACTTCCAACGCCGCAACGGTCGTCAATCTGTGCGGTGAACAAGGCTACCTGCTGGCCTTGCTCTTCGTAGTTGTACGCAATCTGCAACAAGGAGGTGGATTTGCCGGCGTTCATGGCCGAGTAGCGGAAGAAAAGTTTGGCCATGAGAGCGAAAGTCGGGGCGGGCTAAAAGGGGGCTATTGTGACTGGATTTGATTTGCTATCAAATAAATAGCAGTCTGCGCAGTTACTTGGTGGGCTCAGGGCAGATTTGATATAAATCTACCCGCCAGTTGGCCCCTGAGTTTGGAAGAGATAGTGCGCATTTTTTGCCACCTGCAGGGTGTCGTAGTACGCATACGCCCCCACGCCGACGGCACCCACCAATGGAACCCAGCGCGAGGCGCCTTTGCGCAGCGCAGTGCCCAAGAGCTTGCCGCTGATCTGCAGGGCCAGCGCTTCCAGTGCTTTCATCGTGCTAGAACGGACGACTACACGCTCACCCGCACGCACGGCAAAGTCGCGGAACAGCTGGGCCGATACATGTTTGAACAAGCAATACAGCATCTGTTCTTTGCCGAGTCGGCTCTGCTGGCCGTGCAGGGCTGCAATGTCAGAAACCATTTGCGCCTGGATCTTCCAGACACTGATCATCTCCGGCAGCACGGTAAGCCATCCCATCCAGCCCGGTGGTAGCGACAGGCCAGCCGCCACCATGCTGGCCTGTCGCGCCGCCTTGCGCGAGATGGCATGCACGCGCAGTGCGACGTCGACACCTACCTTCTCGGAGCTCTCGGGCACTTGCACGACGAGTTCTAGGAGCGCATGGGCGATCTGTGCGCGCACAGGGCTAGGCGGCTGAGACAGGGTGTCCTCCCAAGTGCAAAACCTCGCGCGAACGCAGTCCTGTGCCTGTGAGCCGCTTCACCAACAGGCGATAGGTGTCGAGGTCAAAGGCCAGCACCTGCCGCTGGGCAATAGCCTCTTGCAGCTCCGCCTCGTCATGCACAGTGGCCACATGGCACCATTGGTCAAACACATGGATATCTGTGCGGCCGGTGATGGGGTTGTGCTCGCGGATACCCATACGTCCGGCATGGGGCCACGATTGCAAGCGATGCTCGGCCAGCGCTATTTGCAGGCGCACCCGGTGCAGTGGCGCTGGCTCCCGCCCGGCGCACACCCCTTTGCAACGCCCAATCTGGCTGGCAAAACAAGCGCCTTTGCCGGACTCCAGTCCGAGCACCAGCGGGCAGAACTGGTGCATGTCGGCAAGGCTGCGCAGCGCCTCCATCGCTTGTCGTTTGGAGCGGTAAGCCCCGTAGAGCTGGCCCATGTCAGACGGGTCTACCTGATCGAGCCGCACCAGTTGCACAAGGGGTCGGGTGGCGGGGTCGTCGTGAAGTTTCCAAGCGGTGAGTTGTTTCTCGCGCCGCAGCAGCCGGTTGTGGATGGGTTGCAGTTCTTTCACGAGGCGCGACTCCAGCAACAGGGCCCCGAGTTCGCCAGCCGTCTCGCGCCATTCGACGCGCCGGATTTCTTGCAGGATGCGCATCTCGCGTGCAACCTTGGTAGACGCCTGAAAGTGCGACATCACCCGGCTGCGCATGGTCACACTCTTGCCCACATACAGCGGGATGCTGCTTTCGCCGTAAAAGAGATACACACCCGGTGTGTCGGGAATGTCAGACACCGGTGTTTCCAGCATGGGCGGTACGGCGGCACTCCCTTGCATAAGCCCTTGCGCCTCGCGCGCCAAGGCCTCCGCGCCTAACTCGCGGTTTGCCACATCCAGCCAGGCCAGCACCACGTCCACATCGCCCATGGCCCGGTGTCGTGCCTGGGTGTGCAAGCCGTGGCGCTGCAAGATAGCGTCGAGCCCGTGTCCCTTATGCTGCGGATACAAGCGCCGCGACAAGCGCACGGTGCACAGGGTTTTGACCTTCAGCGCGATGTCTAGCCGTGCTAATTCGTTCAGAACGAACCCATGGTCAAAGCGCACGTTGTGGGCCACGAAGACGGCGCCCTCCAACAAGGCCAGCAGCGGCTTGGCCAGCTGCTCGAAGGTGGGGGCATCCTCCACCATCGCATCGGTAATGCCGGTGAGGCTCTGGATAAAAGGCGGGATACGGACGCCCGGATTCACCAGACTTGACCAGCGCGCAGTTTCAACCCCGTTGTCGATCCGCACCGCGGCTATTTCGGTGATGCGGTCGTTGACGGCATTCCCGCCGGTGGTCTCAAGGTCGAGGACCACATAGCTGGGGAGCATGGCCGGCATCACGTGATGTCGAGGGTGTGAATGCCGTAATGGCCCGCCTTACGGTCCGCGAAATAGCAGTCCAGCGTCTCTTTGACAGTGCGGAACGCGATTTCATCCCAAGGGATTTCGTCCTCGCGGAAGAGCTTGGCTTCTATGGTTTCGGTTCCCGGCTCAAATTGATCGCTGGTTAGCCGGGCCCGGTAAAACAAGTGCACTTGCCCCACGCGCGCCACGTTGAGCAGGCTGAAAAGGCCTTCGAGTTCAAATTGGGCGCCTGCTTCTTCTACGGTTTCGCGGGCAGCACCTTCCGCGGTAGTCTCGTTGAGCTCCATAAAACCGGCTGGCAATGTCCATTTGCCAAAGCGTGGCTCGATGTTGCGTTTGCACAGCAACACTTGATCGCCCCAATACGGGACGGTGCCCACCACGTTGAGGGGGTTTTCGTAGTGGATGGTGTGGCAGGCAGGGCACACCGCACGAGGCTTGGTGTCGCCGTCATCCGGCACGCGGTAGACCACTGCGGTACCGCATTCTTTGCAATGTTTGAGGGGAGCGCGCTGCATGAAACCCTGGTGGAAGTGACGTTGAGTCGGGATAAACAGTGCTTCACTGTAATGCAAGTGTCGCAAGCTTGCATTGCACTGATTGAATCGAATAACACACAAATAACAATTTGAGATATGATTGTGGCCGACTCAGCATATCTGTTGAGTTTTTTGGGCAAACCGGTCGAAAGGTCGGGACGCAAAGCCACCGGGCTGTCGCACTTTTTCAGAGTGCCATGCCAGCGGGGTTGCCGGTTCATGGGGCTGTTTGCCAGCGCCCGTGATTGGATTGCGTAGCCCTTGTGTATTTGTTAACAAGGAATCGCACCATGTTTCAGCCTTCCCCCCTTTTTGCGGCATTGATCACTGCCTTTGCCTCCGGAGCCTATGCCCAAGTTCTGGAAGTGCATGAAGACGCTGATAGCGGCTGGGAGGCCCTTGCGGCTGCTGCAGCACCCAAGCTGAGCGCATCTACCTTGGCGAAGGCAGCGCCCACGGCGGCAGAAGCCCGTGCGCGCAGTTACCAGACCTTCTTGAATCAAGTCAACAAGCCCTATGCCAATCAGCTGGGTAGCGGCAATGGCAGCGGTGTCGTTGTCGGGGTTGTGGACTCCGGGGTGCAAGTCAGCCACCCTGAGTTGCGCGGTCAAGTGATTGCGACTTACAACGCCTTCAATGGCGGCACCGATGTCACCGACCAAATGGGCCACGGCACCCACGTGAGTGGCTTGGTCGCAGGAAGTCTGGCGAACGGGTCTCTGCTCGAGGGCGTTGCGCCCGGTGCGAAGCTGGTAGTCGCCAAGGTGTTCACCACCGGTGGTTCTGACAGCCTCACGATCGGCCGGGGTATTGACTGGGCGGTGAATGTACAAAAGGCGCCCATCGTCACGCTCAGTCTGGGCAGTAACGCTGCGGCCATGCAGTCCAACATCCAAAACGCTGTCAACAAGGAGGTTCTGATCACGGCCGCTTTGGGCAATGACGGACGCGCCAGCGGCAGCTGGCCTGCCGCTTACGCCAAGCAAACGTGGGCAAAGGGGCAAATCATCGCGGTGGGCGCACTCGACGCCAACAACAAGCGCGCCAGCTTCAGCAATTACGACGCCACCTTGGCCAACTGGACTGTGTTTGCGCCCGGGGTCAACATCGCCTCCAGCTACTCCACACCTGCCATGCCCGGCAGCTACGTCTATATGTCGGGCACCTCCATGGCAACGCCGATTGTGGCGGGCCAAGCGGCATTGATCAAAAGTAACTGGAACTTCCTGCCTGCCACAGACATTGCGCAAATCATCTTTCAATCCGCCACCCGTTTGTGCAGCGATAACGTGGCCGCCTCTGTCTGCCTCTCTCGCAACAAGGCGGACGCTGTGTACGGGTGGGGCTTGGTGAACGTCGGTGCTTCTTTGCAGCCTATTGGCGGTCTTAACTTGGGTACCAAAACAGGCGCAGTGATTAGCTTTGCGGGCGCCAGCCTCGCCACGCCCAAAAGCGGGCTCGCCACAGGGCTCAAAACGGTCAATACCCTGGCAGTCGACAAGTTCAACCGGGCCTTTCAGGTCAATGTGGGCGCCAGTGTGAGCAGCACGTCGACAGCGACATCCGCTTTGCCCATCAGCAAGACCACGACCACAACGACCACCGGCGCCAAATTCAGCGCGGAGTACACCGCCTTGGTAACCGAGCAAACCATGCTGGGTTTGGCGGCAGAGCAGACGCCCCTGACCTTGGCCCGCATGAGCTTCTCCAGCCCGTCAAATGCGGGCTTTGCCTGGGGCGTTGGTACCGGTGGCAGCAGCGATGCATTTTTCGGCCTGCAGGCCACGGGCAGCGCGCCTTTGAGCCTGGCCGACGAGGCGAGCCGCTTCAATGCGCCGTATTTCAGCCTGGCGCAGAACGCCACCCATGCCGGCACTTCGTGGAAGCTTGCTAGCGGCGATGTTTTGCGCATGGGCTCCGTGGTGCAAGGCAATCCCTTGAACAGCTCGCCGTGGCAATCGGCACCTTTTGCGGACACGCAGCGCTCCGTCGCGGTGTTGGAGTACCAAAGCCGCTGGGGTGATGCGACTACCGTCATCTCCGCGGGTCAGCTCCTCGAAAACAACTCCCTGCTGGGCGCCAGCGGCACCGAGGCCTGGGCCATGGAAGGCAAAGCCAGCACACGCTTTGTCACCTTGGCAGCCTCCAAGCCGGTCGCAGCCAATGTGTCTGCCTCGGCCATGTTGACCTTGGGGCAGGCCGATGCCTTCCGCAATGAAAGTGCGTCACTGATCGACGGAACCAGCGCGGTGCGGCAAATGGCCTGGAGTTTGGGTTTGGCGCGTGAGAGCTTGTGGCGCACCGGCGACAAGCTGGGTTTCAGCGTTTCCATGCCTTTGCGCACCATGTCCGGCGAGATGCAGCTCACCACCGCCGTAGAGCAAAGCCAGGAAGACGGCAGCCTGCGTTACGCCCAGCAGACCCTGAACCTGGCGCCGAGCGGCATGCAAAAGGATGTGGCGCTCTCGTACCAAAGCCCCAAGGTGTGGGGCGGCACCGTCGCCGCTCAAGCCCTGCTGAAGCTCGAGCCCGGCCATGAAGCAAACGCCGAACCCCAGCTGGGACTCGGCGTGCGCTACCAGCGCAAGTTCTGAAAACGGTTCAGACCACCCGCACGGTCAAGGGCTCCAGCCCTTCGACCGTGGCGTAGAGCACATCACCGCGCACCACCGCGCCCACACCCTCGGGGGTGCCGGTAAAGATCAGGTCGCCGGGCTGCAGGGTCCACGCGGCCGACAGCTGTTCAATGGTTTCAGCAATGTTCCAGATCAGCTTGGCCACGCTGCTGCGTTGGCGGCCCAAAGCGTTGACGGTCAGTGCAATGTCGGCTGCCTCCACCCCCGGCACTTGTGCAGCAGGGGTGATCGGGCCGATGGGTGCCGAGTGCTCAAAGCCCTTGCCGATGCACCAGGGGCGACCTTGCTTTTTCATGTCGTTCTGGAGGTCTCGGCGGGTCATGTCCAAGCCCACGGCGTAGCCGTAAATATGGCGATGCGCGTCCTCTGCACGGATGTTGCTGCCTCCTGTACCGATGGCCACCACCAGCTCCACCTCATGGTGCAGGTTGGAGGTGAGGGTGGGGTAGGGCATGTCGACCGCTTGTCCGGCATCCGCCGCAAGCACGGCGTCTGCGGGCTTCATGAAAAAGAAAGGCGGCTCCCGACCGCTGTGCCCCATTTCTTTGGCATGTTCCTCGTAGTTACGGCCCACGCAGTAGATGCGGTGCACCGCAAAGCGGCCGGCCGCTCCGGTCACCGCAATGCTGGGTACGGCAGGTGGTGGCAATACAAAACTCATCAGCAACTCCTGTAGATCAGCGTTGGGCTGGTTCGGTGATCAGGCGGACTTCACCACCAGGTCAAAGTGTTCCACCACCGGTGGTTGTGCAAAAAACGGGCCGACGATCCCACGCCACTGGGTAAACAGTTCACTTTCGCGAAAGCCCACCGTGTGGTCTTCCAGGGTGTCCCAAAAAATTTGCAGCACATAGCGCTCCGGGCTCTCGATGCCCTTGTTGACTTTGTAGCCCTGGCAACCCTTAGCTTTGCTGATCACGTCGCGCAAACCGCGGGCAATGGCTTCGTCAAAAGCGGCGTTCTGGCCGGGGTGAATGCGGATGTCTGCAAGCTCAAGAATCATGGGGTCTCCAAAAAAATCGGGGTAAGCGGGAATAGTAACGGCATCGGTTTATGCTCGCCGGCATGAAGTTGTACAGCTATTTCCGCTCGTCCGCCGCCTTCCGGGTGCGCATCGCTCTGGGCCTCAAGGGCCTGCCCTTTGACTACGCAGCGGTCCACCTCGCCCACGGTGAACAGCTCCGCCCCGATTACCGCGCCACCCATGCTGATGGCTTGGTTCCGGTGTTGGACGACGGGGGCGAGCTGCTGACCCAGTCGCTGGCCATTATGGAGTACCTGGACGAGACACATCCGGCGCCCGCCTTGTTGCCGGCAAGTCCGCTTGCCAAAGCCAAAGTGCGGGCGCTGGCGCTGGCGATTGCGTGTGAAATCCATCCCTTGAACAATTTGCGCGTGCTCAGGTTTTTGAAAGACGACATGGGGCTTGCCGATTCCGCCAAAGATCAGTGGTACCACCACTGGACGCGGCAGGGCCTTGACAGTTTTGAAGAGCAGCTGCTTCGTCTGGACACCTGGCAGCGTGAACATGGGCGCTCCGCACCCGCCATTTTTTGCTTCGGCGACACGCCCACATTGGCTGATTGCTGTCTGGTCCCCTTGATCTTCAATGCCCGCCGCTTTGGGGTGTCGCTGGACGGCTTGCCCCGCACCATGGCAGCTTTTGATGCCTGTATGGCACTGCCTGCCTTTCAAGCAGCCAGACCGGAGGCGTGCCCTGATGCCCCGCAGTAACACCCCCACGCAGGAAGGGCTTGCGCCCGACTGGCTGATTCCCGATTGGCCGGTCCCCGCGCAGGTGCGGGCCCTGTGCACCACGCGCCAAGGTGGCGTGTCGCAAGGGCCGTATGCCGGCTTGAATCTGGGCCTGCATGTGGCAGACGATGCCGCTCACGTGGCCATCAACCGGCAGCGCCTCGCCGCAGGTCTTGGCAGCAGGCCGGTATTTTTGAACCAGGTACACGGTACCGCCTGTGTGGCGATTAATGCCTCCACGCCCGATGGCACCGAGGCCGACGCCTGCACTACGGCCCAGCCCGGTGCGGTGTGCACCGTCATGGTGGCAGATTGCCTGCCGGTGCTGATTGCTGCCAGTGATGGAAGTCGGGTAGCCGCAGCACACGCGGGCTGGCGTGGCTTGCTAGGGCAGGGCGGTAAAGGCGTGCTGGAGGAGACTTTAGAGTCATTTGGGCCTCTAGCCCACGTAAATGCTGCGGGGGATGCTCCTGAAGTGATAGCGTGGCTAGGCCCTTGCATCGGTCCATCGGCTTTTGAAGTCGGTGACGAGGTGCGCGCGGCTTTTGTGGAGGCGCACCCGGATACCGCTGCGTTTTTTGCCCCCCACACGGCTGGCAAGTGGTGGGCCGATTTGCCGGGGCTTGCGGGCTACCGCTTACACGCGGCCGGGGTACGGCAGATTTTTGGCAATGACGGCAGCACCGCGTGGTGCACCGTCAACAACCCTTCACGGTTTTTCAGCCACCGGCGCGACCGGGTCAGCGGCCGCTTCGCGGCTTGCATCTGGCTGGAGTGACGGGCTGTCTCCGGCAGCGGCCTGGTGGGCTGCGATGGCCGCGTTGCGCTCCGCCAGCTCTTGGGCCCGCAAGGCCCGCTTGCGGGCGGGCGTGCCCATGAAATACATCATCAAGGCGACGGGCAACACGCCGTACAGCACAAAGGTGAAGATCGCACCCAGCACCGAACCGTTAGTGTTGGTGGCCTCGGCAACGCTCATCATGAGCGCCACGTAAATCCAAGCGATGGGGACGATGTACATAAGGGTTTCGGAGGGTGCGATGTGTCAGGATATCGCAGCTTAAGACTGCCATACTTGCACGTTAGACTAGACCCACTAATTTTGAAGGTGATGGCGTGACGCAACCCTCCTCTGACTTTATGGCCCAAGCGGCCGAGCAGTTCCAACAGGCATTGGCCCAAAGCTTTGCCAAAGCGCTGGAGTCCTTCAAAGGGCTGGACGCAGGTGTCGCCGGGGCAGGGTTTCCGGCCATGGGCGAGGCGGTGCCGGACATCAAGTTTTCTCAGGACCGTTTGCAAGCCTTGCAAAAGTCCTACGTGGAAGAGGCCATCAAGCTCTTCAGCCAGGGCATGGGCCACACGCCGCCCCTGCCGGACCGCCGGTTTGCGGCACCCGCATGGGGTGACAACCCTGTGGCGGCCTATGCTGCTGCGGCTTATCTCCTCAATGCCCGCACCATGATGGGCTTGGCCGAGGCGGTCGAGACAGACAGCAAAACCAAAAATCGCATCCGCTTCGCGGTAGAGCAGTGGATGGCCGCCGCTTCCCCGAGCAACTATTTGGCGTTCAATGCCGAGGCCCAGAAAAAAGCCATTGAAACCAAGGGCGAGAGCATTGCCAAGGGCGTCAAAAACCTGGTGCACGACTTGCAGCAAGGCCATGTCTCGATGACCGACGAGAGTCTGTTTGAAGTGGGCAAAAACGTGGCGACCACCGAAGGTGCGGTAGTGTTCGAAAACGAGCTGTTCCAGCTTATAGAATACAAACCGCTCACCGCCAAGGTTTATGAAAAGCCGTTCCTGCTGGTGCCGCCTTGCATCAACAAGTTTTACATCCTCGACTTGCAGCCGGATAACTCGCTGATCCGCTACGCGGTGGAGCAAGGCCACCGCACCTTTGTGGTGAGCTGGCGCAATCCTGATGAAACCTTGGCCAACAAGACCTGGGACGACTACATCGAGCACGCGGTGATCCGCGCGATTGGCGTGACCCGCGATATCAGCGGCTGGCCCACCATCAATGCGCTGGGCTTTTGCGTCGGGGGCACCATGCTGGGTACCGCGCTCGGCGTGTTGGCTGCACGGGGCGAAAAGCCGGTGGACAGCGCGACTTTCCTCACCACCTTCCTCGATTTTTCAGACACCGGGATTCTCGATGTGTTCATCGACGAGGCCATGGTCAAGTTCCGCGAGGCAGAGCTAGGCAAGGGCGGCCTGATGAAGGGCCAAGACTTGGCCAGCACCTTCAGTTTCCTGCGCCCGAACGACCTGGTGTGGAACTACGTGGTAGGCAACTACCTCAAGGGCGAGACACCTCCGCCCTTTGATTTGTTGTACTGGAACAGCGACAGCACCAATCTGCCCGGCCCGTATTACGCCTGGTACCTGCGCAATACCTACCTGGAAAACAACCTCAAGAAGCCGGGCAAGCTCACCGTGTGCGGCGAAAAGCTTGATTTGAGCGCACTCGATATTCCGGTCTACATCTACGGCTCGCGTGAAGACCATATCGTGCCAATCGGCGGTGCGTATGCGTCCACCCAGCTGCTACCGGGCAAAAAACGCTTTGTGCAAGGCGCGTCCGGTCACATTGCGGGTGTGATCAATCCACCCTCCAAAAACAAACGCAGCCACTGGATCCGCGCCGACGGCAAGTTGCCCAAAACGCATGCGCAGTGGCTGGAAGGGGCGACCGAGCATGCAGGTAGCTGGTGGACTGACTGGTCCCACTGGCTCAAAAGCCATGCTGGCAAGCAAATTGCTGCCCCCAAGACATATGGCAAAGGGAAGTACAAGGCCATAGAGGCGGCTCCAGGGCGCTATGTACAGGCGAAGGCCTGAGTTTTCGATTTATCAAGAAGGAGACACCTGATGGAAGATATCGTGATCGTTGCTGCAGCCCGAACTGCAGTTGGAAAGTTTGGTGGCTCTTTGGCCAAAGTGCCCGCGACCGAGTTGGGAAGCATTGTGATCAAGAGCCTGCTCGAGCGCAGCGGGCTGCCGGTGGACGCAGTGGGCGAGGTCATCCTCGGCCAAGTGCTGGCTGCTGGCGTAGGCCAGAACCCTGCGCGCCAGGCCGGTATCAAGTCCGGTTTGGCTAAAGAAACTCCCGCTCTCACCATCAACGCCGTCTGCGGCTCCGGCCTGAAGGCCGTGATGCTGGCCGCTCAGGCTGTGGCTTGGGGCGACAGCGAAATCGTGATTGCCGGTGGCCAGGAAAACATGAGCGCATCCCCCCACGTGCTGCTGGGCAGCCGTGACGGCCAGCGCATGGGCGAGTGGAAAATGGCCGACACCATGATCACCGATGGCCTGTGGGACGTGTACAACCAATACCACATGGGCATCACCGCTGAAAACGTGGCCAAGGCCAACGACATCACCCGCGACATGCAAGACGCTTTGGCGCTCGGCAGCCAGCAGAAAGCTGCTGCGGCACAAGACGCGGGTAAATTCAAGTCCGAAATCGTGCCGGTGGTGATTCCCCAGCGCAAGGGCGACCCCGTGGTGTTTGACGCTGACGAATTCATTAACAAGAAAACCAATGCCGAAGCGTTGGCCGGTCTGCGCCCCGCATTCGACAAGGCTGGCAGCGTCACCGCGGGCAATGCCTCCGGTATCAATGACGGCGCTGCTGGCGTGATGGTCATGACCGCCAAGAAGGCTGCGGCTCTGGGCCTGACACCTTTGGCGCGTATTGCCAGCTTCGGCACCACCGGTCTGGATCCTGCCTTGATGGGCTTAGGCCCGGTGTCTGCGACCCAGCGCGCGCTGGCGCGCGCCGGCTGGAAGGCCGCTGACGTTGATTTGTTTGAGTTGAACGAAGCGTTCGCCGCACAAGCCTGCGCGGTGAACAAGCTGCTCGATATCGATCCTGCCAAGGTCAACGTGAACGGTGGCGCCATCGCCATCGGCCACCCCATCGGCGCGTCCGGCGCCCGTATCTTGGTGACTCTGTTGCACGAAATGCAGCGTAGCGGCGCCAAGAAGGGGGTTGCGTCCCTGTGTATCGGCGGCGGCATGGGCGTAGCCCTGGCCGTTGAGCGTTGATTTGAAGTGTTTTTGGCTACTCGCGCTCAGAGGATAAGCGCTGGTAGCTATAAATTGAATAGCAAACTGATTTAAAAAGAGGAAACAAAATGAGTCAAAAAGTAGCGTATGTAACCGGTGGCATGGGTGGCATCGGGACCGCCATCTGCCAGCGTTTGCACAAAGACGGCTTCAAAGTGATCGCCGGTTGCGGCCCCACACGCGACCACGCCAAGTGGCTGGCCGAGCAAAAAGAGCTGGGCTACAGCTTCTACGCCTCGGTCGGCAACGTGGGTGATTGGGATTCCACCGTCGAAGCTTTCAGCAAGACCAAGGCCGAGCACGGCAGCATTGACGTGCTGGTGAACAACGCCGGCATCACCCGCGACCGCATGTTCCTGAAAATGAGCCGCGAAGACTGGCAAGCGGTGATGAGCACCAACCTCGACTCCATGTTCAACGTCACCAAGCAAGTGGTGCCTGACATGGTGGAAAAAGGCTGGGGCCGCATCATCAACATCTCGAGCGTGAACGGTGAAAAAGGCCAGGCCGGTCAAACCAACTACTCCGCTGCCAAAGCCGGCATGCACGGTTTCTCCATGGCTCTGGCCCAGGAGCTGGCCACCAAGGGCGTGACGGTCAACACCGTGAGCCCGGGCTATATCGGGACCGACATGGTCAAGGCTATCCGTGAAGACGTGCTGGCCAAGATCGTGGCAACTGTGCCGGTCAAGCGTTTGGGCGAACCTTCGGAAATCGCCTCCATCATCGCGTGGCTGGCGTCTGAAGAAGGCGGCTACGCTACAGGCGCCGACTTCTCGGTCAACGGCGGCTTGCACATGGGCTAATTTCGCCCTGCGCATCCCAAAAACCCGCTTCGGCGGGTTTTTTTGCGTCTGTAGTGAGACAGCACCACAAGAAAGTAGGTGCGTTCTGCGATCGTTGGCGGGCGCTGGGGTATCCTCATTACGGTGTGTTTTGTTGGCCCGCAATCACCAAGGGCTAACCCCCGGAACCTATGAAATCTGAAGAGTCTGTCTGGATCGATGTTGCGCTTTTGCGTGTGGGCCACTACGTGGAATTGGACGTGGGGTGGATGGCACACCCATTTCCGACCGGCAGCTTCAAAATCAGCTCCGCCAAGCAAATCGAAGTCATCAAAGGCTTGGGTAAAAAGCAAGTGCGTGTGGTTCCTCGCAAGAGTGATGAGCCCTCTTCGGAGGAGGCCGCTGATGTCCCCTCTGAATCGGCAGCACCCATTCCGCCTGAAGCTGCCAGCCTTTTGACCCAAGAGCAGGCAGACGCCGAGCAGCGCAGACTTCGCGCCGCCATGCTCACCGCCCAGGAGCGCAGTCTGATCGCTTGTGAGCGCAGATTCGCAGAGTCGGTGCGCCTGTATCGCAAAACGATGGACATGGTGCAGTCGCAGCCCAAGTTGGCGACTGAGCCCTGTCTCGGGATGGTCAACACCTATGTCACCGAGCTGATGGACAACGGAGAGGCGGCCATCCGCTTGCTCTCCGAGGCGGCGGGTGACAAATCGGCCATGCACCCTGTCAACGTCACCGTGATTTCTTTGCTACTCGGCAAGGCGATGGGACTGAACAAATCGGAGTTGATCGACCTCGGTATGGCGGCTTTTTTGCACGACATCGGCAAAGTGAAATTGCCGGACCGGGTGCGCTGGTTGGAAGACAACTTTTCAAGCGCGGAGTACCGTCTCTATCAGGAGCACGTGCCCCAGGGTCTCGCTATTGGAAAGGGCATGGAGCTGCGTTCCCCCGTGTTGCTGGCCATGCTCCAGCACCACGAGATGGTGGACGGTAGCGGTTTCCCGTCACGCTTGCGTGGCGATGCTTTGGGCACCAGTGGGCGGATACTGGCCTTGGTAAACCGGTATGACAACCTGTGCAACCCTAGCCGGCCGGGCTCTGCGCTGACGCCGCATGAGGCGCTCTCGCTGATATTTGCGCAGTTCAAAGCCCGTTTCGACGCGGTGACCTTGAGTGCATTCATCCGCATGATGGGGGTGTACCCCCCGGGTTCCGTGGTGCAGCTGATCGACGACCGCTTCGGGATTGTGGTCTCAGTCAACTCGGCGCGGCCGCTCAAGCCGCGCATCATTCTTCACGAACCGGGTGTGGCGCGGGCTGAAGCGTTGATTTTGGATTTGGAGAAAATGCCGCAACTGGGCATCCGGCGCAGCTTGAAGCCCGGCAACTTGCCGGCTGCGGCGCTGGACTATCTGGCGCCGCGCCAGCGAATTGCGTATTTCTTTGAGCAGGCTTCGGAGCCGGATACGGCTAGTGCCGAAGAGTGAGGGCGTTCGCCCGGAGAAGGGTGTCTGCGAAACTCCACCGGACCCGCATCCTGAACCGGGGTTCAGGTGGGCGAGGTCAGCTGCCACTTTGGGTTCATCTGACGCGAGATGATCACGCTAGCGGAGCAATGTTCCAAGCCCTGGCTCAATGAGCATTGGTTCAAGGAAATATAAAGCCCGGCAGGTTCGCAGACACCTGCATTGTAGGGGTCAACCCTGAGCTTGAGTGGGCATCAGGAGCTTATTTGCAGTGCTTAGAGCAAGCGGCCATCGTCGCTCAGCGCGACGTCGAGTCGCTCCAGCAGCGAAGTCAGCAGCAGGGCGCTGTCGCCCTCAATGGCTAGCGGCGTGCCGGTGCCTGTAGCCACGGCGGCAGGGGCTGCAGACTTGTCAGAAAGGTCGAACGCCAGGTTTAGCGCTGCTAACACGGCAATCCGGTCACGGGCCCGCACCTTGCCTGCATCGCGGATTTTGCACATGGCCGTGTCTACGCGCTCCACGGCTTCCAGCAAGCGGGATTCACCGCCTTCGGGGCAGCCAAGCAGGTAGCTCTGCCCCATGATTTGAACTTCCAGCTGTTTCATGTCGGATCTTTATGGGTCAGCAGGTGATCGGGAATGCGCTCCAAAAGCGCATCGACCCGCGCTCGCGCTGCACTCAATCTTGATTTGAGGGAGTCCCGCTCGTGGCTGAGTGTTTCCACTTGGCTGGTGAGTAACGCGTTGGTCCGCTGAAGCTCCTCGTAGCGGAGCAACAAGCGTTCTACACGCTCGGCAATTTGGTCGATGGGAGTCTGATTCGCCATAAGTGTTTCATTGTAGGGGTGGCGCAAGCATTCCCTGCGTAAAATGCGCGGTGTTGGTGCTCGCGGTGTGGTTCGCATGCCGCAGTTCAACGGGAAGCAGGAGAGGGTGCCGCACGCGGCGGTCCTTAACCTGCGCTGCCCCCGCAACGGTAAGTGGACGTGTCGCCTTGACACTGCTTTCATCAAAGTCACTGAACGCTTTGAACACGCGCTTGGGAAGACGATGAAGGTTGCCTCCATCAGCCCGGATACCGGCCAATAAGGTGGATATGCGCCAAGGCGCATTTCCGTAACGCTCAAGCTCTGGCGGGGAAGCCGGGGAGAGTGAAGCAACACAAGGCATGAGACAGCGCCTGTAATGTCACGTTCCTGCCCGGCACTATTGATTACCGCCCCGTCCTCCGGACAAGGGAAGACAACGGTCACTTCCGCGTTGGCGCGTCTGCATACGCGCCAGGGACGGCGAGTGCGCGTCTTCAAATGCGGGCCTGATTTCCTAGACCCCTACTGGCACCAGCTCGCCAGTGGCGCACCGGTGTACCAGCTCGATTTGTGGATGACCGGTGAGGACGATTGCCGCCAGCGCCTGAGCCGGGCCGCCGAGGAGGCCGACCTGATTCTGGTGGAAGGCGTCATGGGCTTGTTTGATGGCGATCCCAGCGCTGCCGACCTCGCCCAACGCTTTGGCCTGCACGTCATGGCCGTGATGGATTCCGGCTCCATGGCCGGCACCTTTGGCGCGCTGGCCTACGGCCTGCAAACCTTCCGCCCCGGCCTGCGCTGGGCCGGTGCCCTGGCCAACCGCGTTGCCACCGAGCGCCACGCCGCCATGTTGCAACGCAGCCTGCGCAGCGACAGTCCGTGGCTGGGTGCAGTGATGCGCAACGCTGCGATGACACTGCCCGAACGCCACTTGGGCCTGACGGTGGCGAGCGAAGTCGCCGACGCCCAAGCCCGCCTGGACGCAGCCGCCGATGCATTGGCAGCAACTCCGCTGGGGCAAATGAGCGTCGAAGACCTCCAACAGTGGTCAGTGGAATTCCAAGACCAAGTGTCAGAGCTAGAGCCAGCCCGCCAGGGCGAAGCGGCAGAGCGCTCTGCGCAGGTCAAGGAGGAGCCCGCGAAGCGGGCGGGGGACACGGAGCAGAGCGCTCTGCCGCTTCGCTCGTCCCTCCAAGAGTCGCGCAACCAAAAGACCGCAAGCCCAAACCTCAAAGGCAAAACTATCGCAGTAGCGAGAGACACCGCCTTCTGCTTCATCTACACCGCCAACCTCGATTGCCTGCAGTCCTTGGGCGCCGAGTTGGTGTTCTTCTCGCCGCTTAAAGACACTGCCTTGCCCACCTGCGACGCAGTCTGGATTCCCGGTGGCTATCCCGAACTGCACGCCAACACCCTTTCTGCCAACACCCGTTTGCGCGACAGTCTTGCCGCCCACGTGCAGGCCGGCAAACCCGTGTGGGCCGAGTGCGGCGGCATGATGGTTTTGTTCGATACGATCACGACCACCGACGGTGCACAACACACCCTTTGGGGCCTGCTGCCCGGCGAGGTCACCATGCACAAGCGCTTATCGGCTCTGGGCCCGCAACAGCTCAAACTGCAGACGGGTACCCTGCGCGGCCACACCTTTCACTACTCCACCAGCGCCAGCACGCTGGTGCCAGTCGCCCGCACCGCGCGCCCCGATCACGACCCCATGCCCGATGCAGGCGAGGCGGTATGGCAGCAAGGTTCTGTGCGGGCCAGCTACTTTCACGCTTGGTTTCCATCCTGCCCCGAGGCGGTGGTTGAGCTGTTCACCCCGGCGCATGAGGGGCCTGCATGACGCAAGACCTCTTGCATTTCAGCCCCGGCCCGCAGCGCATCGTCTGCTTGACCGAAGAGACCACCGAGTGGCTGTACCTGTTGGGCCAAGAGCACCGCATCGTAGGCATCTCGGGCTACACCGTCCGCCCTCGGCGGGCACGGGACGAAAAGCCCAAGGTCAGCGCTTTCCTGAGCGCCAAGACCGACAAAATCATGGCGCTGCAGCCGGACTGCGTGTTCGGCTTCTCGGACCTGCAAGCTGACATTGCGGCCGATCTGGTCAAGCGCGGTGTGCAGGTCACCATCTTCAACCAACGCAGCGTGGCCGACATTTTTTCCATGCTCTACCAAGTCGCGGCCATGGTGGGTGAGGCCGAGCTGGGCGCCCGGCGCATTGCACAGATGCAAGCCGACTTGCGGGCCATGCAAGCCGCGGTCGCTGCCCGCCTCGCGGCTGGCGCGCGCAGGCCCAAGGTGTTTTTTGAAGAGTGGGACGAACCCCATATCAGCTGCATCCGCTGGGTGTCAGAGCTGATGACGATTGCGGGCGGAGACGACTGCTTTCCCGAGCTCTCTCTTGAGCCCATGGGCAAGCAGCGCATCATTGCCGACGGGGCGACTATCGTGCAGCGCGCGCCAGATATCGTGCTCGGCTCCTGGTGTGGCAAGAAATTCCGCCCTGAAAAGGTGGCTGCTCGCGAAGGTTGGGCCGATGTGCCTGCGGTGCGGGGCGGCCAGTTGTTTGAAATCAAGTCTGCCGACATTCTCCAACCCGGCCCCGCTGCGTTGACCGACGGCGTGCAGCAGATGCACCGCATCTTCATGCAGTGGATGGACAAGACTTTGCCCACCGATGGAGCACCCGCATGACAGACTTCACCATCGCCCGCAGCGAGCTCATTCTGGGTGGCCAGAAAAGTGGCAAGTCCCGCCGCGCCGAATTGCTGGCCCGCGAGTGGGTGCAGCAGTCGCCGGACCACCACGCCGTCATGATCGCCACCGCCCAGCCTTGGGATGACGAAATGCGCCTGCGCATCGCCCGCCATCAGCAGGAGCGCGCTGAGCGCGTGCCCGGCATGAAGACTGTGGAAGAGCCGCTGGCGTTGGCTGAGGCCATTGAGCAGCACAGCACCCCGGCAACATTGGTGGTGGTGGACTGCCTGACGCTGTGGCTCACCAACCAGCTGATGCCGGTCGATTTTGAGCCCAATAGCCCTCCAGCCCAAGTAGATCCTGCGCGGGTAGCTTCTTTTTTGATAGCAATCGCGCAGGCCCCTGGCCCTGTGGTGCTGGTGGGCAACGAGATCGGCCTGGGCGTAATCCCCATGGGGCGCGAAGTGCGCGCCTTTGTGGATGCGCTGGGCCGGCTCAACCAACAGGTGGCTGCCACCTGCGAACGCGTCACCCTCATGGCTGCCGGCTTGCCGCTGACCCTGAAGGCACCCTGAAACATTTTTTACCAAGGAGCAAAATCATGCACATCGAACCCGGTCTGGTAGACACCACCAAAATTTTCCTGAGCTACGCCACTGCCACCACCGCGGCCCTGTACGCCACCAAACTGGCGGTCGATGCCGTCAAAAAAGACGGCCCCCTGGCCCTGATCGCCCGTGCCTTGCTGTGCGTAGGCTTGGTGTTTTGCTTTTTTGAAGTGGCGCCGCACCACCCCGTGGGCGTGTCCGAGGTGCATCTGATTCTGGGCACCACCCTGATGCTGATCTTCGGCGTGGCGCCTGCAGCCATCGGCCTGATGGGCGGCTTGTTGATCCAGAGCGTGTTTTTCGCGCAGCAAGACTTGCCCCAGTACGGCATGAACGTCACCACCTTGCTGGTGCCCTTGTTTGCCACCGCCGCCTTGGCCCGCCGCATCGTGCCTGCAAATGTGGCCTATGTAGACCTGACTTACGGCCAGGCTTTCAAGCTGTCTGCAGCCTACCAAGGTGGCATCGTGGCTTGGGTCGCCTTCTGGGCTATTTACGGCCGTGGCGTGGGTATGGAGAACATGAGCCAGATTGCCACTTTCGGCGCGGCTTACATGACCGTGGTGCTGGTAGAGCCCCTGGTGGACCTGGGTGTGCTGGCGGCTGCCAAGGCTATGCGTCGTTTGCAAGGCAACCCGCTGGTGAACCAGCGCGTGTACACCGCGGCCTGAGCATTTGCTGAACTGAAGGACTGTTGTTGTGGATTTGATCGCCCCCCCCGTAGACCGTGACACGCCCCGTCCGCAAGGCGAGCGGCGTGGTTTGATATTGGTGCACACCGGCACCGGCAAAGGCAAGAGCACCGCCGCCTTTGGGCTGGCGCTGCGCGCCCATGGCCGGGGCAAGGCGGTCAAGGTCTACCAGTTCATGAAAGTGCCCACCGCGCGTTTCGGCGAGCACCGCCTGTTTGAGCAGCTGGGCATTCCTATCACCGGCTTGGGCGACGGCTTCACCTGGAAGAGCAAAGACCTGGACCACTCCGCCGAGCTGGCCCAGGCCGGTTGGGAGCAAGCCAAAGCCACGGTGATGGCGGGCGAGCACTTCATGGTGGTGCTGGATGAAATTATGTACCCCCTGCGCTACGGCTGGATTCCTCTCGAATCCATCTTGTCCTGCCTGCGCGAGCGCCCGCCGCATGTGCACGTGGTGCTCACCGGTCGCAATGCCCCAGCGGAGCTGATTGAGGTCGCCGACACCGTGACCGAGATGACGCTCGTCAAACACCACTTCAAAGCCGGTGTGCCCGCCCAGCGCGGGATTGAAGACTGATGACCTTGCCACGGGTCGCGTCCGCTGAGCCTGCTTTGTCCCTGGCTGCCGTGTCGTACCAGCGGCAGGGGCGGGCGGTGCTGGCGCAGGTGTCGCTGGACATTCCGTTTGGCCAGCACATTGCACTACTCGGGCCCAACGGCGCGGGCAAGTCCAGCCTGTTGCACCTGATGGCCGGTCGCTTGCGGCCTGAATCAGGGCAGGTGTTGCTCGGCGGCACCGATTTGCAGCAGATGCCCGGCCCCGACCGGGCGCGGCAGATGGCCGTGGTGCATCAGCATGAATTTATCCACGCCCAGCTCCGGGTGCGCGACTACGTAGCACTGGGCCGCACCCCCCACAGCGGTGCTAGCCGCGCTGCACATGTGCACGCCATCGACACTGCACTCAGCCGTTGCCGCCTGCAAGACCTGCAAGACCGGGCCATGGGCACACTCTCCGGCGGAGAGCAGCAGCGCAGCGCCATCGCCCGTGCCTTGGCCCAAGAGCCCCGCATTTTGTTGCTCGATGAGCCCACCAACCATTTGGACTTGCGCACCCGCTCTGATGTGCTGGACTTGCTGGCCAGCCTGGAGATCACGGTGGTGGCCGCACTCCACGAGTTGAGTCTGGTGCAGCGCTTTGCCCACCGCGCCGTGTTACTGGGCGAGGGCAGGGTGGTGGCTGACGATGTGCCCGCCCGGGTGCTCACGCCCGAGCTGGTGCTGGGCAATTTCGGGATGGATGTTTTTTATCTGCCGTTGCCCCACCGCGACCAACCGGTCGCCGTGTTTGAATCCCCCGGGCCCCGCCATTCGATTCGTGAATATGAAAACTAAACCTAATCTCACTTTTTCCTGCCGCTCCTGGCTTGCCGCTTGCGGCCTCTCGGTGCTGTCTTTGGCAGCACACGCCCAAACCTTCCCAGTGACGGTGGACAGCTGCGGCGAAAAGCTCACGTTCACAGCACCTCCAAAGGCCGCGCTGATCCACGACATCAACATGACCGACATGGCCTTGTCACTGGGGCTGCAAGGCCAGATGGCCGGCGTGAGCGGCATTACCGGCTGGTACAAGATGAGCCCCGAGTTCAAGCAGGCCCTGGGCAGCATCAAAGAAATAGCGCCCAAGCAGCCCAGCCTGGAAAACATCTTGGCGCTCAAGCCCGATTTCTTTTTTGCAGGCTGGAACTACGGCATGGCCGTGGGCGGCGAGGTCACGCCCACCACGCTCAAAAAATACAAAATCCCCACGCTGGTGCTGAGCGAAAGCTGCATCCATGTGGACAAGGCCCGCCCGCCCGCCAGCATGGAGCTGCTGTATGCCGACTACCTCAAGCTAGGCACCATCTTCGGCAAAGAAGCCCAGGCCAAGGCACAAATTGCCCAGTGGAAGCAGCGCCTGGCAGCTCTGCCCAAAGCCACCGGCAAAGAGCCGCTGCGCATGTTCTTGTTTGACTCGGGCGAAGACAAGCCTTTCACTGCCGGCAAATTCGCCATCCCCACCGCGATGATGGCAGCCGTGGGCGGCCGCAACATCATGGACGATGTGGACGCCAGCTGGGGCACCGTGGCCTGGGAGGCGGTGGCCGCCCGCAACCCCGAGTTCCTGGTGTTGCTCGACTATCAAAACGACGGCGGCGCTGAAAAGCTTCTCCAGTTCCTGCAAAAGCATCCGCTGATGCAGCACACCACGGCCGTCAAAAACAAGCGTTTTGTCGCTTTGCGCTACGAAGAGCTCACCCCCGGCCCGGCCAACGTGGCAGCCATTGAAAAAATGGCCCGGGCCGTCAACCGCTGATGCCTGGGTCCGCCCCCATGCGCCTGGCACCTGCTGTGCGATCCACCAGCCTGCTGACCGTGTGTCTGCTGCTGTTGCTGGCGTGCGTGAGTTTGCTGTCGGTGGTGTCGGGTGCTACCGAGGTGGCGTGGTCGCAGGTTGGGCATGGCTTGGGTCTTTGGTTGCGCGGCGCGCCTGACGCGGACTACACCATGGTCGACCGCATCGTGGTGGATCTGCGCGTGCCCCGCATGTTGTTGGCGATTGTGGTGGGAGCCGGTCTGGCCTTGGTGGGTGCGCTGTTGCAAACCACCACCCGTAACGATTTGTCAGACCCCTACCTCTTTGGCCTGTCCTCGGGCTCTGCGGCCGGGGCCGTGGCGGTGATTACGCTCACCGGCGAGGTGCTGGGCGTCTGGACACTGCCGCTTGCTGCCTTTGTCGGCGGCATGGCGTCGGTGGTGGTCGTGCTGCTGCTGTTGCGCCGCTATCGCAGCCACACGCCGGAGCGCATGATTCTGGCGGGCCTGTCCGTCTCGTTTTTGTTCACCGCACTGACCTATTACTTCACCTTTCTGGGCGACCAGCGTGCCGCCCAGTCGGTCATGTTCTGGACCATGGGCGGCCTGGGTTCCGCCCGCTGGGACAACCTGTTTATTCCCCTGACTGGTTTGGCGGTGCTGTCGCTTTTCTCGTGGCACAGGCGCCACGCCCTGGACGCCATGCTCAGTGGCGACCACACCGCGCACAGCCTGGGCATCGCGCCCGAGCGGCTGCGGGTGCAGGCCTTTGTGGTGTGCGCCTTTGCCACCGCGTGTTTTGTGGCAGTCTCCGGGGTGATTGGTTTTGTTGGGCTCATGGTTCCGCACCTCGCCCGTGCGCTGGCTGGCGCTCTGCACCGCCACATGCTGCACATTGCCATGCTGATTGGCGCCTTGCTGCTGTTGCTCAGCGATGTGGTGAGCCGGTCTATTTTGGCCCCGCAAGAGCTGCCGGTGGGCATCGTGACTGCCAGCGTGGGCGCCTTGTTTGTCATGTACACCTTGCTGCACCAGTCTGACGGCGCCTGATTGCTACCTGTTTTATTCATTTTTTACGTTCATTTCCACACCATGCAAACCCGCAAAATCCCCGCCACCATCGTCACCGGCTTTTTGGGCAGTGGCAAAACCACGCTCTTGCGTAACCTGCTCACCAATGCACAGGGCCGCCGCATTGCGGTCATCGTCAACGAGTTTGGCGAGCTGGGCATTGATGGCGAGCTGCTGCGCGGCTGCGGCATCGGCTGTGACGAGAACGGTGAAGAAAACGGCCAGCTGTTTGAGCTGGCCAACGGCTGCCTGTGCTGCACCGTGCAAGAAGAGTTTGCCCCGGTCATGGAGCAGCTGGCCGCCCGCCGCGACCAGATCGACTATCTGGTCATCGAAACCTCTGGCCTGGCTTTGCCCAAGCCGCTGGTGCAAGCCTTCCAGTGGCCTGCGCTGCGCAACGCCTTTACCGTGGACTCGGTCATTACCGTGGTGGACGCGCCTGCGGTCGCCGCTGGCACTTTCGCCGAAGACCCGGTGGCGGTCGACGCCCTGCGCCGCTCGGACGACAACCTCGACCACGAATCCCCGCTGGCCGAGCTGTTTGAAGACCAGCTGGCTACAGCCGACTTGGTCATCGTGCACAAGGTGGACGGCATGGACGCCGCGGCTTTGGAAGCGGTAGAAGCCACCATCCGCGCAGAAGCGCCTGCCGGTGTGAAACTGGTGCGCGCCTCGCACGGCAATGTGCCGATGGATGTTTTGTTGGGCCTGGAGCGCGCGGTGGAAGACGTGATCGACTCCCGCAAAACCCACCACGACGAGGAAGAAGACCACGACCACGACGAGTTCGACTCCGTGTCCCTGACCCTGCAAGTGGCCGACCGCGCCAAGGTGATTCCGGCCCTGACCGCGCTGGTGCAGCGCCACGAGATTTACCGCATCAAGGGCTTTGTGTCCTTGCCCGGTGCGGCCATGCGCTTGGTAGTGCAGGGCGTGGGCCAGCGCTTTGACAGCTACTTCGACCGCGCCTGGCGCGCCGATGAAACCCGTGCCACCCGCCTGGTGTTCATTGGCGACCACCTAGACGCGGCCACCCTGCAGGCTGAATTGCAAGCCGCGTTGGCCTAAAGGCCGTTCATTAAAGGCAGTTCACCATGCATTTGCTTTCCACCCGCCCTGGCGGCCATGTCGAAGACGATGGCAATGGCATCGTGCGCGTGGAGCAAACGCCCGGTGACATCGTGGTGCTCACCGTGGCGGACACTACCTTGTCGCTCCTAGCCGAGGTGGCCAGCAACCTGCCCGCCGATTTTCCGAGTGTGCGCCTAGCCAACCTGATGTGGCTGCGCCAGCCCGCGTCCACCGACTTGTACATGGACGATGTGCTGCGCCACGCCAAGGCCATCGTCATCGAACACCTGGGCGCCCCCAGCGACTGGGCCTATATCGTCGACCAGGTGTGCGAATCTGCCGCCGCGCGCGGCCAGTGGCTGGTGATGGTGTCGGGCGAATGTGTGGAAGACGCGCAGCTGCTCTTGCGCAGCACCGCTGCGAAAGACGACTGCACCCACCTGTGGCGCTGCCTGCGCGAAGGTGGGCGCGACAACGCCAACAACTTCTACCAGCTGATTGCCCATGCCGCCTTTGGCCGGGGCGAGCGGCCTGCGCCTGCGCAGGTGCTGCCCGGCGCGGTGCGCTACGAGCCCTTGAATCAAGTGGCGCCTTGGCGCGAAGGTGCGCCCACAGCCCTGCTGGTGTTTTACAAAGCCCACTTGCAAGCCGGCAACACCGCCGCGTTTGACGCCATGCTGGCCGCGCTGGCAGGGGAGGGCCTCAACACCCTGGCGCTGGCGCTGGACTCGCTCAAAAACCCCGAGAGCATGGCGTTGCTGCAGACCATGGCAACAGAGCACCACGTCGATGTGGTGCTCAACGCCACCAGTTTCGCCGTGGGCTCCATCGACGGCAACGACAGCGGCGCCGAGGTACAGCCCGTGTTGCTGGCGGGGGATGCGCCGGTGCTGCAGCTCATCACCGCGGGTTGTTCGCAAGAGCAGTGGCAAGACGACCCGCACGGCCTCACCCCGCGCGACCTGGCCATGCAAATTGTGCTGCCTGAGGTGGATGGCCGCATCGGTACCCGGCCCATCAGTTTTAAGGGCTTGGCTTGGCGCTGCGAGCGCGCCGAGATTGATGTGGTGCGCTACCAGCCTGAGACAGAGCGCATGGCCTATGTGGCCGCTCTCGCCCGTAAATGGTGCGCATTGCGCTATAAAAAGAGTAGCGACAAGCGCGTGGCGTTGGTGCTGGCCAACTACCCGAACGACGACTCGCGGCTCGCCAACGGCGTGGGGCTAGATACACCGGCTTCCACGGTGGTCATCCTCCAAGCTCTGCAAGCCGCTGGCTATGCGACGGGCGATGTGCCGGCGGACAGCGACGCCCTGATGTCCGACCTGACCCGCGGCATCACCAACAACCTGGACGCCAACGACGCCCGCCCCGCAGGCCAGAGCCTCGCCATGGCCGACTACCTGCAAGACTTTCACGCGCTGCCGGCTGACAGCCAATCCGCCATCAACACGCTGTGGGGCCTGCCGGAGCAGGACCCGCTGGTGCGTCATGGCCGCTTCATGATTTCCGGCCAGCGCTATGGCAATGTATTCGTGGGCAATCAGCCCGCCCGCGGGCGCGACCTGGATTTGGTCGCCACCTACCACGATGCTGACCTGGTGCCCACGCACAACTACCTGGCCTTTTACTTTTGGATGCGCCGCGTTTATGCGGTGGATGCCGTGGTGCACGTCGGCAAGCACGGCAACCTGGAGTGGCTGCCCGGCAAGAGTGTGGCGCTGGGTGCGGCCTGCTGGCCCGACGCCATCTTGGGCCCGTTGCCGCACCTGTACCCCTTCATCGTGAACGACCCCGGCGAGGGCGCGCAGGCCAAGCGCCGCACGCAGGCCGTCATCATCGACCACCTCATGCCCGCCATGACGCGGGCCGAGACCTATGGGCCCCTGCAGCAGCTCGAAGGCCGCATGGACGAGTATTACGAAGCCCTGTCGCTGGACCCGCGCCGCGCCAAGCTGCTGCGCAACAGCATCTTGGAGCAGGTGCTGGCCGATGGCTTGCACATTGAGCTGGGTTTTACGAAGCCGGCCGATGATGCTGAGCGCGAAGCGCTGTTGCGCCGGCTGGACGCCTACCTGTGCGAGATCAAAGAGTCCCAAATCCGCGACGGGCTGCACACCTTCGGCCAGTCGCCCACAGGGCGCCAGCGGGTGGACACGCTGGTGGCGCTGGCCCGTTACCCCGGCGGCTCGGGTGCTGCGCAGGCCAGCCTGACGGTAGCCTTGGCGCAAGACTTGGGCCTGACGGACTTTGACGCCCTGAGCCCCGACTGGGCCGCCCCGTGGACCGGCGCACGCCCCGCCGTGCTGCAAGCCTTGAGCGATGACCCCTGGCGTCACGCCGGCCACACCCGCGAGCGGGTGGAACTGTTGGCCTCCCGCGTGGTGCAAGACATGGCAGAGCAGGGCAGTGCGCTGCCCAGTGGCCCGGCAGACTCACCTGAATCTTGGCCCCACACCACCCAAGTACTGCAGCGCCTGCAAACGGTGCTGGCCCCGCGCCTCGATGCTTGTGGCCCTAATGAGATCACCCATCTGCTGCGCGGCTTGGATGGCCGTTTCATCCCGCCCGGCCCCAGTGGCGCGCCGTCACGCGGTCGGCCCGATGTGTTGCCCACCGGGCGCAATTTTTACTCGGTGGACACCCGCGCCATCCCCACCCAAACCGCCTACGCCATGGGCGCCAAGGGCGCAGACCGCGTGGTCGAGCGCCACTTGCAAGACCACGGCGCCTACCCCACGGCCATGGGCCTGTCGGTGTGGGGCACCAGCACCATGCGCACCGGTGGTGAGGATGTGGCCCAGGCCTTTTCGCTCTTGGGCGTGCGGCCCAAGTGGGCAGCCGGCAGCAACCGCGTCACCGACATCGAAGTCATGCCCATGACCGTGCTGGGCCGCCCGCGCGTGGATGTGACGCTGCGCGTGTCCGGCTTCTTCCGCGATGCCTTCCCCAATGTGATCGATTTGTTTGACACCGCCGTGCGCGCCGTGGCCGCCATCTCGCCCGAGGACGAGGCGGACGATGTCAACCCCATCCGCGTGCGGGTGCAGGCCGAAGCCGCGCAGGCCCAAGCCGCCGGCCATAGCGATGCGGACGCCGAGCGCGCTTCCACCTGGCGTGTGTTCGGCCCCCGGCCCGGTGGCTATGGCGCGGGCTTGCAAGCGTCGATTGCCAGTGGCAACTGGACTGAGCGCTCCGAGTTGGCCGAGGCTTACCTTCGCGCCGGTGCCTTTGCCTACGGCCAGGACAGCGACGGTACAGCCGCCCCCGAGGCTTTTGCCCAGCGCATGGCCGGGTTGGACGCGGTGCTGCACAACCAGGACAACCGCGAGCACGACATCCTCGACTCCGGCGACTACTACCAGTTCATGGGCGGCATGGCCGCGGCGGTGGAGCATCTGAGCGGCAAAACAGCCGCCCTGTACCACGGCGACTTCAGCGTGCCCGGCGCACCGCAAATCCGCAGCTTGGGCGAAGAAGTGGCCCGCGTGGTGCGCTCGCGCGCCGTCAACCCCAAGTGGATAGACGGCATCAAGCGCCACGGCTACAAGGGTGCGTTTGAAATGGCGGCCACCGTCGACTTTTTGTTTGCCTTTGACGCCACTACCGGCGTGGTGGCCGACCACCAGTACGCGCTGGTGGCCGACGCCTATATGCACGACGACGACACCCGCGCTTTCTTGCAACAACACAACCCCGGCGCTTTGCGCAGCATTGGTGAGCGCCTGCTCGAAGCCATGCAGCGCGGCCTGTGGGCCGAGCCCGGCGACCACCGCGAACGCATCCAAGACCATGTGCTGGCGCTCGAAAACCAATTGGAAGCATCCTGACCATGCCCCTTAATCCTGACGTCCGTCCAGACATGCACACCGGCGCCCCGGCATCCGCGAGCGCGCCTGAGCCCGTGCCTTTCCCCTTCACCGCGCTGGTGGGCCAGCAGGCACTGCAGCGCGCTTTGCTGCTGGTGGCGGTAGACCCCGGCATTGGTGGGGTGCTCATTGGCGGGCCGCGCGGCACCGCCAAGTCCACCGCTGCGCGCGCCTTGGCCGCCTTGCTGCCGCAGGCTCCGTTTGTCACGCTGCCACTTGCTGCCAGCCTGGAGCAGCTGGTGGGCACGCTGAGCATTGAAGACGCCTTGCAAAGCGGCGCCGTGCGCCTCTCGCCTGGGCTGGTGGCGCGGGCGCATCAGGGCGTGCTGTATGTGGACGAGGTGAATTTGCTGCCCGACGCGCTGGTCGACGCCTTGCTGGACGTAGCCGCCAGCGGCGTCAACACCGTGGAGCGCGACGGCATTTCGCAGCGCCACGCCGCGCGCTTTGTGCTGGTGGGCACCATGAACCCGGAGGAGGGCGAGCTGCGCCCCCAACTGCTGGACCGCTTTGGCCTCTCGGTGTGGCTGCACAACCCTACTGACGCAGCGCAGCGCCAACAGATCGTGCGCAGCCGCTTGCTGTTTGACGCTGACCCTACTGCGGTAGCCGAGAGCCATGCCGACGCATTGCAAAACCTGGCCGCCAGCGTGCTGGACGCGCAAGCCCTGTTACCCCGCGTGCAGTGGCCGGACGACGCACTGGCCCACGCCGGTGCGTTGGCGCTAGCTGCCGGAGTCGACGGTGTGCGGGCCGATTTGGTGATGCTGCGCGCTGCCCGCGCATCTGCAGCGCTTGACGGGCGCGATGCGGTAACCGTGGCTGATGTGGACGCTGTGGCCGAGCTGGCCTTGCACCATCGCCGGCAGGCTTTTGCCCAGCAACCCACACCACAAGTCTCACAGAAGTCACAACCCCCCAACCAAAGCCAAGACGCCAGCGCCCCCCAGACGGAATCGGCCGGTGCCGGTAGTGCCGATGGCGATTGGGGCGCCATGCCCCCTGTGCCCGTGGGCACCGTGCGACAAGCGGCAGCAGGAGTGCTTCCGCCAAAAAAAGCCTGAGCCACCCCGGCCCTGCGCCCCAGAGTGCGGCGCGCGGCGGGCGGTGGCGCACAGCGGCTCTACCAGCCGGTGCCCAAGCACCGGCGGTAGCTGTGCGCGCGCCATCCGGCCCGGCAACACAACGGGGCGCCATCGCCTGGCTGCCCACCCTGCAAGCCAAAGGCCGCAATCCCCTGGTCGCACAGCACCTGCGCTGGCGCGAGCCCAAGGGCAAGCCGTCTACCTTGCATTTGCTGCTGCTGGACACCTCCGGCTCCATGCGCCAAGGCGGCCGCCTGGCGCGGGCCAAAGGCTACGCCGCCCAAGTGCTGGAGCAAGCCGCCCGCGCGGGCGACCATGTGGCGCTGTTGTGCTTTGGCGGGCAGGGCGTAGAAGTGCTGGTGCCCCCCGGCCCCGCACGCCGCGCGGCTGCAGTGCGCGTGCAACAGCGCGGCGGTGGTGGCGGCACGCCCATGGCGCAGGCTATGGCGGCTGCCGACAACCTCATGGCCCAACACCGCCGGGTACGCGGCACCCTGGGCAGTGCCAACACCGTGCTTTGGTTGCTGACCGACGGTCGTACCCTGGATCAACCGCGCACACCACAAGGCGCCGATCAATTGGTGGTGGTGGACTTCGACGACGCCAAGGTCAAGGTAGGGCGCTGTGCAGACTGGGCTGTGCGCTGGGGGGCAGAGTACCGGCACGGTGACTAGATGCTATGGAATTAGGAGCTGCTCGCGCATATTCCACAGGCGCTAAGGCCTGTTTTTAGTCACAAATTTTCGTTGGAAAGTAGCGCTGTGCCCCACTCTTTAGGCTAGAAATATAGTTATTGAAGCTGTTCTAAGTTCATAAGCACTTTCCGTTAATCGCTGAACATCAGTAGACGATTACGCTTGTGTTGCTTAGTAGGGCCTGGGTGTGAGTCGCGATTCGACCCAAAGCGGACTTCTGGCCTCTCGGATTCTTAACCCGTCAGCGGACACTCGAATGGATCTCAGTCTGCGGGAACCCTTCACCGGCGCTTTACTGTTGATACGGAAGCTGCGTTGATCGGGAGCGTGAGCCTAATGGACTATTGAACGATCTCAGGCCCCGCACTAAATTGGCCTAGGAATGGATGTAAAACCAACCGAGGGAGTAAGAAAGATGGCCTCAATAAAGAAACATTTCGTCTGCGTTGCAGTTGCAGCTTTGCTAGCTGGTGCAGGTGCTTCCGCACAAACCGCAAAGCACCAATATCGCTTAGACGGTACGCTTAGTGACGACTTCGGTGGGCCAGCGCTTGTGGCTAGCGGCGGTACTTTGAATTCGACCGATTATGTTTTTGGGAGAAATCAAGGGCTCACACTGACAGAGTCACTGGGTTCGGTTTACACCATCGATTTGAGCTTCAGCTTTGATTCTCATGGTGGATGGCAAAAAATTGTTGACTTCAGCAATTTATCGTCTGACATCGGTATGTACACCCTCGGCACACAGTACCAATTTTTCAATTTGACATCAGATATCGGTGCCGCACCTGCAGTTGGTGTAGCGGGCCGCTTGACATTAACGCGCGACGCTTCAAGTTTGTTAAGCATCTACTCAAACGGCACTCTGCTCACAAGTTTCAGTGACCAATCAGCTGCAGATTTGACTGGACGCACAGCAAGCTTCTTTATAGACGATTTCCCCACCGGACAATCGGAGTCAGGGACCGGTAAAGTGAATTACATCCGTACCTACGACACTGCTTTGAGCGCCATTCAAGTGGCCTCACTTGCATCTCCTTTGGCACCCGTTCCGGAACCCGAAACCTATGCCCTGCTGCTGGCAGGTTTGGGAATCATTGGCGCTGCTGTAAAACGCCGTAAGGCAATGCAAGCGTAATCAACGTTCACCCAAACCAACGGGGGCTTAGGCCTCCGTTTTTCTTTGTGGGGCTCGATCTCTGACAGCATCATTGAGCCTCTGCTTTATAAAGACTGCAGTACCCGCCGGAAGGGGTGCGCTAAGACACCCTAATTTGCTCTGAAAATTCAATTCAGAAAGTAAAACGGGAGCCGAAGCTCCCGCGAGTTTGAATTGTCTAGCGCTTCTTATGCAGACAGGCTGGCTCTGCGGCGGCGAACTATTGCTCCCATCAGCCCCAAGCCAGCCAACAACATGGCATAGGTTTCTGGTTCTGGTACCGCAGTAACACTCACACTGCCGTTTGTAGCCAACTGGGAAAAATCGAGTCGGCTGCGGTCATAGCCGGTGACCGTGATGTTGTCTTGCGTCAAAGAGCCATTGAAGGTGTTGAACCCGAACAATGCAAAGCTGCTGCCCGCCAAGGGCACATAACCATTCGAGAACACCAGGTTGAGCGTTCCGTTGAATGTCAGTGTGTTGATATTCACCAGCTGGTCATACTGGGCGCCTGGTGTACTGCCGAAGATTTCCATGTTCAACACCGAGCCGCTCTCAAAGCTGACGTTGCCACCATTAAAGCTGACTGCTGCAAGGCTGCTGCCAGGGTTGAATGCAGCTTTGAACGCCACATTGCCCGCATAGCTTCCGGCACCGTTCACATCGTTCAAGAAGTTAAGCGTGCCCTCATTTCCGCCTACGCTACCGTTGTTCGTGAAGTTGCCTTCAACAGTGCTGTCTCCAAGATAGGTGAGAGTGTTTCCTGCGCCCAAATTGATGCCGTTGACCGCCTTGAGTTTGCCCGATCTGGAGAGGAACGTATCCGTACCCAATTGAGCTTGATTTGCGGACAGTAAATCAACTTGCCGGGACCCAACAACCAGGTTACCGGCAAAAGCGTAGCCATTTGTCGACGCTACATTACCAAGATTCAGGTTGCCACCACTGGCTGTTATTGTTTTACCAGCTCCACCGGTGACTGCGCCATCCAGCGAGCCGGAGCCCGTGATGTTGCCTGTACGAGAAACATCGATTGTGCCTGTGCTGCGAATAATGCCGTTGGTAAGGGTTGTCGCGTTAGCATTGACTTGCCCCCCATTCAACACCAACTCTTTGCCGCTACCAACCGTCAAAGTGTTGGTCACATTGAGTGTCTGCCCGGAGTCGAGTGTAGTGGTCGAACCCAAAAGGCCTGTACCAACACTCGCGCCACCAGCTCCAGTTAGATTTAAAGTTCCTTTGAGCCAGTTGAAGACGCTACCAGTCTTTAGGATAGCGCTGCTCGTTTGCAGTGTGCCGCCATCTAGGTTTACGCGCCCTTTGTTACCTACGGAGAGTTCAGACGTAGTCACTGTTCCAGAGTTACTGATGTTGAGTGTGCCCGTGCCGCTGCTACCAACGGATATCGTTGTGGAGTTGTTCCACTGCGAGCCTGCCCCCGTGACGGTAGCGGTACCTACACCTCCGGTAGAAAAACCAATCGCACCAATCAGGCTGTTTACAACGCCGCCGTTTTCAACATCCAGAGTGCCGTTCCCTGAGTTACCGACATACAAGGTGCTGGTAGTTTTCCATTGCGAACCTGCACCAGTGACTTTGGCACTACCAGTACTTCCACCCGAGTGACCCACGTACCCCTGCGCACTATTTACAACAGCGGCATTTTCAACATTCAACGTTCCTATTCCCTTAGCGTTATTTCCGACAATCAGGTTTGAGGAGCTTTTCCATTGTGAGCCGGCACCGGTAACTGTCACATTGCCAACACCTCCGGTGTTGGTGCCCAAAAAGGCGCTAGCTGTGTTAACCACGCTAGCATTTTGAACGATGAGCGAAGCAGCATTTGAAGAGCCAATATTCACATTGAACGCTGTGTTGTTCAAATTCGTTTTATTTGTCAATGTGAGTCCGTAGCCACGCAATGTGATCGCGCCGTAGACATTAAGGCCTTCGGCGCCACCATCCCAAGTCTGATTAGCGTTAACAATAGTGGGCGCGTAGAGTTTCTGTACTCTGCTGCTGTTATTGATGATGTCGCCTGTAGAAGTAATCGTGTTACCACCAATGTTGTACGCGCCTGCACCGGAAGCAAAGGTGATGCCGCTCACGGACAAACTCGAGAAGTTGTTGCTACTGGCAGTCTTTGTAGATGCTTGAAAAACAAGTGCGTCTCCGTTGACAGGAGCTGCGCCCCCCTCCCAATTGCCACTGGAGGTCCAAGTATCACCAGTCGGAGTAGCTCTCCATACCTTTGTGGCGGCGCCTGCGTGCGTTGCAAAGCCTAGGGCGATTACTGCTGAAACTGCTGTCCACAATGGATGGCGACGGAAGATCGGGCTCTGGAGATTTGTCATCACTGAAAAAATAAGCGGAACTGTATTTACAGCGCCATCAAGAAAGGTAGAAATTTTACAAATTGAGAGCAGGAGCTTCAGTAGTTCTTTCGGACTAATGCTGGCTGTATTCCTTTGCCATTACCGAACGCTACTTTGCCCACTCATCGCAGAAATGACAGAGCAAACTGAGGGGTAGTAACACTGACTTGCACGTCCAGGTGTTACCGCCTCACGGCCGATCGATGCGACTGCTGAAAAGCGAGCATTCATCCAAATCAACTCATGACTAAGGTGGCTAACGACCCAAAGCGGTTGTACGGACCATCGACGTCGTAGCACTAAAGCAGACGTCGCATTGAAGATATCTGCAGTCGTCTTTGCATAGAGCTGTGTTACAGCGATTGCGGTCTCACCATGTCGGTCGAGCGCAATCCCAAACGTCGAGACTTTCTCAAATCGCAACTTGCTTTCACACCGCATCGAGCCTCGGCTTAATTGCGTCCGCCTTGTCTCTGCTGATCACAAGCAATAGAAGCCTGTAATCAGGGCAAAGCGAGTTGTGTAATGGTCTTGCCCTTTTACTCGCCATGTGAATCGAGACATGCGTCGTGCGGAGTCACCCCAGCTTTATCACTCACCAAGCAATTGTCTGATCGGACTATTGTGCGAATGTATGTTCAACAGGACACTTTTCTAAATTTTCCAAGTGTCACGATGGGGATGGAATGCCGCGACAGTGAAAATTTTTATCAAAGTAAATTAACAGTCAGGGGGAGATATGAAATTCAATAATTTTGTTGTTGCGGTGGTCGCCGCGATCGCTGGACTAGGGGCACAAACAGCAAACGCTCAGTGGTCTATTACCGACTTAGGTGACTTGCCTGGGGGCAGCAATCTGAGTCAGGCCTTTGGCATCAACAACACTGGGCAGGTGGTGGGCTACAGCAGCGCTGCTACAGGCAACCGTGTCTTCTTGTGGCAAAACGGCATCATGACCAACTTGGGTGACGTGCCGGGGGAAGAGGTCAGTCCGAGACGGGCCCATAGCATCAACAACTCTGGGCAGGTGGTGGGCTACGGCTTCACCGCTTCTGGTACTCGTGCCTTCGTGTGGCAGAACGGCAGCATGACCAACTTGGGTGACTTGCCAGGGGGGGCTGATAGCAGTACTGCCTATGGCATCAACAACTCTGGGCAAGTTGTAGGTGGCAGCGGGGCTGCTACTGGTGTTCGTGCCTTCTTGTGGCAAAACGGCAGCATGACCGACTTGGGTGACCTGCCGGGGGGGGGTGATTTCAGCGTTGCCAGTAGCATTAACGACTCTGGCCAGGTGGTGGGCTACAGCGGCGCTGGTGCTAATACTAGTCGACGTGCCTTTTTGTGGCAAAACGGCATCATGACCAACTTGGGTGACTTGCCAGGGGGTTACGATAACAGCGAGGCCTATGGCATCAACAACGCTGGGCAGGTTGTGGGCAACAGCAGAAATGCTAGAGGCGATCATGCCTTCTTGTGGCAAAACGGCAGTATGACCGATTTGGGTGACCTAGCGGGGGGCGCAGATTTCGGCTGGAGCTATGCCTCTGGTATAAACAACTCAGGGCAAGTGGTAGGAAACAGCTGGAATGGTACTGGCGGACGTGCCTTTATGTGGCAGAACGGCGTCATGGCTGACTTGAATACGTTTGCTGGCGTGGCGGGCATGGGGTGGACCTTGGAGCGTGCAACAGCGATCAACGATGTGGGCCAGATCGTGGGCTACGGGACGAATCCTCAAGGTGTTGAGCATGCTTTTCTGCTCACCCCAGTTCCCGAGCCTGAAACCTACGCAATGTTGCTTGCGGGCTTGGGTTTGATCGGTGCCGCCTTTAAGCGCCGTGCACGCAAACAAGGCTAAGGGCCACATGCGCTAACCTGCGGGGGCTTCGGCCTCCGTTTTGCTTTGTGGCGTTCGACCGTAAGCAGCCCCGACTCTGACACCCGCTAATACTGCCCTTGGGAAGCTACCGCCCGGATCACGCCGCCCCAAAGCGGTCATTCACCAAAGTCTGCTTCTGGCCCAAAGCGGAATTCGCCGTTGCACTCTTGAGTGCACGCTTCAGTCGATCACTCGCCTCATCAAATATATATCCATCACCCATCCATGCGCCGCGCGCGCGGATTGGCGCTCCGCCTGAATCCGCTCGCTCACTTCTGCCAGCGGCCCGGCGATGCAGATTTGTTGGGGCATGCCCAGGTAGGCGCCCCACCAGATGGTGATGCCCTCGGGCGGCAGGTGCTGGAAGGCGCAGTGGCCGTCCAGCATCACAGCAATGGTGTCGGCGCTCTCGGGCCAGCCGTGGTCGCGCAGTTGGCGGCCTGTGGTGATGGTGACCGGGGCGTTGATGTCGTTGAGCGCAATGGCGTGGGCGGCGGTCAGCGCTTGCAGTGCGGTGATGCCGGGCACCACCGACACCGTCAGCGGCAGTTGCAGCGCCAGCCGGTCTGCAATGCGCAGGGTGCTGTCATACAAAGACGGGTCGCCCCACACTAGCAGGGCCACGCTTCCACCTTCGGGCAAATGGGCGCGGATTTTTGCCAGCCAGACCTCCGCAATGGCGTCGTGCCAGCGGTTGACGGCGCCGGGGTAGTCCGGGTCGTGCGCGTCGCGCACTGGCATGTCGAACTGCACCACCTGCGTGGCGGGGTTGGTGACCAGCTCTTGGCATAACTCCAGCCGCAGCTCGGCCAGGTCCGCCTTGCCTTCGCCTTTGTGCGGCACGAGGATGAGGTCCGCCGCGTTCAGCGCTTTCACGCCCTGGCGGGTGACGTGGTCAGGGTTGCCGGTGCCAATGCCGACCAGGCAAAGATCTACCTTCATGTCCGCTGTCATTCAGTGCCTGCCGGGAAGCGGGGCGCGGTGCCCAGCGGGCGGTAGCGGCGGTCGTAGTCGCCGGCGTAGAGGCGGCTGTGGGCAAAGTCTGCTTCGCCTAAGTTTTGGCCGAGTGTGTGGCCCACTAGGATCAGCGCGGTGCGCTCCATGCCCTCGCCAATCGCGGCTTCGATGGTGGCAAGCGTGGCGCGCACCACGCGTTCGTCCGGCCAGCTGGCGCGCCAGACCACGGCCACTGGACAGTCTGCGCCGTAGTGAGGCGACAGCTCGGCCACCACGCGCGGCAACACATGAATAGACAGGTGGATCGCCAGCACCGCCTGCGTGGCCGCAAAGTTGGCCAGCGACTCGGTGTCGGGCATGGCCGATGCGCGGCCCGAGGTGCGGGTGAGCACCACCGATTGGCTCAGGCCTGGCAGCGTCAGCTCGGCTTCTAGCGTGGCGGCGGCGGCGGCAAAAGAGGGCACACCCGGAGTCACTGTGTAGGGGATGCCCAGCGCGCGCAAGCCGCGCAGCTGCTCGCCCATGGCCGACCACACCGACAAATCACCCGAATGCAAGCGGGCCACGTCGTGCCCGGCGGCGTGCGCGGTGCTGATTTCCTCAAAAATTTGCTCCAACGACAGTGGCGCGGTGTTGACGATGCGCGCACCTGGTGGGCAGTGGGCCAACACGCCCTCGGGCACCAGCGAGCCGGCGTACAGGCAGACAGGGCTGGCGGCAATCAGGTCACGCCCGCGCAGGGTCAAAAGGTCGGGTGCGCCGGGGCCGGCGCCAATGAAGTGAACAGTCATGGGGAGGTATTTTCTATGGAAGCCAGTGCCGCAGTGGCCATGCGGTCGGGGCTGATGCTGCGGCGGCCCAGCAGTGTTGCGCCGGGGCCAGCTGCTGCGAGTGCCGCCGCCTCGGCTACGCTGTGGGCGCCGTAGCGTTCAGGCACATGGGCACTGGGCGCAGCAGACTGCTCGGCCAGCGCGGGCAGGGGGATGGGGTGGATGGAGACTTGCAATTCGGCCGCCAGTTGCAGCAGGGCGGGGTGATGGGCTTTGTCTGCTGCAGTGGCGAGCGCGCTGAGTTGGGCTAGGGTGATGGGCTTGCCGTGCGCTTTAGAGGCAGCGTCCAGCGCGGTCTGCAAGGCGCTGCGAAGAGACTCCACTTCGCTCCCGACTCTGAAGCCCAAGCCCGCGACCAGCTTCATGCGGGTAATTCATTAAGGTGGGGGGACGCCAAGCGAGCGCAGTTCACAGCGTCACGCTCCACTGCACCACCGGTCGGCTGGGCTGCCAGCCTCGCATGCGGCCTAGGGGCGCGGCTTGCGCCAACTCGATGCGCAGCAGCTCGCCGCCATGCTGGGCGTGCAGGTGCAGCAGGGCAGACTCGGTTTCCAGCGTTACCGCGTTCACCACCAAGCGGGTGCCTAGCGGTGCAGTGGCTTGCAGCTGGGCAAACAGCGCCAAGTCAAACCCGCCACCCACAAAAATGGCGTTGGGTTTGGGCAAGCTCGCCAGCATGTCGGGCGTGTGGCCGTGGTGCACCGTCAGGCGGTGGTCTATGCCGAAGTTCGCCGCATTGCTGCGGATGTTGGTGACGCGCTCGGCGTGCTGCTCCACCGCGCTGGAGCTGCCACCTGCCAGGCACCACTCCACCGACACCGAGCCCGAGCCCGCGCCCAGGTCCCACAGGTGTTCGCCGGGGCGGGGCGCGAGTGCGGCCAGCGTCAAGGCGCGTATGGGTAATTTGGTGATTTGCCCGTCGCTGGCAAAGCCCGCGTCTGGCAGGCCGGGGCTGCGGGGCAGGCCTTTGAATGCGGTGTCCGTGCTCGCCACTTGCACGGCCACGGCCACCGGGGCTTGGATGTTGGCAAAGTCGAGTGCATCCGCAGTGGTGTGGCTGATGCGTTCACGCGTGCCGCCCAAGGCTTCCAGCACCCACACGTTAGAAGCACCGCAGCGTTGGGTTGTGAGCCACTGGGCAAATTCACCCACCGCCGCCGCATCGCGCAACAGGCAGATCAACTGCGCGCCGGGGTGCAGGCTACTGCGGGTGCGGGCAAAGGGCGCGGCGTGCAGGCCGAAGCAGTGCACCGCCTCCAGCCGCCAGGCCAGACGCGCGGCTGCCAGGGAAAGGGTGGAAGGTGCTGGGTGAGCCACCCATTCGCCCGCTTGCAAATGCGCCGCCAGGCTACCACCCGCCCCAAACCAGAACGGGTCGCCCGAGGCCAGCACCACGACCGGCTGGCCGCGCAGGGCGAGCACAGGCGCCACGTCAAAAGGCACGGGCCATTCAATGCCCCGGCTGCCCACGTCTGCCAGCGCCAAGTGGCGTGGCCCGCCGAACACGTGCTGCGCGCGCGCCAGTGCCGAGCGGCTACCATCGCCAAGACCATGCAAGCCATCTTCACCAATACCAATGATTGATAACCAGGGTTTAGAGAGCCAAGGTTCAGACATGGCGCGCGGCTCCTTGCGGGTGTTGTTGCTGGGCGGTACCACCGAGGCCAGTCGCCTGGCACAGGCCTTGGCGCAGGCCGGGGTGGATGCGGTGTTTTCTTACGCAGGCCGTACCGACGCGCCCATCGCCCAGCCGCTGCCCACCCGCGTGGGCGGCTTTGGTGGGGTGGCGGGGCTGCAGGCCTTTTTGCAAGCCGCGCGCATCAGCCATGTGGTGGACGCCACCCACCCTTTTGCCGCCCAAATGAGCAGCAACGCGGTGCAGGCCTGTGCAGCCGCTGGCGTGCCCCTGCTGGCACTCGAGCGGCCCGCCTGGCAGGCGCAGGGTGGCGATGTGTGGACGCATGTGGCGAATATCGCAGCCGCCGTGCAAGCCTTGCCTGATGAGCCCGCCCGCGTGTTTTTGGCCATTGGCAAGCAGAACCTGGCGCCGTTTTTGGCATGTAGTCAGCACTGGTACCTGTTGCGCTTGGTGGACCCGGTGCTGGACTTGCCCGCCGCGCGCGGCCATGTGGTGCTGGACCGCGGCCCCTTCACGCTGCAGGGCGACCGCGCCTTGCTGCAGGCGCATGGCATCACGCACATCGTCGCCAAAAACTCCGGCGGCGCGGGTGCAGAGGCCAAGCTGACAGCCGCCCGTGAATTGGGCTTGCCCGTCATCCTGATAGACCGGCCGCACATTCCTAGCCGCCACACCGTGGGCAGCGTGCCCGAGGTGCTGCGCTGGCTGGGCGTGGCGGGCGGTTGAAACTTTCATAGCGCCGAGCGCGGGGTGTAAACAAAGCGGCCCACGTGGCGGGTGGTGCTGTTGCCCACGATGACCACAGTGCGCATGTCCGCCATTTCGGGGGTGGCGTCACCCAGTCGCACGGTGAGCAGCTTTTCTTCCGGGGTGCTCACAGCGCGGGCAAAGGTGATCAGGCGGTCCGGGCCGCAGGCTTCCAGCAGCACCTGCAGCACGCGGCCAAAGGTATGCGGGCGGCTAGTGGAGCGGGGGTTGTAAAACGCCATCGCAAAGTCGGCCCCGGCGGCGGCGCGCACCCGGGCTTCAATCAGCTCGGCAGGTTTGAGGTTGTCGCTGAGGTTGATGGCGCAAAAGTCGTGGCCCAGGGGCGCACCGGCTTTGGCTGCAGCGGCCAGCATGGCGGTGATGCCGGGCAGCACGCGAATATCGAGCGCCTGCCAGTCGGGCCGGCCTTCCAGCGCTTCAAACACGGCAGCCGCCATGGCAAACACGCCGGGGTCGCCAGAAGACACGATCACCACCTGCTTGCCCTCAGCCGCCATTTGTAGGGCGGCGCGGGCGCGGTCCATCTCGACCCGGTTGTCAGATGCGTGCAGCGTCAGGCCGGGGCGCGGCGCAATGCGCGCCACGTAGGGGATGTAGCCCACGATGTCGGTGGCAGCGTCTATGGCGGCAGTCACTTCGGGCGTGACCAGTTGCGCGTCGCCCGGGCCCAGGCCGGCGATGCACAGCGTGCCTGCTGCCAGTGGTGTGGTCATTCCTGCACCTCGGGGCGGCGGCCGCTGCCGTGCACCAGCACGATGGCGAAGTAGGGGCAGTCGGTGCCGTCCACGTCGGCCAGCTTCATGACGCGCTCTCCGGGCATGGTGCCGCGCTCGACCAACCAGGCTTGGTCCAAGCGGCCGGCTTTGGCCAGCGCGCTGCGCACGCGGGGCAGGTTGCGGCCGGTTTTCATGACCACGAGTGCGTCGGCGGTTTGCATGTGGCGCACCAGCTCGTCTTCAGGCAGGGTGCCCATGAGCACGGTCATCACGTCGTCGCCCCAGGTGATGGGCACGCCGGTGGCGGACCAGCAGCCCACCATGCCGGGGATGCCGGGGATCACCTCCACCGTGGCGCGACCTTGCAGCCGGGTGTAGAGGTGCATGAAGGAGCCATAAAAAAACGGGTCGCCTTCGCAGAGCACCAGCACGTCTTCAGTTTGGGCAAGTGTGGCCAGGCGGTCCGCCCAGTCGTCGTAAAACGTGGCCAGGCAGTGGATGTATTCAGGGCTGTCAAAAGGCAGCTCGGTGGTCACCGGGTATTCCATGGGGTACTCGGTGGCGCCGGGCAGCAACATGCCTTCGACAATGCGGCGCGCCTGGCCGGGCCGGCCTTTTTTGCGGAAATAGGCCACGTGGCCGGCCGCTCGGATGGCGCGGTCGGAGCGCACGCTCATCAAATCGGGGTCACCGGGCCCAGGCCCGCGCAGAGGATGCGTCCCATCAAATTTCCCTCCGGCTGGCGAGTGCATTCACTGCTGCCACGGTGATGGCGCTGCCGCCCAGGCGCCCGTGCACCACCATGCTGGGGGCGGGCAGGTCGGCCATGAGCGCGACCTTGGATTCGGCGGCACCCACAAAGCCCACCGGGCAGCCGATGATGGCCGCGGGGCGCGGGCAGGCTGGGTCTTGCAACATATTGAGCAAATGAAAGAGTGCGGTCGGCGCATTGCCGATGGCCACCACGGCGCCTGCCAGATGGGGGCGCCATAGCTCCAGCGCAGCGGCGCTGCGGGTGGTACCCATGGACTTGGCGAGCTCGCGCACTGAAGGGTCTTGCAGGGTCGATATCACCTGGTTGTCGGCCGGTAGGCGGGTGCGGGTAATGCCTTCGCTCACCATGCGCACGTCGCACAAGATGGGTGCACCGGCTTCCAGTGCCGTGCGGGCGGCATCGGCCATGCCTTCAGAGAAGCGCACATGGGCTTCCAGCCCGACCATGCCGGCAGCATGGATCATGCGGACGACGGCCAGCTCTTCGATAGGGTTGAAGCGAGCCAGATCCGCTTCGGAGCGGATGATGGCAAATGACTGTCGGTAGATGGCGTCGCCATCGGTTTCATACGTATGGCGCATGCAATCGTTGTTGTTCTAGGTAGGCGGCAATGCCTGCTGCGTCGAGGCCGGTGGCGTCGGGCGTGCTTTGGGCGGTGCCGTGGTCAATCAGGTGGTAGCCCGCATCACTCGCCACCAATGTGAGGGTGGCGCCGTGGTGGGCGCAGCCCTTGGTACAGCCCGACACATGGGCCGTGCGGCCGGCGGGCAACAAAGGGGCAAGAAGGCGGGCCAGCGCGCGGGTGGGGCCCAGCGCCTGGGTGCAACCGGGGGCACCGGTGCAGGCCATGACGCGCAGTCGGGCATCGTCAGGGCGGCTGATCAGCTCGGGCAGGTTCGGCGCGGTGTTCAGGCCTTCGAGCACCAAACTGCGCCAGGGGGTGATGCGGAGTGGGGCGAGGGCTGCGAGCTGGTGCAGGGTTTCGGCGGGCAATTGGCCGAATTCCAGGCCGACCACCCTGCCGGTGGCGGAGGGGCCAACCGTGAATGCTTGTGCTGTGGCTTTTGGCACTAGTGTACCGGTGAATTTGGCGGGCAGGGCCTGGCGTTGTAGCAGGCTGGCCATGCGGCCACGGCCGTTGACCACACCACCAGACGCTACAAACCAGCGGGCCAACTCTATGGCGCTTTGGGCTGCTTGCGCTGGATCCACGCAGGCGCCGGTGTTAGCGCCATCGGCATAGACCAGCACCTGATCGCCCATGCGCTCCAGACGGATGTCGGCAGAGCCCGCCCGCAGCACCGGCTGTGCGCCCAAGTCGATGGCGAAGCCGAATTTGCTGGGCAGGGTGGGTGCGTCGGGCGCTGCCAGTGCGATGGTTAGCGCCTCGCAAATGGCGGGCGTGCCGTCAGAGTCAGTCCAGAAAGGACTAATTAACAGGTTGCGGCGAGCTTCGATGTCAGCACGCTCATCGAGCAAGCCCAAAGAGCGCAGGCCGTTGATCAAGGCGGGGTAGCTGTCGGGGCAAACGCCGCGCAGCTGCAGGTTGGCCCGGCTGGTGAGTTCCAGCACGGGTGATGCGTATTGCTGCGCCAATCCGGCCAGTCCTTGCGCCTGCATGGGCGTGAGGCACCCCAAGGTCGGCCGGACTCGCACCACCAGCCCGTCGCCGGACGGCATGGGCCGCAGCGCGCCGGGGCACCAGCCCTGAATGCGGGGCTCGCTGGCAGTGGGGGGGAAAGATGGCTTTGCACGAGGGGAAACGCGTCGGTAACTCTCAAGTATCTCACTATCCCCTCTCTAAAAACCTCACTATGCATGACCAACCTTAATGCAGCTTGACGCACGTATGATCGTGCGCCCAGCCCTGTTGCAAGCCCCGTTTCGGCACCGTTACCAGATTCGTTCTCTCCATGACTACTGAATTCACCCCCCAGCATTGGGCCGGCGCCGTGGGCGTCGCCCTGATCGTTGCCCTGTGGGTAGACCGCCGCTGGGGCGAGCCCCCGGTGCGCATGCACCCGGTGGTGTGGATGGGTAACTTCTTGGGCCGTGCGGGTGATCGGGTGCAGCGGCTGGCACTGCAAGACCCGGAGGCCCGGGATTTAAGGGCTTTTGTGCTCGCTGCGCTCATGTGGATTGCGGGTGCTGCTCTGTTTTTGATAGCGGCTTTGCTACTGCAAGGGGCTACTTTAGAGCTGCCCTGGTGGGCTGCCGGCGTGCTGATGGGTCTGCTGCTCAAGCCCATGCTCGCACTGGCCATGCTCAAAAGCGAGGTGCAGGCCGTGGAGGCGGCGCTCTCCGTATCGCTGGACGCCGGGCGGGAACGCCTGCGCTGGCTGGTGAGCCGGGATGTGACGCAGCTCACCGAAGTGCAGGTGCGCGAGAGCGCTATCGAAACCCTGGCCGAGAACCTCAACGATTCGGTGGTGGCGCCCATGTTCTGGTTTTTGCTGCTGGGTTTGCCGGGCGCCGTGCTCTACCGCTTTGCCAACACGGCCGATGCCATGTGGGGCTACCCGGGTGTGTACAAGGGGCAAAACTGGGCCTGGGCCGGCAAGTGGGCCGCCCGCGCCGACGACGTGCTGAGCTGGGTACCAGCGCGCATTACGGCCGTGCTGCTCTTGCTGGTCGCCGGCCGGCGCGGCTGGGCCCTGCGCAGCCCACTTCGCGCCGAGGCCCGCAAAACCCCGTCACCCAACAGCGGCTGGCCCATGGCCGCCATGGCCTTGGTGCTGGGTGTGGCCTTGCACAAACCGGCGGTGTATGTGCTCAACCCCGAGGGGCGCGCGGCACAGGCGGCTGACACCAAAGCGGCACAGGTTTATGCATCAAAAGCAGTGCTGGCGCAGGTAGTGATTGCGCTGGTAGCTCTTCTTTTGATAGCAATCGGGGTTTGAGTTGGACGCGGTAATACGAATCCACGGCGGGCCCGACGCGGGCGGGGTGGCGCTGCACGACTTCTCAACCAACAGCAACGCCTGCGGCCCGTGCCCCATCGCCCAGGCCGCAGTGCAGTCCGCCGACGCGACCCGCTACCCAGACCCGCAATACATCGCCTTGAAAGCGGCCTTGGCTGCCCACCACAGTGTGGAGCCCTGGCGAGTGGTGCTGGCGGGCAGCGCCAGTGAATTTATCTTTCGTATCAGTGCCTGGGTGCGCCAAGGAGGCGGGAGCAGGGTGCACCTGCCACAGCACGCCTATGGCGACTACGCACATGCGGCGCAGGCTTGGGGCTTGGCGCCCTGCGCCGATGCAGATGCCGCCGATCTGGTCTGGGCCTGCGACCCCGCCAGCCCGACGGGCCAGAACCACACCGGCTGGCCCCAAGTGCTGGAGCGCAGCACGCTGGTGCTGGATGGGGCGTATGCGCCCTTGCGTTTGAGCGGCGAGTCAGCGTTGGGCGCAAAGCAGCGCGATACCGTGTGGCAATTGTTTTCCCCCAACAAGGCGCTGGGCCTGACGGGTGTACGCGCCGCCTACGCGATTGCACCCGTACATGCGCGGGCGGCTGCACTTGCGCTGGACGCAATGGCGCCCTCGTGGGTGCTGGGCGCGCATGGCGTGGCCATGTTGAGCGCTTGGGCGCAAGCGGACACGCAGGCGTGGGTAACCGAGAGTCTGGGCACCTTGCGCCAGTGGAAGCAGCACCAAGTGGACATGCTCGAAAACGCCGGCTGGACGGTGATGCCCAGCAATGCCAATTTTTTCTGCGCCCGCGCGCCTGAGGGTATCGATTTGCCTACCCTGTTGGCAACCTTGCGAACCCACGGCATCAAGCTGCGCGACGCGACCTCTTTCGGCCTACCCGGCTGGGTGCGGCTGGGTGTGTTGCCAGTGCCAGCAGTGACTGATTTGTTGCAGGTAACTGCACAAGCTACCAACCGATAACTTTGAAATATGACCGCTAAATGCATCATGGTGCTGGGCACCACCAGTGGCGCTGGCAAGAGCTGGGTGACCACGGCCCTGTGCCGTTACTACGCGCGGCAGGGCCTCAAAGTAGTGCCCTTCAAGGCGCAGAACATGAGCAACAACGCGCGGGTCGTGTCCTCGGCCAGCGGGCAGGGCGAGATCGGCAGCGCGCAGTACTTTCAGGCACTGGCAGCCCGCACCGTGCCGGAAGTGCGCATGAACCCCTTGCTCTTGAAGCCCGAGCGCGACACCCACAGCCAGGTGGTGCTCATGGGGCAGGTGAGCCTCGAGCTGAGCGCCTTGCCCTGGCGCGGCCGCAGCCTGAAGGTGTGGCCGCAGATTGCCGCCGCGCTGGACGAGCTGCGTGCGGAAAACGATGTAGTGGTGATTGAGGGCGCCGGATCACCCGCCGAGATCAACCTCTCTAGCAGCGATGTGGTCAACATGCGGGTGGCCAAGCATGCCGATGCGGCATGTTTGCTGGTGAGCGATATCGATAAGGGCGGCGCGTTTGCCCACTTGTATGGCACCTGGGCTTTGCTACCTGAGGACGAGCGGCGGCTGATCAAGGGCTTTGTGCTGAACAAGTTCCGGGGCGATGCCAGCCTGTTGTCGCCAGCGCCAGAGCGCTTGCAGGAACTGACCGGCGTGCCCACGGTGGCAGTGTTGCCCATGTGGTGGCAGCATGGGCTGCCTGAAGAAGATGGCGTGTTTGACGACCGCAGCGTGGCGCGCGGTTCGGTGGACCTGACGGTGGCGGTGATTGCCTATCCGCGCATGAGTAACTTGGACGAGTTCCAGCCGCTCAAGAACATTCCCGGGCTCAAGTTGCAATGGGTGCGCAGCCCCAGCGAGCTGGCAGGGCTAAAGCCTACCGACTGGATCATCCTGCCTGGCTCCAAGCACACGAGTGGCGACCTAGCGTGGTTGCGTGCGCAGGGTCTGGATGCTGCGGTGGCTCGGCATGCGGGGCAGGGTGGGGCGGTGCTGGGGGTGTGCGGGGGCTTGCAGATGCTGGGCGAGGCCTTGATTGATCCGCACGGGATTGATGGGAATGCGCCGGGGTTGGGGCTGTTGCCGCTGGTGACGGTGTTTGCGGAGGACAAGACGGTTCGGCACACCTCGACGCGGTTTTTGGCTTCTTGGCAGGCGCGCGCCGAAGGGGGCACGGCCGGGGGCCTCATGCTGCCAAACGCGCAGAAATCGGCCCCCGGCCATGCCCCCTCCGGCGCGGGTGTGGGCGGCAGCGATGTCGGGACAGCCTCTCCTTGGGCAGCGTTAGCTGGCGTGCCTGTCGCTGGATACGAGATTCATCACGGGCAAACGGCGCAGCATGTGGCCATGGCGGCGGCGGGTAATGTGGCCCACGCGGTGTTGCCGGACGACTTGGGTTGGTGCAACACGGCTGGCAACGTCATGGGTGTGTATTTGCACGGCATCTTGGAGGATGCAGCCGTCTTGCAAGCCTTATTTGGCGAGCGTCTGCAGGGCGAGGTGCCCACCTTGGACAAGGTGTTTGACGGGCTCGCGGATTACATCGGCAATCACTTTGGGCCCGGCGTGTTGGATGGGCTGGTCGGGCGCTGAAACTGCGTTCTGGGCGGGTGTCGCTGGCGGTTATTCCAGCGGTGCGCCGCTGCTATCATTGACCGCTTCAGGTGCCCCTTGCCACGGCTTGGGGAGAATCGGGAAGACGGTGTGAATCCGTCGCGTGCCCAACGCTGTAAGGAGGATGACCCGCGCTGTATGCCACTGGCCGCCAAGGCCGGGAAGGTGCGTGGGGTCAGGTGATTCCGAGCCAGAAGACCGGCCTGATGTTGTTTATGCACAGCAAGGCCGGGCTGTGCTTTTTTGATTCAGCACAGGGGAATGCCATGAATACATCGCCGGCGCACGCCGCATCGGGCTCGTACGCCCAAACTTCCGAAATTCACCACGACATTGCAGCCGCTTGGGACCTCGCTCTCGGGCGGACTGCCTTGGCCGATATTGCCGATCCGGCATTGACGCAAGCACTGCAAGAGACGCTCAACAACAAAACCAAGCCGCTAGGCTCGCTCGGGCGCCTGGAGGATGTGGCGCTCAAGATCGGCCAGATTTTGGGCAGCACCGCGCCGGTGCTGGAGCAGCCGCAAATGGTGGTGTTTGCGGGTGACCACGGGTTGACCGCCCGGGGCATCTCGGCGTTTCCGAGTGACGTGACCTGGCAGATGGTGGAGAACTTTCTGGCCGGTGGCGCTGCGGTGAGCGTGCTTTCCAAACAGAACGGTATTGCCTTGACGGTGGTGGACTGTGGTGTGAAGCACGACTTTCTGGCCGGTTTGCCAACGGGGGCCACCCGTTCTGGGCTGCAGGTTCGCAAGGCACAAGGTGCCGAGCAGGGAACGGCAGATTCCTCTGCACAGCCTGCCATGACTTCAGCTCAACGCGATCAGGCTTTGCAACATGGCATGGAGCTGGTGAAGGATTTGCCTGGCAATGCGCTTTTGTTGGGGGAAATGGGTATCGGCAACACGTCCGCCGCGTCTCTATTGCTGGCGCGGCTGGGTGGGTTGGGTATTGCCGTGTGCACTGGTGCCGGAACCGGCCTGGATGCACCTGCGGTCCAGCGCAAAACCGAGGTGTTGCGCGAGGTGCTGGCCTTGCATTCCAAAGCGACATCGCCGCTGGATGCATTGGCGGCCTTCGGTGGGTTTGAGATCGCGACCATGGTGGGCGCGGTGTTGCAGGCGGCCCAGGAGCGGCGGGTGATCGTGGTGGACGGCTTTATTGCCACCAGCGCGATTGTGGTGGCGCATGCCTTGCAGCCCCATGTGTTGCAGCGCTGTGTGTTTGCGCACCGCTCGGGCGAGCGGGGCCATGAATTCATGTTGCAGCACCTGGGCGTGCAGGCTTTGCTCGACCTGGGCTTGCGCTTGGGCGAAGGCTCGGGCGCGGCACTGGCTTGGCCGCTACTGCAGTCAGCCTGCACGGTTCTGCGCGACATGGCGAGTTTTGCGTCAGCCGGCGTGTCTGAAAAGTCAGACGCCTCGGTAGCGGTGGGTTGAGCCCGGCGCGCGGTAGCCATGCGTAGCTTCATCCGCCACTACCTGCTGGCCCTGCAGTTTTTCAGCCGCGTGCCGGTGACTGGCCGCTTGGCTGACTGGGTGGGCTTCAGCCCGGCCATGCTGCGCGCCAGTGCGGCGCACTTTCCCGGCGTGGGCTGGCTGGTAGGCGGCGTGGTGGCGCTGCTGACGTGGGGCTTGTTGGCGCTGTTGCCCGCAGGCCCTTTTGCCCCCTTAGTGGCTGCCACCTTGGGCACTGCCCTGAGCGTGGTGATGACTGGTGCCTTCCACGAGGACGGCTTGGCTGATGTGGCTGATGGCTTAGGTGGTAGCTACAACCGCGAGCGGGCGCTGGAGATCATGAAGGACTCGCGCGTGGGTGCCTTCGGGGCGATTGCGGTCATGATGGCACTGCTGTGCAAAGTGGCCTTGTTGACCATGCTGGGTTCGCTCAGCATGGGCTTGATGGTGGCAGGCGTGTTTGCTGCGCATGTGGTGTCGCGCACCTGGCCGCTGCTCACCATCCGGCTGCTGCCGCATGTGGGGGATAGTGCAGTCTCCAAGTCCAAACCGCTGGCGGCGCAGATCAGTCTGCCCGCCTTGGGGGTGGCCCATTTATGGTGTTTTATGGCTCTAGCTCTCGTAGGGTTTGCGCCTGATGCTATGCATTTGGTAGCAAAAAATGTGTCATCCTCAATCAACCTGTGGCCTCTCTGGGGCTTGGCGACTGGATTCAGCATGTTGGCGTGGGCCTGGATGCACCGCTGGTTTGCCAAGCGTTTGCAAGGCTTCACCGGCGACTGCCTTGGCGCAGCGCAGCAGGTCAGTGAAATTGCGTTTTACCTGGGTCTGGCGCTGGCTTGGGGGTTGTGGCCCGCGGGTGCCACGCCATGAGCTTGTGGATCGTGCGCCATGCTGTGCCCCTGATTGCGCCCGGTAGCTGCTATGGCCAACTAGACATTCCGGCCGATGCGGCGCTCACCGAGTCTGCGGCCCTTGCAGCGGCCCAAGTGCTGCCCATGAGTGCCCGCCTGCGCTATTCTCCGCTACAAAGATGTGAGCGCCTCATGCAAGCGCTGTGTGCGCTGCGGCCTGATTTGGCTCTTGATTGCCAGCCGGATGCGCGGCTCATGGAAATGGGCTTTGGCACCCACGAGGGCACGCTGTGGGCAGATATCTCCGCGCAGCAGATGGCAGCCTGGACCGATGATTTTGCGCACCACGCATTTGGCGGCGGTGAAACGGTGGCCGGGTTTATGGCGCGGGTAGCTGACGCCTGGGGCGCTTATCGCAGTAACACCGGGGATCACGAGGTGTGGATCAGCCATGCGGGTGTGGCCCGGGCTGCGCAGTTGCTGAGCGAGGGCCGACGCACGATCGCGCACGCCTCCGAGTGGCCGGTGGCCGGCCCGGCATTTGGCGAGTGGGTCTGTCTTTAACCAACGTTCACGGGCTTGTGTCACACTGCCACCGGTTTTTCAATTCACTCTAGGAGATGGGGATGGGACTATTTGATTCCGTACTGAGCGCCGTGGCGCAAAACGGTGGCTCCGGCGGCCTGCAAGACATCATGGGAATGGTGCAAGGCAACCCGCAGCTCATGCAGTTGGCCAGCCAGTTGCTTGCAAATGATGGCAGCCTTGGCGGTTTGCAGGGTTTGGTCAGCAAATTCCAGGAAGCGGGCCTCGGCGATGTGGTGGCCTCGTGGATTGGCAGCGGTGCCAACCAGCCGGTCTCTGCAGACCAGTTGACCCAAGTGTTAGGGGGCGACGCCCTGTCTGGCTTCGCGCAGCAGTTGGGTTTGAATTCCGGCGATGTGGCAGGCCAGCTCTCCACCATGCTGCCCGGCTTGGTGGACAAGCTCACACCCGGAGGCACATTGCCAACCGGAGGCCTGGGCAACGCGGGTGATTTGCTGGGCTCTTTGGGCGCACTGCTCAAGGGCTGATTCGCAGCAACACAAGAAAAAAGGCTCCCTGTTGGGGAGCCTTTTTTGTGGGCGGTAGCCGCCTCGCGCAGATGTCTCAGTGAAGCAGAGCCGAGATATCGCTGAACTGCTCGGGGTCCGGCGCGGTGTCGATGAGTTGTTGGGCGTCCAGTCCCAGAAAGTTCATGACATCTTGTGGCGAGGCTGCGATGGCCGCCTGCACCTCCGCCAGCGTTTTGCTTTGGTCGGCCCACAACGCGCCCAAGTGCACTACGGCACAGAGTTTCGACGGGGCCGCCGCAGCCAATGGGGCAGCGCAATGGGTCAGGGCGTGCACCACCTCGTCGGGGAAGTCCCAGCGACGGGCGATTTCGCCAGTGATTTCACCTTCGTGGTGCCCGACCAAGCGCTGTTCGCGGGCCCAACGCTCACCGGGCTCGCAAGGTTTGGCTTCTAAATCAGCGATCACCGCTGGGGTGTGCAAAGCCACCAGGAGCTCGCCGAGCCGCAACATGGTCGCAGTCAGCCAGGCTTGCTGCTCGTCCAGCTTGAGTTGATGGGCCAAAAATTTGGAGTACCCCGCGCTCACCATGCTGTAGCGCCAGAATTCCAGCCGGTTAATGCCATCCGGCAACTTGAAAACCTGCGACATGCAAATGCCCAATGCGCGCGCCCGGATCTGCGCCATGCCAACCACGCTGACCGCGTTGTCGAGGGTGGTCACGCTGCGGGACAGGCCGAACAGCGCACTATTCGCCATGCGCAGCAGGGTAGTGGTGAGTGCAGGGTCTTTGGCGATGATGTCACGCACGGTGACCACATCGGCATCGTCGTCGGTGAGGGTGCGGATCAGCGCTTGCGCGACCTCCGGCATCACCGGAAGTTTGACCGCTTGGATAAAGGTGTTGATGTCCGCCATGAAAGCTTTTTGTAGTGGGCTGCCCTCCGCGAGGGAATCGCGGTTCACCCCTTCAGTTTATATCCGCAATACGCATGAACGGAGCATGACTGGCATAAAGGTTTGCGTGCTTGGCACACGTAGCGGCCGTGCAAAATCAGCCAGTGGTGCGCATCGACCAAATAGCGGGCCGGAATACGCTTGAGGAGCTTGAGCTCGACTGCCAAAGGCATTTTGCCCGGTGCAAGGCCAGTGCGGTTGCCGAGCCGGAACAAATGGGTGTCAACCGCCATGGTGGGTTGCCCGAATGCCACGTTGAGCACCACATTGGCCGTTTTTCGGCCCACGCCGGGCAGGGCTTCCAGTGACTCGCGGTCGGCAGGCACCTCGCCGCCATGTTGTTCGACCAACATGCGGCAGGCCTCCATCAGGTGTTTGGCTTTGCTGCGGAACAGGCCTATCGTTTTGATGTGGTCTTCAAGACCCGCAATACCCAGATCGATTATTTTCTGGGGTGTGTTGGCCAAGGCAAAGAGCCGTCGGGTGGCCTTGTTCACCCCCACATCCGTGGCCTGCGCCGACAAAAGAACAGCTGCCAACAACTCAAACACCGAACTGAACTCCAGTTCAGTCTGGGGGTGAGGGTTGGCAGCTTGTAGCGTGGAAAAAAATTGTTCGATCTGGGCAGGTTTCACAGACTGGTCACATTGATGAAGTTTTCTTGCGCCGGGAATTTGGCGTGCAGCCATTCATTGTCCAGCATCAAGGCAGTGACCACCTCGGGCGGCAGTGTGTCGATGACTTCCGGGCCGTTGTGGTCGGTCTCGGCCATCAAGCCCGCGAGGTGCACCACGCCCGCCAGTCGTGAGAAACCATTGGGGGTGACCGGGTCGGCAGACTGGGCCAGCGCCTGAACAATCTGGGGCGGGAAATTCCAGCGCCGTGCCAACTCCGAGGTGATCTGGCCTTCGGTAAAGCCGACCAGGCGGGCCTCGCGTTGCCAGCGTACACCGGGGATATGCGGGAGTTTTTCGATCTCTTGCAACACTGCGGGCTCCGCCTGCACGATGAGCAGCTCGCCCAAGCGCAGCATCATGCCGGTCAACCAGGCTTCCTGGCCGTCCATGCCCAGGCCCACGGCCAGCCACTGGGAGTAACCGGCGCACGCCATGCTGGTGCGCCAGAATTCTTTGCGGTCCAAGCCTTCGATGATCGGAAACGACTCAGAAAGGCAGGCGCCCAGCGCTAAAGTACGGACTTTCTGCATACCGACCATGGTGATGGCGTCGTCCAGCGAGGAGACGCCGCGCGGCAGGCCAAACTGGGCACAATTGGCCAGTCGCAGAAGTTTGGCCGAGAGTGCCGGATCCTGGCTGATCAGGTCGCGGATCTCCGGTATCCCCACATCGTCGTCATTGAGTGACTGAATGAGGGCGTGTGCAACCTCAGACATCGAAGGTAATTTGACGGATTCAAAAAAGGCTGCAAGCTGCGTCATGGTGGCTCCTGAAATGAATAAATGACCGGGACACAGACACAATCTACCTGTTTTCTGGTGGTTTGAAAATCTGGTTTCTTGCTAATTTTTAATAATTTTTTGTTTGAAATGTGAATTTAAATATGCTATTCGCTGATCGCCTGAACAATGTCGAAACGTCTGCCATTCGCGAGCTTTTCAAGCTTTTGGGCAAGCCCGGCATCATCAGTTTTGCCGGTGGCTTTCCGGATCCGGCCCTGTTCGATGTGGAAGGCATTCGCGAGTCCACCGACGCGGTATTGAAAAACAACCCCGGCCCGGTTTTGCAATACGGTGCCACTGAAGGCTACCAACCGCTGCGCGAAGGCATCAGCCTGCACATGGCCGGCAAAGGCGCCACCGTTGCGCCGGATGGCCTGATCGTCACCACCGGTAGCCAGCAAGCGCTGGACCTGATCGGCAAGACCATGATTTCCCCCGGCGACAAGGTCATCATGGAGGCGCCAACGTTTCTGGCCACGATCCAATGTTTCAGGCTCTACGGCGCGCAGGTGATCGGTGCTCCGATCGATGCCCATGGGGTGGATGTCGACAAGCTCGAAGCCCTGATCGAGGAACACAAGCCCAAGCTGGTGTACTTGATTCCGTCTTTCGGCAACCCGAGTGGCGCCATGCTGAGCCTGGAGCGCCGCAAACGCATTCTCGAAATCGCGGCTCGCACCCAAACCCTGGTGGTGGAAGACGACCCCTATGGCGAATTGTTCTTCGACCAGGCGCCCCCGCCCAGCCTGTTGGCCTTGAGTGACTCGGTCCCCGGCAGCCGCGAGTGGCTGGCGCATTGCGGCTCGTTCAGCAAGGTGCTGAGCCCGGGTCTACGGGTGGGCTGGTTGATTGCGCCGCCGGCTTTGTTGGGCCGCGCCACCATGTGCAAACAATTCAGCGACGCGCACACCAGCAACCTGACCCAGGCCACCGCCGCCCATTACCTGACGCTCAACCGCCTGCCGACCGCGCTGGCTGCTGTGCGAGCCACCTACGCCGAGCGCGCCCGCGTGATGGCAGCCCGCCTGCAAGCCGAGTTGGGCGATGCGATTGCTTTCGATGCGCCACAAGGCGGCATGTTTTTCTGGGCGCGGCTGACCGGAGCCAACAGCAAGCCGACCCACGCAGGCGACTTTGCCAAACGGGCGATCGACAAGCTGGTGGCTTTTGTACCCGGGGCCCCGTTTTATGCCCATGACCCGGATATGACGACGCTGCGCTTGAGCTTTGCCACAGCTGATGTTGCCAAGATTGAAGAGGGTATTGCCCGCTTGGGCCAGGCGCTGTAAGACGCTTTGAGGCGCCCGGTTCACGAAGATGCTGACGCTGACGCCGCGCTGCGGTGTCAGCCGCCGGGTCAGTACTTGAAGAGCTTGTGGACCGCAACAACGCCGGGGTAGTCACTGAGCTGAACGCTGAGCTCCCCGCGGCTGATGATCACGCTTTTCACCGTCTGGCGCACCCCGTTGTATTCGACCAAGTCGCCCGCCTTGAAAGTGGGTGTGTTGCTTGGCAGATAGGGCGCACCGCTATAGCGCGGGCGTCGGTAGCCCGGCATGCGACGGCCGACTTCATCAAACTCCTGGCCCCAGGTTTCGAGCGCTTTGCCCATGGCGGTTTGCATTTCCGGCGCGGTGAATGGCTTGCGCAGCTGAAACATGGCACCGAGCGTCGCCGCGCGACTGCCGAGTGCGCTGCTGAGCTCCATACTCATCAGGGCCCAACGCAGGCCGGGCAGGCGCGCTCGCAAGGTCTCCACCAGTTGAAGGCCGGTAGTTGCCTCGCGGCTGAAGCAGTCAGTGAGCACAAAGTGGGGCTCGATGTCATTGGCTAGCGCCAATGCGGACTCTGCGGAGGCTGCGGTATGGATCCAATTGGCTTCAAACCCATAACCCACGATCATTTTTCTGGCGAAAGTGTGGAGGGCGGGGCTGCTGTCAGCAACCAAAAAGCGTACGGCGGACATACAGTCGGGGGGTAAAAAAATGCAGCGGCCTTGATTTTATGTGGCGCTGCACCATTTCTCTGGAACATCGCTGTTTCTTTCTTACCCCATTGCCCAACGCACCCATTTGCTATGACCCCAACCACCCTCAAAATCGACTTTGTTTCCGATGTGTCTTGCCCCTGGTGCGCCATCGGGCTGCAATCCCTTGAAACCGCGCTACAGCGCCTTGATGGCGAAGTGGCGGTACAGATGCACTTCCAGCCTTTTGAGCTCAACCCGAACATGGTGCCCGAAGGTGAAGACATCACTGAACACTTGAGTAAAAAGTACGGTTCTACCCCCGAGCAAGCCGCCGCCGCCCGCGAGAACATCCGCGTTCGTGGCGAGGCACTGGGGTTCACCTTCAACATGGACAAGCGCGCCCGCATCTACAACACCTTTGATGCCCACCGCCTGCTGCACTGGGCTGAAGACACCGGCTTGCAAACCGCGCTGAAAAAAGCACTGTTCAAGGCCTATTTCACCGATGGCAAAGACCCAAGTCAGCACGCGGTGCTGGTCGAAGCGGCCGAGTCGGTTGGCCTCTCCGGTGAGGAGGCCCGCGCTATTCTGGCGGGAGACGACTATGCAGACTTGGTGCGCGAGCAGGAGCAGTTTTATCTCAGCGCGGGCATCAACTCGGTGCCGGCCGTGGTCATCAATGACAAGCATTTGATCTCGGGTGGCCAGCCGCCCGAAGTGTTTGAGCAAGCCCTTCGGCAGATCGCGGCCGGCTGATCTGCGCGCTATGGGCAGCCACTTATTCACCGCCGATCGCCGCCGCCTGCTGGCCCTTGCAGGTGCGAGTGCTGCCGGCCTTTGGTTGCCAGGCAGCGCCCGGAGCCAATGGAGAACCAGCGGTGACCCTTTTGCGCTCGGAGTTGCCAGCGGGTCGCCCCGGCACGACGGCGTTGTGCTCTGGACCCGGTTGGCAGCGGACCCTGCCCAGCCCGGCAGTTTGCGGGAGTCTGTGGCAGTGCGCTGGGAGCTTGCCCACGACGAGGGCTTTAAGCGCATGGTGCAGAGCGGTACCGCAATGGCATTGCCCGAGTTGGGGCATGCGGTGCACGTGGAGCTCCAAGGGCTGGAGCCGGATCGGTGGTACTTTTACCGGTTTCAGGTGGGGCAGGCCAGCAGCGCTGTCGGGCACACCCGCACCTTCCCGGCACCGGTGGCTGTGGCCTCCCGGCTGCGGCTGGGCTACGCCTCGTGCCAGCATTGGGAGCATGGCTTTTACAGCGCCTACCGGCATATGCGCGCGGAGTCGCTCGATGCGGTGGTGTTTTTGGGCGATTACATCTACGAATACGGGGGCAGCAGCAAAGCGGTGCGCAAGGTGCCGAGCGCCGCCACGGTGACGCTGGACGATTACCGCGCCCGCTATGCCCTGTACAAAAGCGACCCAGACCTGCAAGCCATGCATGCGGATTGTCCGTGGATATTCACCTGGGACGACCACGAAGTGCAAAACGACTACGCGGGCCTTAACCAAGGCACCCACGGGCCGGAAGGTGTGGATTTCGCGGCCCGCCGTGCTGCCGCCTACCAGGCGTATTACGAGCACATGCCCTTGCGGGCCATTACGCTGCAAAAAGCCCTGCAGGGCGTGATGCAGCCGGGCAGCGAACTGCGGCTCTATGACCGTGTGGCCTTCGGCAATCTGGCCGTGCTGCACACGCTGGATGACCGCCAATACCGGGACCGGCAGGCCTGTACCAAGGCGGGTGCTCCGGGCTCCAGCACCGTGAACCCCGCGCAATGCGCCTCGTGGAGTGACCCGTCCCGCAGCTTGCTGGGCGCGGTGCAAGAGCGCTGGCTGGACCAATCGTTAAAAGCAGGTGGTGCGACCTGGAGCGTATTAGCCCAGCAAACCGTGTTCGGGCAGCGCGATTTCCGCCCCGGTGAGGGGCAAGTACTCAGCAACGACGGCTGGGATGGCTATGCGCCTGCCCGCAGCCGGCTCACCCAAGCACTTCAAAAATACCGCGTCAGCAACCCGGTGTTTCTGGGGGGCGATGTGCATGCCAACTGGGTCGGGCACGTCAAGGCGGACTACAGCCGCCCCGACAGTGCAGCGGTGGGCGTCGAGTTTTGCGGCACCAGCATCACCTCGCGCGGGGGCAGCAACGACGGAGCTGCTACGGTGCTCGCCGAGAACCCGCACTTTGTGTTCACCGACCGAGAGCGGCGGGGTTACGGGGTCGCCGAATTCACGGCCCGGCAGTTAGAGGTGAGTTTGCGGGTGGTGGATGACGTGACCCGCGTGGACAGCGGCATCAGCACACTGGCTCGCTTTGCGGTGGAACAGGGACAAGCCAAGCTTCACAACGCTTAGGCATCTAAAAGCTTTGCCACCAAGGCAGTGGTCAGTCAGCCAACACTTCCAGCAGGCGATCCAGCCCACCCTCGTTGATGGCCACCTGGGCTTGCGCGCGCACTGCAGGCTTGGCGTGGTAGGCCACGGAGAGGCCGGCCGCCCCCATCATTGGCAGGTCGTTGGCACCATCGCCCATGGCAATGCACTGCTCGGGGCGAATGTTCATCAGGGACGCTACCTCGAGCAGCGTGCGGCGCTTCTCTGCGCCGTCGCAAATCTCGCCCCAGCTTTGCTGGATCAAGCCCCCGGTGAGCGCGCCGCCCTCAATTTCCAGCGCGTTGGAGCGCATGAAGTCGATAGCCAGCAGCGCACACACGTGTTCCGCAAAGTAGGTGAATCCGCCGCTGACTAGCAGCACTTTCAAGCCGGCCTTCTGGCAGGCCGCGACCAAGGCAGCCGCGCCCGGGTTGAGTCGGAGTCGCTGGGTTTTGACGCCTTCCAGATCGGCCACTGTCACGCCTTGCAACAGGGCCAATCGGCGGCGCAGGCTGTCTTTGAAGTCGGTGATTTCGCCGCGCATGGCAGCTTCGGTGATGGCGGCCACCTCGGCTTTGCGACCCACGGCATCGGCGATTTCGTCGATGCATTCGATGTTGATCAGGGTCGAATCCATGTCAAACGCGATGAGCTTGTAGTCGCTCAAGCGCAGTTTGGCAGGCAGGTTTTGAACGACGAGGCCGGGAGTAGGTTCGGTGCTGGACATTGTTTTTGCTATCAATAGAGGAGCTTCTTGCGCAATGTAGTCGGGCGCTAGAGGCAAATTTGGTCTTTAAGCGGCTGCCGTTTCCACCTTGGGCTGACCCAGGGCGCGCAGGATATCGCGCACCATCTGGGCCCGGTCTTTGACTTCGGGCAGCTCGCGCTCAATGCGCAGCTTCTCGTTGCCGGCCAGCTTGATGTGCTTGTTTTTCTGGATCAACTCGATGATCTTGATCATCTCGATCGGCGGGTTCTTTTTGAAAGTGATGTTGATCACACCCGGTGCCGCATCGACCTTGAGCACGCCGTAGGGCTTGGCAATCACCCGCAGGCGGTGCACATCGATCAAGGTTTGCGCTTGCGCGGGCAGTTTGCCGAAGCGGTCCACAATTTCTTCCAGCAACGCATCCACCTGGTCGGTGTTTTTGGCGGTAGCCAGCTTTTTGTAGAACGACAGGCGCAAGTGCACATCGCCGCAGTAGTCGTCGGGCAGCAGGGCAGGGGCGTGCAAGTTGATGTCGGTCGTGACATTGAGCGGGCTCAGCAGGTCCGGCTCCTGGCCGTTTTTGAGGCAGCGCACCGCCTCGGACAGCATCTCGTTGTAGAGCTGAAAGCCCACTTCCAGCATGTTGCCGCTTTGGTTTTCGCCCAGCACCTCGCCGGCACCGCGGATCTCGAGGTCGTGCATCGCCAGATAAAAGCCGCTGCCCAGCTCTTCCATCTGTTGGATGGCGTCCAGGCGTTGTTGGGCGTGTTTGGTCAGGCCTTCCAGGTCGGGCACCATCAAATAGGCATAGGCTTGGTGGTGGCTGCGCCCGACGCGGCCGCGCAATTGGTGCAGCTGGGCCAGCCCGAACTTGTCGGCGCGGCTCATCACAATCGTGTTGGCACTCGGCACGTCAATACCGGTCTCAATAATGGTGGAGCACAGCAGCAGGTTGAAGCGCTGGGCTACAAAGTCGCGCATCACCGCTTCGAGCTGGCGCTCGGGCATCTGGCCGTGGGCCACGGCGATGCGCGCCTCGGGCAGCAGCTCCTCGAGCTTTTGGCGGCGGTTCTCGATGGTCTCCACTTCGTTGTGCAGGAAATAGACCTGTCCGCCGCGCTTGAGTTCGCGCAGCACCGCCTCGCGGATCACGCCATTGCCCTCGGTGCGCACAAAGGTCTTGATCGCCAGGCGCCGTTGGGGGGCGGTAGCAATCACGCTCAAATCGCGCAGGCCTTCGAGCGCCATGCCCAAGGTGCGCGGAATCGGGGTGGCGGTCAGGGTGAGCACGTCCACCTCGGCGCGCAGCGCCTTCATTTGCTCTTTGTGGCGCACGCCGAAACGGTGCTCTTCGTCGATGATCAAGAGGCCCAGGTTTTTGAACTGGGTGCTCTCAGACAGCAGCTTGTGGGTGCCCACCACGATGTCCACCGTGCCATCGGCCACGCCTTTGAGGGCAGCAGTGATTTCTTTGGCACTGCGGAAACGGCTCATCTCGGCGATCTTGACCGGCCATTTGCCGAAGCGGTCCACCAGTGTCTGGAAGTGCTGCTCCGCCAACAGGGTGGTCGGCGCCAAAAAGGCGACCTGCTTGCCGCCGGTGACGGCCACAAATGCGGCGCGCAGCGCCACCTCGGTCTTGCCAAAGCCCACATCGCCGCAGACCAAACGGTCCATCGGGCGGGGGGAGATCATGTCTTGAATCACGCAGTGGATAGCGGCCTTCTGGTCGGCGGTCTCTTCAAAGCCGAAGTCGTTGGCAAACGTCTCGTAGTCGCCCGCGCTGTAGCGGAACGCATGCCCCTCGCGTGCCGCTCGGCGGGCGTAGATGTTGAGCAGCTCGGCCGCACTGTCGCGCACCTGTTCGGCGGCTTTGCGTTTGGCTTTTTCCCATTGGCCGCTGCCCAAGCGGTGCAGGGGCGCCTCGTCGGCGCTCACGCCGGTGTAGCGGCTGATCATTTGCAGCTGGCTCACCGGCACATAGAGCGTGGCCTTGTCGGCATATTCGAGGTGCAAAAATTCTTGCAGCTCCGGTTCGCCCGCGGCGTTTTTGTTGCCCATGTCCATATGGATCAGACCGCGGTAGCGGCCGATGCCGTGGGCGCTGTGGACCACCGGGTCGCCGACATTAAGCTCGGAGAGGTCTTTGATCAGCGCCTCCACATCGCTGACCTGCTCCTGCTTTTTGCGGCGGCGGGTGGTGGGCCCGGCGGCAAATAGCTCGGTCTCGGTGATGAGGTCGATGCCCATCTCCAACCAGCTGAAGCCCTTGGTCAGGCCCGAGGTGGCGATGCCGATGGGCTCCTTGCTGTCCAGAAACCCTTGCAGGCTGTCAAAAGCCGGCGGGCTGAATTGCGAGGCCCGCAAAAAGTCCAGCAGGCTTTCGCGCCGGCCATCGCTCTCGGCCAACACCAGCAGGCGCTGCGGGGTGTTGCGGGCATGCTGCTTGAGCAGGGCCAAGGGGTCTTCGGTACCGCGCTGGACACCCAGCTCGGGCAAGGGGCCGAGCTCTGCAAACTCGGTGCCGTCCGCTTGCGGGCGAATCGCTAGCTGGGCGTGGGCATTGGCCTTGGCATAAAACTGCTCGGTCGCCAGAAACAGGCTCTCGGGCGGCAGCACCGGGCGCTCGGGGTCGCCGTGCACCAGGCGGTAGCGGTCTTTGGTGTCTTGCCAGAAACGCTGGAAGGCCGGCTCCAGATCGCCATGCAAGACCACGGTGGCGTCTGCCCCCACGTAGTCGAACACGGTGGCCGTGTCATCAAAAAACAGGGGCAGGTAGTACTCAATACCGGCGGTTGCCACACCCGCGCCGATGTCTTTGTAGATACGGCTCTTGGTCGGGTCCCCCTCGAGCAGCTCGCGCCAGCGGCTGCGGAACTTGGCACGAGCGTCGTCGTCCATGGGGAACTCGCGGCCGGGCAGCAGGCGCACTTCAGGCACCGGGTACAGGCTGCGTTGGCTGTCGGGGTCGAAGGTGCGGATGCTGTCGATCTCGTCGTCAAACAAATCCACCCGGTAGGGCACCAAACTGCCCATGGGGAACAGGTCGATCAACCCACCGCGTACCGCATATTCGCCGGGGCTCACCACCTGGGTCACGTGGCTGTAGCCGGCCAGGGTGAGCTGGCTTTTGAGCTTGGCCTCGTCGAGCTTTTGCTTGACCTTGAACTCAAAGGTGTAGCCCGCCAGAAAGCTCGGCGGCGCCAGCCGGTAGAGCGCGGTGGTGGCAGGCACGATGACCACATCGGCCCCGTTGTCCTTGTCGCGCTGGCTGATGCGCCACAGGGTTGCTAGGCGCTCGCTGATCAGGTCTTGGTGCGGCGAGAAAGTGTCGTAGGGCAACGTTTCCCAATCGGGGAAGAGGGCGCAGCGCAGGTCGGGCGCAAAAAACGCAATTTCCTCCAGCAGCCGCTGGGCGTCACTCGCATCGGCGGTAATCACCGTCATCGGCTTGCCCGCGGCCTTGTCGCGGGCACCGAGGCGCGCCAGCAACATGGCATCGGCAGAGCCGGTAGGGCGGGGCAGGGTGAATCGTTTGCCGGGGGTGAGCTTGGGGAGGTCCATGGGTCCAAAGTGTGCGGGAGAGGGCAGCCATCCAACGGCAGCCGGGGCACGATCACCCTGACAGGGCTGCGCGCAACAGCCGTGATTTTAGAATGGCAGGCTGCACCATGACCCACACCACGCCAATATCCCCCGCGCCGCACAGCGACCCGGCCTCCAAGGCCAGCCCGCAGTCCCCGTCCACCCCTGAGCCTATGGCAGTGACACCCCGTTTGTGGGCTCTGGTGCCCTGCGCGGGCAATGGCAGCCGCTCCGGAGCCGCGGGGCCCAAGCAGTACACCGTGTTGGGCCAAAAGGCCTTGGTGCTGCACACCCTAGAGGCCTTGGCGGCGGTAGACCGCTTGGCAGGCATTCAGGTGGTGGTGTCGGCAGGTGACCCGTTTTTTGACACTGCACCGCAGCCGCAGGGCGCTCCTGTTTTTGTAGCGGACTGCGGAGGCTCTACAAGGGCGGCCAGTGTGTTGAATGGTCTATCTGCCCTGCTGGCACAAGGCGCACAGCCTCTGGATTGGGTGCTGGTGCACGACGCCGCGCGTTGCCTGATCACCCCAGCGGATGTGAATCGCCTGATCGACACCTGCAAGGACGATCCGGTAGGCGGCCTCTTGGCCTTGAAGCTGCCCGACACCCTTAAGCAAGAGCAGGGCGGCCGGGTGGCTGCCACCCTGGACCGGAGCGACAAATGGCTGGCACAAACGCCGCAGATGTTCCACATCGGCGCGCTCCAGGCGGCCTATGTGGCGGCTGGCGACGCCGTCACCGACGAAGCCAGCGCCCTCGAATTTGTGGGCCAATCGCCCCGACTGGTGGACGGCAGCGCCCAGAATTTCAAAGTGACCTACCCGCAAGACTTCGCGTTGGCCGCTGCGGTACTCGCTGCGCGCGCTGGGCATTCACTATAAAAATAATAGCTACCAGCGCAATCTACACCTGCGCTAGTAGCGCTTTTGACTACGAAAGAGCAAACCATGAACATCCGCATCGGTGAAGGTTGGGACACCCACCAACTGGTCGAAGGCCGCAAACTCATTTTGGGGGGAGTGGAGATTCCGCACACCAAGGGCCTGCTGGGCCATTCCGATGCCGATGCCTTGTTGCACGCCATTACCGATGCCTTGCTGGGCGCCGCCGCCTTGGGCGATATTGGATCGCACTTTCCCGACACCGATGCGCAGTACAAGGGCGCGGACTCCACCGTGTTGCTGGCCAAAGTGGCGGCCGATGTGCGGGCGCTGGGGTACCAGATCATCAACCTCGACAGCACCGTAATCGCCCAAGCCCCCAAGCTCGCGCCTCATATCCAGGCAATGCGCGCGCGGATTGCTGAAGTGCTGGCGCTTGATATTGCGTGCGTCAACGTCAAGGCCAAAACGGCCGAAAAAATGGGGCCTGTTGGTGAAGGCCGGGCGATGGAAGCCCGCGCGGTGGTGCTGCTCAGCAAGTCCTGAGCGAGGCGCCGCCCAAGCTAAAAGCGGGTCGCGCGCTGCAGGCGCAAGTGGGCGGAGAGGCCGCCGGTGTTCGAGTTGGCCAGCTGAAAAGTGCCGCCCATGCGCTGCATGGTTTTCTCGACAATCGCCAAGCCCAAGCCCGCCCCGTTGGCGGCAGTGCGCGCTGCCTCGCCGCGAAAAAACGGCTGGGTGAGCTGATACAGCTGCGACGGGGCGACGCCGATGCCGCGGTCCCGCACTTTCATCAGCACCCATTTGTCCCGGGACAAAGCAGAGATACGGATATCGGCGATGCCGGTGTTCACCGATTTACCGTAACGCCGCGCGTTCTCCAGCAGGTTGGTAATCACACGGCCAAGCTCGACCTCATCGGCCAAGACGAGCAAGTCCTCTTCAAGGTCGACCTCGATTTTGACGTCCGGGAGCTTGCGCATCGAGTAGATGCAGCTGTCAATCACATCGCCCAGTACGACCGGGGTCAGCTTCACCCGGTCGGGTCGCGCGTAGTCCAAAAATTTGTCAATGATGGCGTCGAGCTGGGTGATGTCCGAGGCCATGTGGGCGCGGGCCTCCAGGTTGCTCACGCTCATCTCGGTCTCGAGGCGCAAGCGGGCCAGCGGAGTGCGCAGGTCGTGGGAGATGCCCGCGAGCATCAGGGCGCGGTCTTGTTCGATCTTGGCGAGCTTTTGGGCCATGCGGTTGAAGCCGATGTTGACCTCGCGGATTTCGCTGGTGTTGACATGCTCGTCGAGCTGACTGGCTTCAAAGTCCCCATCCCGCATGCGGCTGGCCGCAAAAGAAAGTTCTTTGAGCGGCCGGTTAATCAGGCCTGCGATCAGGGCCGCACCGGCGAGCGACAGCACAGCCGCTACGCCGAGCCAGATCAGCCAGGTGGTGCCGCCTGCGGGGTTGAACTTGGTCTGGTCGGTTTGCAGCCAGTAGTCGTCACCATCGATCACAAAGCTCACCCACAGCCCGGGCTGCCCGTTCATGCGGCTGGCCACGATGGTGCCTTTGCCCAATCGGCTGCCCAGTTCCGCGATCACGCGGCGGCTGAAGGCATCGTTGTCCCGCGACTCAAAACTGTCAGTGGTTTCGCGGGGCACGATCCGCAAGCCTTCTTCATCCTTCATGGTTTTGATGAGGGAGATACGGGCGATCCCATCCGCATAGACCAGCGCTGCCCGGCTCAGGTTCACTTGCGACGCCAAAAGCTGCGCCGTCTGCACGGCCCGGGGCTCAAACTCCAGTGAGCGCAGCGTCTGTAACCAGGCGAGGATGCTGCCGATCAGCAAAATCGACAGCAGGAAAAACGTGCGCCAGAACAGACTGACCGATGAGAAAGGCTTGCGCCAACCGCTGGACGGTGCCTCCCCCAGCTCAGCGGGGGCACTTGCATCAAAGTCGGGGATCTGGGTGGATTGCAAAGCGGGGTTCCGGGGTGGTGGGGCCGTTAGGTCGTGGTTTCTTCCGGCACAAAGACATAGCCCACGCCCCACACGGTTTGGATGAAACGGGGGGTGGAGGGGTCGTTTTCCAGCAATTTACGCAGGCGGGACACTTGCACATCGAGGCTGCGGTCAAAGGGCTCAAACTCGCGCCCCCGTGACAGCTGGGCCAGCTTTTCGCGCGAGAGCGGGATGCGCGGGTGCCGCACCAAGGCCTTGAGCATCGCGAATTCGCCGGTGGTGAGCATGATTTCCTGGTCGACTTTTTTCAGGGTGCGGGCGCCCAGGTCAAACACAAACAGGCCGAAGCGGACGATCTCGTTGTCACTCGAAGGTGCACCCGGCGCCTCTTGGGCAGGCCGGCGGCGCAGCACCGCATGGATGCGGGCCAGCAGCTCACGCGGGTTGAATGGCTTGCCAAGGTAGTCGTCTGCACCGACTTCGAGCCCCACAATCCGGTCGATATCTTCGCCTTTAGCGGTGAGCATGATCACCGGTGTCTGGTCGTTGGCCGCGCGCAGGCGCCGGCAGATCGACAAACCGTCTTCGCCGGGCATCATCAGGTCCAACACGATCAGGTCTGCGGTTTCGCGCAGCATCACCCGCGTCAAGGCCTTGCCGTCTTCGGCGGTCAGCACTTCGAAGCCTTCTTGCGTTAAGTAGCGGCGCAACAGGTCACGGATACGGGCATCGTCGTCCACCACCAGGATTTTGTTGGGTCGGTTGGTTTGGGTTTGCATGACGTCCTCAAATTTGTAACAGAGCAGATTTTGCGCGTTGACTTTTTGGAAAACCGCGCAGATGCGGCCCTCTTTGACACCGTGTTACAAATAAGGACGGATTCTCACGTATTTCCGCTGGGGCTCACGCCACCATTGGAATCTTATAAAGACGGAGGCTGAGTTCATGGTGCATCGGATGGTTTGGCTCATCGCGTTGGCAGGGTGTGTGTCCGGCGCCGCCGTGGCGCAAGTTCCAGCTGCAAACCCGGCGGCGCAGCCCCTGCAGGAATCCAAGCCCCCGGTGCAAAGCCGGGCAAACAAGCGCGAAACACTCAGAGCGGCCTTGCAGCAAACACCGCCGGTCGCCCCCGTGGGCACCCAGCGCATGACCCCTAACGCCAGAGACGAGCTAAGAGGGCAACTCAAAACCCAACCGGGTTTGTAGAGGGGTTTACCACTACCCACGGCCCCATGCCTTGACGTGGTGCACGGCCTATGCCATCGTCAGCCCGAGAGAAGCGTCCGTAAGAACCAAAAGCGAGGCCTCGCGGGTCGATAGCGCGCCGGTGGGGCAACGGGAGTGTGTGATGAACATCCAACAATCTGCGCTTTTTAAAAAGGTACACCAACGACGGGTGGTAAGTCTGTTGTGGGTCTGTGTGGCCCTGTTGGCAGGGCTGGGCAGTGCCTGGTCGCTAGTGTTTTCGCTCATGGGTCGCTGGGACCTTGTGGGCTTGGAGGTGGTGCTCTTGGTGACCGCTGGCGCGGTGGCCTGGCTTACCCACCGCCGGCGCACCCGCTTGGCGTGGGGCCTGGTGCTGGTCATAGGCTACGTCACGCTCTGCCTGTTCGCCATGTTTTTTGACGGGCACGATGGGGTGTCGCCGAGGACCTCTCACCTCTACTTTTTGGTTTTGACACTGGCCAGCATGCTGGTGTTCCGCAACGAGTCGCCCCTTTTGCGTTGGAGCACCGTTGCCGTCCTGATGGCAACTTTTGTGGTGTTCGCCAGCTCCAACTGGCCCCATTCCTCCGAACTCTTCATTCCCCCGCCGATTCGCCTAGTTGGCGCTTGGATCAATACCGCGACTGCCATGGTGGGTTTGATTGCTCTCGTGCACATCATGCTCAGCGAAGGAATGCCCGCCAACTCGCTGGAGCGGGATATTGACCAGGGCTTATCGCGCGGTGAGTTCTTTTTGCTGTACCAGCCCCAAGTGCAGGCGGATGGCAGTGTCATCGGGGCCGAGGCTTTGCTGCGCTGGCGGCACCCTAAATTTGGCCTGGTCTCTCCGGCGGACTTTATTCCGGTGGCAGAGCAGTCGGGGCAGATATTGCCTGTGGGTGCATGGGTGCTGTCGACCGCAGGGCAGACCTTGGCCCATTGGTTGAAGGTGCCTGCTTTGGCGCGGCTGACTTTGTCGGTCAATGTCAGTGCGCGGCAGTTTTTGCAGGCGGATTTTGTGGATCAGGTGGCAGCAGTGGTCCATGAGTTCGGCCTGAACCCTTCTCGCCTCAAGCTTGAGCTGACGGAAAGCACCCTGATTCACGACATGAACGATATCGTCCAGAAAATGCAGCAACTGCGCGCCTTGGGCGTGGGGTGCGCCCTGGATGATTTTGGTACCGGCTTTTCATCACTCGGGTATTTGAAGAAGCTCCCGCTCGATCAGTTGAAAATTGACCAGACCTTTGTGCGCGACGTGCTCACCGACCCGAGTGACGCGGCCATTGCACGGACTGTGTTGCAATTGGGTGAGAGCTTGGGCTTGTCGGTGATTGCAGAAGGGGTGGAGACCCCCGGCCAGAGGGATTTCCTTCTGGAGAACCACTGCCGGTTTTTTCAGGGCTACCTGTTCAGCCGCCCCTTGTCGTTGGTGGACTTTGAGACCTATGCAGGGAAGTACCGCTCCAGCTAAAAAAACACCATGCAAAGGGCTGAGTCTTGAAAGCAAATGATTACGTTGGTCGGTTTCAACTTGTCAAAATCCTCGGGGAAGGCGGACAAAGCACCGTGTGGCTGGCGTTCGATCCGCGGCTGGAGCGGGATGTTGCGCTGAAGCTCTTGCGGCCCGCCGGTACTGCCGACGGGCAGGCTGTGAGCCGCTGGCTGGAAGAGGCGCGCAGTGTGGGCCGCGTGACCCACCCACAGATTGTTCCGGTGTATGAGGCGGATATCCACGAAACCCGGCCTTACCTGGTCTTCAAGTACGTGGCGGGGCTCCCCCTTGATCAGCATCTCCAGCGGCATGGCGCGATGCCGGCCAGCCAGGCGGTGGCGGTCATGGCCGATGTGTTGTCGGCGGTGGCAGCGGCTCACGCAGCCGGGGTTATCCATAGGGACCTGAAGCCCTCCAACATCGTGCTGGATACCGAGGGCAGGGCGCTGATCATGGACTTTGGCATTGCTGCCCGTATGCGCGATGCCGGCAGCCCCGCCCCCGAAGAAGATTTGATGGGAACCATCGGCTACTTGTCGCCTGAGTTGGCCAGCGGAGCCGCACCCAGCCCGGCCATGGACATTTTTTCGGCCGGCCTGGTGTTGGCCGAGATGTTGACGGGTCGTCGCCTGCTGGCGGAATCGGATGTGTACAGCGCCATTTACCGCGTCACCCACGAGCAGCTGGTGTTGCCGGCGTCGGTGCCTGCTGGCGTGGACGACCGGTTGCGCGCCATCGTTCAGCGGGCGCTGGCGCTCGATGCCCAGCAGCGTTTTGCGAGTGCCAGCTTGTTCCGTAGCGAGTTGGTGGAGTGGACCGATTCACTCAAGGCGCCAGCAGCCGAGCAGGCCACGGGCGCAGACGCGACCCTGGAGTTTTTGTTGCGCCGGATGCGGCACAAGAGCGATTTTCCGGCCTTGTCAGACTCGATCTCGCGCATCCAGAGCATGGCCCTTTCTGAAAAAGAAAGTGTGAGCAGCGTTACCAACGAGATTCTCAAAGACGTGGCCTTAACCAACAAGCTGCTGCGGCTTGTTAACAGCGCCCACTTTGCCCGGAGTGGAAGCATCAGCACGGTGTCACGTGCGGTGCATTTGGTGGGGTTTAACGGCATCCGCAACATGGCCTTGAGCCTGGTGTTGCTGGAGCACATGCAAGACAAGGCCCACGCAGCGCTGCTCAAAGAGGAGTTTTTGCGGTCTTTGATGGCCGGTGCGATTGGTGGCGAGCTCAGCCCGATCGCCCGTGGGAGCGAAGAGGCGTTTATCGGCTCGATGTTTCAGAACCTGGGGCGCTTGCTGGCGCAGTTTTATTTTCCGGAAGAGGTGGCGAACATCCGCACCTTGACCTGCGGCAGCCGCGAGACGCAGACCGAAACGCCAGCCGCCGTGAGTGTGCTGGGTCTGAGCTATGAAGACCTTGGCATCGGGATCGCCAAAAGCTGGGGCTTGCCCGCCGGTATCCAGCGTTGCATGCGCAAACCTGCCGGTACACCGCCTGCCATGCTGCCGGTCGACCCCGCAGAGCGGGTTCGCTGGATTGCGATGGCATCCAACGAGATTGCGGATGTTTTGCTGGAAGCCGAAGCCAACGACGTAGCACCCCGGGTTGCCACGGTGCTCAAGAAATACGCCCCGGTGCTAGGTGGCAGCCTTCCGCAGCTGCAGGAGGCGACTGCCAAGGCCCGCAACAAGTTGGTGGATCTGGTGCACGCGATGGATATCCATGTGGTGCCGGGGTCCGTCGCGGCCAAACTTTTACAGCTGCCTGCCGATGCGCTGGGTACCGCGCCGGACGCGCCTGCGACGACCGAAGACTCTTTAGGGGGGCTCGCTTTGCAGGCCACGCCCACTGTCCGGATCAGCATGCCCCCTGTTCAAGCGCCCGTCATGCCCCGGGCCGAGGTGGTGAGCCTTTTGTCGGCAGGTATTCAAGACATCACGGACGCGATGGTGGAGGACTCCAAGCTCACCGATATATTGCGCATGATTTTGGAGACCATGTTCCGCGCCTTGGGTTTCGACCGGGTGATTTTTTGCATGCGCGATGCCCGTACCGAAATGATGACCGCCCGTTTCGGCTTGGGGCATGGCGTCGAGGCGCATATCAAAGGTTTCAAAACCCATCTCCGGGCCACGAGCCCCGATTTGTTTGGCGTCGTGTGTGCGAAAGGGGCGGACACCATGATCAGCGACGCCACTGAACTGCGCATTGCCCAGCGCCTGCCACTCTGGTACCGCCAAGGTTTGAACGCGCCGGCCTTTTTGCTGCTGCCGCTGCAGATCAAAGGGGCGCCTTTCGGGCTGATTTATGCCGACAAACTCCAGTACGGCGCGCTGGAGCTGGACGAAAAAGAGCTGGCCTTGCTGCGCACCTTGCGCAACCAAGCGGTCATGGCGTTCAAACAGTCGAGCTAGCCTCGCGAGGCTCCATCAAAAAAAGCCCCGGCAGACAACTGCCGAGGCTTTTTGCTATGATTTTTGTAGCTGTAGGCGCAATATTTACCTGCGCTAGAGCCCGATTTCATCCAAATTACTGGGCCGTCCAGCCACCATCCATGTTCCACGCCACCCCGCGCACGTTGTCGCCAGCGGGGGAGCAGAAGAATACCGCCAAGGCGCCCAGCTCTTCTGGGGTGGTGAATTGCATTGAAGGCTCTTTTTCACCCAATAGCTGTTTGGTAGCGTCTGCATTGCTGATGCCTTGTGCGGCTGCCTTGGCATCCACCTGCTTTTGCACCAGCGGGGTCAGCACCCAGCCGGGGCAGATGGCGTTGCAGGTCACGCCGGTGGTGGCGTTTTCCAGCGCCGTCACCTTGGTCAGGCCCACCACACCGTGTTTGGCCGCCACATAGGCCGATTTTTCGGCAGAGCCCACCAGCCCGTGGACGGACGCCACGTTAATGATGCGGCCCCAGTTCTTCGCTTGCATGCCGGGCAGTGCCAGGCGGGTCGCGTGGAAGGCGCTGCTCATGTTGATGGCGATGATGGCGTCCCACTTTTCGATGGGGAAGTTTTCGACCCGCGCCACATGTTGAATGCCTGCGTTGTTGACCAGAATGTCCACGCCGCCAAAAGTGGCCTTGGCATGTTCGATCATGGCTTCGATCTCGGCAGGCTTGCTCATGTCCGCGCCGTGGTACGTCACCTGCACGCCCAGCGCCGCGATTTCCGCCTTGGGGCCTTCCACGTCGCCAAAGCCGTTGAGCACGATGTTGGCGCCTTGTGCGGCCAGTGCCTTGGCGATACCCAAACCGATACCGCTGGTGGAGCCGGTAACGAGGGCGGTTTTACCTTTCAACATGCGTCTTCCTTCACAAAGTGGTGGGGGGATTCCATTAGGATGTGGTCATTATCAAACGAGTGATTGCACCATGTCTGAACCTACGCTGAATTACGTATCCTGCGCTGACGCCAACGGCCCGCGCCGCATGGCGTATTGGCAATGGGGCGCTGCGGATGCTGCGCACACGGTGGTGTGTGTGCATGGCCTCTCGCGCCAGGGGCGCGACTTCGATGTGCTGGCCCGGGCGCTGGTCGCTCGCTCATCCCAACCGATCCGCGTGGTGTGCCCCGACGTGGCCGGCCGTGGCCAGAGTGATTGGATCCAGGACCCTGCCGGCTATGGCGTACCCGTGTATGCGGTCGACATGTTGGGTCTGCTGGCGCATTTGAAACCAGCCACGCTGGACTGGGTGGGCACCAGCATGGGCGGCTTGATCGGTTTGGCGGTGACCGCGCATGCAGCTTCGGTGGGTGTGCAGGTGCGCAAGCTCGTGCTCAACGATGTGGGCCCGGTGATCCAGTGGTCGTCGCTGCAGCGCATCGGCACCTATCTGGGCCGTTCGGTGAGCTTTGACAATTTGCAACAAGCGGCTGATGCCATGTGGGCTATTTCGAGCAGCTTCGGCCCGCACACCCCGGCACAGTGGCTGGAGTTGTCGCGCCATATGGTCAAGACCCTGCCCGACGGCAAAGTGGGCCTGCACTACGACCCTGCGATTGCCATTCCCTTCCGGGCAGTCACGGAAGAATTGGCGCTGGCCGGCCAGGCGCAGCTGTGGCAGCTGTATGACGCCATCACGGCAGACACCTTGCTGCTGCGCGGGGCGGACTCTGACCTCTTGTCACCCGAAACTGCGCAGGCCATGACACAGCGTGGGCCCAAAGCCCGCTTGGTGGGGTTTGCCGGCGTGGGCCATGCCCCCACGCTGATCGCCCAAGACCAACAGGACGCCGTGACTTCTTTTTTGCTGGGGTAACGTCCCCCGCCTTGTGAGCCTTCCATGAAAAGTTTGTACGCCGGGGACATTGCCTCGGCCACCCCGCAAGTGATTGCGGCTACCGCAGACAGCCTGCCCGAGCAGGCTGGCGCCCTGCAGCGCGCCCGCGCTTTTGCTGAGCCTTTGTTGGCGACGGAGTCGCTGGACACTGGCGAAAACGTGCTGCAACACGCTGACGCGGTGGCCGCCATTTTGCGCACCATCGGCGGCTCGGAGGCCATGCAGGCCGCCAGCTATCTGGTCTATGCCTGCGACCACTTGAATAAGCCGCACGAGGTGATTGCCAAAGCCTTTGGCGACAACTTTGCCGATCTCGCGATGGAGACCACCAAGCTGGTGCGTTTGCAGCGCATGGCGCGCCTGACTCACCAGTCGGCGGGCCAAAGCATCAGCGCCGCACCCATGGCGCAAACCGCAGCGGCGCAGACCGAGAGTGTGCGCAAGATGCTGCTGGCCTTCAGCAAGGATTTGCGCGTGGTCATGCTGCGCTTGGCCTCGCGCCTGCAGACCTTGCGGCACTTTGCTGCGACCAAGCTGCCGGTGCCGCCCGGCTTGGCCTCTGAGGGCTTGCAGGTGTTTGCGCCCTTGGCAAACCGGCTGGGCATCTGGGAAATCAAGTGGGAGATGGAGGACTTGTCCTTCCGCTTTCTGGAGCCCGACACCTATAAGCAGGTGGCGAAGCTCTTGGACGAAAAGCGCGTGGAGCGGGAAGCCTCGGTGGAGCGCCTGCGCCAGCAACTCGCCGATGACCTGGCCGCTCAGGGCGTGACAGCCACGGTGCAGGGCCGGCCGAAGCACATCTACAGCATCGTTAAAAAGATGCGGGGCAAATCGCTGGGTTTTGATCAGGTGTATGACATCCGGGCGCTGCGCATCGTGGTGCCCACGGTGCCGGACTGCTATGCGGCGCTCAGCCTAGTGCACACCGGTTTCACGCCCATCACCGAAGAGTTTGACGACTACATTGCCCGACCCAAGCCCAACGGCTACCAGTCGCTGCACACCGTGGTGCGCGACGCCGGTGGCCAGCCGATTGAGGTGCAGATCCGCACCCAGCCGATGCACGACCATGCCGAGCACGGCGTGGCGGCCCACTGGGCCTACAAAGAGGCGGGCGCCAAGGGTTACGGCGGCAGTGTGACGGCCGCTGGCGAGTACGACGCCAAGATTGCCGTGCTGCGCCAGTTGCTGGCCTGGGAGCGCGACCTCTCTGGCGCCCACGCCACGCCTGACGGCCAGGGCATGTTTGACGACCGCATTTATGTGCTGACGCCAGATGCCGCCATTGTGGAACTGCCCCAAGGCGCCACGGCCGTCGACTTTGCCTACAGCGTGCACACTAATTTGGGCCACCGCTGCCGGGGCGCCAAGGTAGACGGCGCCATGGTGCCGCTGAACACGCCCCTCAAAAACGGCCAGACGGTAGAAGTGACCGCCATGAAAGAAGGCGGCCCCTCGCGCGACTGGCTCAACCCCGAGCTGGGCTACCTGGTCAGCCACCGGGCGCGCGCCAAGGTGCGGGCCTGGTTCAATGCGCTGGCCATGGGCGAAACCATGGCCAAGGGCCGCGAGGCGGTAGAAAAGTTGCTGCAGCGTGAAGGCAAAACCGCTATCAAGCTCGATGACCTGGCCAGCCAGCTGGGCTTCAACAACGCAGATGCTTTGTTTGAAGTGGTGGGTAAAGACGAGTTTTCGCTGCGAAATATCGAGCTTCTGCTGCGCCCGCCAGAACCGGCCGGCACGCAGGACGACTACATGCCGCTCAAAAAGCCACGGGCCCTGTCCGGCGGCAAGGGCGGGGTGCTGGTGGTGGGTATCGATTCGCTGATGACCCAGTTGGCCAAGTGCTGCAAGCCGGCACCGCCGGATTTGATCAGCGGCTTTGTGACTCGCGGCAAGGGCGTGAGCGTGCACCGGTCGGACTGCTCTAACTTGCGCAACATGGTGCAACGCAGTGGCGACCGCCTGATCGAGGTGGAGTGGGGCGCCCCGAGTGGCAAAGACGGCAATGTCTACCCGGTGGATGTGGCGGTGGAAGCGATCGATCGCCAAGGCCTGCTGCGCGATATTTCGGAGGTGTTTGCCAAAGAAAAGATGAACGTCATCGGGGTGCAGACCCAATCCGTCAAGGGTACGGCGTGGATGACGTTTACCGTGGAAGTGACGGAGTCTGGTCGCTTGGCGCGGGTGCTCAAAATCGTGAATGAGCTGGCCGGTGTCCGTTCGGCGCGGCGGCGCTAGCCGGTTCCGCGCTAATCCAGCGCCACCTCGTGCAAAGGGACACCACAAAGCTCGGCCATTGCATGGATGGCCATGGCGTGGTCGTCCCGCTGCGGGATGCCTGAAACGGTCACCACCCCGACCACACCCACGCCGCGCACCCGTATGGGCACGCTGCCACCGTGCGAGGCGTAGTCGCGCAGGGGCAGACCTTGTTTGGCCTCCAGGGTGCTGCCCTCTTTCTGCAGCTTCAGGTGCAGCGCGTAGGAGCTGGTGTGCAGCAACTCCACCGAGTTGCGCTTGCGCCGCGCCCAGTCCGCGTTGGTGGGGCCGGTTCCGGGCATGCTGTAAAAGAACACGGTGTCCTTGCCCAGTCGGATTTCTATCGCCAGCGCTACGCCGGCCTCTTCGCTAAGGGCCTTGATGCGGCTGCCCAGCGCCCATGCGGTGCGCTGGTCAAAGGCGTCGAACTGCAGGCGCTCTTCCTGGTGGGCGAGGCGGGCGAGGTCAGTGTCTATGGTCATGGTGTTTGCTATCAATTCAAGAGCTGCTTGCGCATATTCCATGGGCGCCAGGTGCTTGTTGGATGATGGACTGGCCTCTCAGGCCGCCAGCAGTTGAATGGCCATCCAGAGGCAAATCACCAGCTGTACGCTCCAGAAACTGGCTCGTACAAACACCTGCAGCGGGCCTGTGCCCCACAGATGCGCCAAGGTCTGGCCGATGCGGGCGTAAAGCACGAAGGGCGCGATCGTTTGAATGGTGTTGGACTTGTCCATGAGGCTGGCCGCAAGCACCAGCACTGCAAAAACCGGCAGGTTTTCCATGCAGTTGGCGTGGGCGTCTTCGAGGCGTTTGACCACGCTGGCATCGTCCTGCGGTTTGTTGCCCCGCGGCCAGTGGTTGATGGGCGTGCCCCGCAGAAAGCGCAGCCCGCGGTACAAAAACACCAGCGTGATCAAGGCCAGCGTCCAAAGTGCAAAACCCACCAATGCTTGCAATGCGGTCATGAAACATGTCTCCTTTGTTGTGATGTGAAACCATAGCAGACCGCCCCCTAGGGGCAACTCGCATTACATGGGGGCAGGCTGGCGTGGCATGTTGCTGCGGTACTGACCAGGTGTGCTGCCGGTCCAGCCCTTGAAGGCGCGAATGAATGAGTTGCCATCCTGAAAGCCCAGCAGCCACGATACCTCTCCGGGCGTGATGGCATCCTGGCGCAGGTAGTGCTCGGCCAGCTCCCGGCGGGTGCGGTTGAGTACATCCTGAAAGCTCAGGCCTTCTGCCAGCAACTGCCGTTGCAAGGTCCGCCGGCTGGTGAGCAGTTTGGTGGCCACATCGTCAATGCCGCTGCGCCCGCCGGGCAGTAGCTCCAGCAAGGCGCTGTGCACCCGCTCAGAGGCTTTGGCCGTGTGGTCCTGATCGGTGATCCGCTTCATCAAGGCGGGCTCAAAGCTCTCCCACATGGCGTTGTCTTCGGTCAAAAACGGGTGTGCTGCGTCTTGAGGGCTGAAGGTAATGCGGTTACGGTCAGCGGCTTGCAAGGCACAGCCGAAGAAGGCCTCCAGCGGGGCGCAGTCATCTGGTAATTGCACCAGCTCCACCCGCAGGGGCACCACCTGTTTGCGGGTGGCCAGGCGCGCCAGCTGGGTAAAAAACACCATTTCAGTGGCCGCAAGGCTGCGGGGCAGATGCCCCTCATAGCCGTAGCAGCTCAAGTTTGCCGAGGTGCCGTTGGAGGTGACTTGCACTTCCAGAATCATGGGCCCGATAAGGCGCTTGAAGCTGGAGAGCCGCTGCAGTGCCACATTCATGTTGGGGGCACACAGGCTGGCGAAGATGGGCGGATCAAACGCCTCGACCGAAATGGCCCGGCCGAAGCGCAGGGGCAAGTCGTCGCCACCGGCCACTTGCTCCATGCCGTTCCAGAGCTTGAAGAAGTCTGCCGGGCTCAGGCTGGCATCCGGGCGCGAAAACATGTCGCCCGGCAGGCCTGCCCACGCGAGCACCTCACCCACGGGGAGCGCCATGTCGGCCAGAAGCAGCTTCCAGCCGCGTTGGATAGCAAATTTGCTGGCGTGTTTCACCGGGTGCTCCTGTCAGGTGGCGATGATTACTTCATCTGGCTCATGACCGCCATGTCAAAGAAGCGGTCACCGAACCATTTGCGGATGAACATCAGTGGTTTGGCCATTTTGCCCGCCACATAACGGGTTTTGGGCTTGTGTGTGGCAATGGCTTCGGCGATCACGTCCGCAATCACGGAAGCAGGGGACGCAGCATTGGGCTTGCTGTAAGCGTCGCCAGTGGCCTTGGCCACGATGTGTGCCAGCTTGGCGTAGGGGCCTTTGCCGGAGCGTTCCAGCAGCGGGCCGGTCATCACGTCGCCGAACTCGGTGGCAATGATGCCGGGCTCCACAATCACCACCTGAATGCCGAAGGGTGCGAGCTCCAGGCGCAGGCAATCGCTCCAGCCCTCCAGGGCGTGCTTGGTGGCGTGGTACCAGCTACCCAGCGGGGTGTACATCTTTCCGCCCATGGACGAGATGTTGATGATGCGCCCGCGCTGTTGGCCGCGCATATGGGGCAGCACCAATTGGGTCATGCGGGCCAGGCCGAAAAAGTTCACATCGAACTGGTAGCGCGCATCGGCCATGGTGGTGTCTTCCATGGCACCGTAGATGCCGAAGCCAGCGTTGTTCACCAGCACGTCCACGCCGCCATGGGCTGCGGTGATTTGCGCGATACCGGCTTGCATCTGGGCTTCATCAGTGACATCCATTTTGAGGGGATGTGCGCCCAGAGCCTGCAGGTCTTGCATCAACTCGATGCGGCGCGCAGCGGTGTAGACCACATGGCCTTGGCGAAGCAGCAGCTTGGCGGCTTCTTTGCCCATGCCGGAAGAAGCACCGGTGATGAGGACGACTTGGGGGCGTGAAGACGTAGACATGGCGTTTTCCTGTGAATGCAGTGTGGGTTGTTGACGGAATAGCTGAATCGTAGGTGGCAAGACGCGCCACGTCACTCGCGATTCGCGCCACGTCACTCGCGATTCGCGCCAAGGCACATGCAAATCGCGCCTGCACTGCGGCGCGAAGGATCACCCGCGGGGCTATAGTGTTTCAAAGTCCAGAGTCTGGGTAATGTGCTGCCAATGCGCTGGCGCTACTGGCGTGATAGATAGCCGGTTGCCTTTTTTGAGAATAAGGAGATCGGCGAGTGCCGCATCAGCCCGCAGCGCCGGCAATGTGAGGTTGCGCGTCTTGTGCACGACCTGCACATCGACCAGGAGCCATCGTGGTGCTTCAGGCTTGCTCGCCGCATCAAAGTAGGGCGACGCGGGGTCGAATTGCGTCGGATCCACCTTGGTACCCGATGCCACCCGCGCGATCCCCACAATGCCCGGCTGCGCACAGCTGGAGTGGTAGAAAAGCACGCCATCGCCTAGCTGCATCTGGTCGCGCATGAAGTTGCGAGCCTGGTAATTGCGCACACCGGTCCACCCTACGGTGGCATCGGGCATGGCCAAAACATCATCGATCGAAGCCTCGGCGGGCTCGGCTTTCATGAGCCAGTAGTGGGGCATGGGCTGGGGGGCGACAGTGGAAGAGTGCCCAAGAGTATCGCGCGGATAAAGGTCGGCACGCTTTTTTAGTACGGGATCAGCCCTGCGAACCGCTAGCCAGCGAACAGACCGCCCCTTGGTATGCACCTATCGTGAACGGGCTAATCGGGGAGTCTGCATTCGTTGACGGTTCCCCCCAAACTAAATGGTCAGGGGCTCGAGATGGACATGCCGACTTTCAGGAAAGAGCGCGATTCAATGGGCGTTGTCGACGTGCCCAGTGGCGCGCTATGGGGCGCTACGACACAGCGCTCGTTGACCTTTTTTGCGATTTCGACCGAGCGCATGCCGCGCGAATTGCTTGCCGCGTTGGCACACATCAAAAAGGTATGTGCGCAGGTGAATCGTGAGCTGGGGCTGTTGAATCCCGCCATGGCAGCGGCCATTGCGCAAGCCGCTGAGGAAGTTCTGGCGGGTGCGCACTGGGCAGACTTCCCGCTGTCGATCTGGCAGACCGGTTCGGGCACCCAAACCAATATGAACATGAACGAGGTGCTGGCCAACCGGGCGTCAGAAATTCTGGGCGGGTCGCGGGGCCTGGACCGGACGGTGCATCCCAATGACCATGTGAACCTTGGTCATTCGACAAATGACATTTTCCCGACTGCCATGCACCTGGCGGCAGTGCAGGGGGTGTCGCAGAAGCTGCTGCCCTCGCTGAATCAACTGCGCAGCACGTTGCATCTTCAAGCACAACAATATGCGGGGCTGATCAAGCTGGGGCGTACCCATTTGCAGGATGCAACGCCCATCACCTTCGGGCAAGAAATATCGGGCTGGGCCGCGCAGCTCGACCATGCGAAAGCGTGTCTTGATCAATCGCTTGTGCCGCTGATGGAGCTTGCGGTAGGCGGCACTGCGGTCGGGACCGGCCTGAACACCCACCCCGAATTCGGTTCGCGCGTGGCGTCCCGTTTGTCCGCGGAGTGCGACTTTCCCCTGCGGTGCGCCCAGAACCGGTTCGCGGCCATCGCCGCGCACGATGGATTGGTCAGTGCGCACGGCGCCCTTAAAACGCTTGCGGTGGCACTCATGAAAATTGCCAACGATGTCCGCTGGCTGGCCAGTGGCCCACGCGCCGGCTTGGGCGAGATTCACCTCCCGGAAAACGAGCCGGGGAGTTCCATCATGCCCGGCAAGGTGAACCCGACGCAGTGCGAAGCGTTGACGATGGTCTGTTGCCAAGTGATCGGGAATGACGTGGCCTTGGGACTGGGCGGAGCGATGGGGAATTTTGAGCTCAATGCCTTCAAGCCCCTGATGGCCCACAACTTCATGCAAAGCGTCCGTTTGTTGAGCGATGCAATGCGCAGCTTTGACACCCATTGCATGCAGGGGATGGTGGCTGATGCGGACCGGATGACAAGCCTGCTGGAGCGCTCGCTGATGCTGGTAACCGCGCTCACCCCCCATATCGGCTATGACCGCGCTGCAGCCATTGCCAAAGCGGCCCAAGCCCACGGGACCAGCCTGCGCGAGGAAGCTCTGGCTTCCAACGCGCTGACCGCGCCTGAGTTTGACGCGTGGGTTCAGTATCCCAAGATGGTCTAGCCCGAGCCTGCGTTCAGGCCGAGTGAGGAAAGTCCTCCAAATAGTCAGCCAGTTCATTGGCGTGTTGCTCTTCGACGGCCAGAATGGTTTTGATCAGGTCACTGGTCGTCGGGTCATCCGCGCCGAGGTAGCGCACCAACTCGCGGTAGCTGTGGATGGCCACCCGCTCTGACACTAGGTCTTCGCGGATCATGTCGCGCAATGAGCTCCCCGCAATGTACTGGGCATGGCTTCGGCGGGTCAGGGTGTCCGGGTCGAAGTCGGGCTCACCCCCCAGCTGCACAATGCGCGCCGCCAACAGATCGGCATGGCCTTGCTCTTCATTGGAATGCACCAAAAACTCGGTAGCGACGCCGCGTGCATGGATGCCACGGGCCATGAAATGGTGGCGGCGGTAGCGGAGCACACACACCAGCTCGGTGGCCAGCGCCTGGTTTAAACGCTCAATCACCGCCTTCCGGTCCGCGCTGTAGTCGGTGGTTACCGCACCTAACTCCAAGTGTTGCAGGGCATCGTGGCGAAGGGCGTCAATGTCGGTGGGGGCGTGCTTGGAGTGCATGGTGGCTTTCCGTTGTGAAGGGCTGAACCTTGCGCGCTCTGTGCCTGATCGTCTGTGCGAAGGCTCACACTCCCCCCGGCTATTGCTATGTACGCCACAGCACAGTCAGCGCATCCACCTGGTTTCACCATGGGCTGCATGCACCACTTCCACCAACTTTTTGCCCAGCTCGGCCTGCCCAACCATCCGGAGGAGATTCAGCGCTTCATCACGCTGCACTCGGCCATGGCAGAGGGCATGCGCTTGCCGGACGCACCGTATTGGACGGCGTCGCAAGCCGCGTTTTTGCGGGAGTCTTTGACGCAAGACTCTGACTGGAGCGATATGGTCGACCAGCTCAGCCTTGCACTGCGGCTTGCCCCGGTGGCAGAAGGTGCCCCATGACCGGCCCGCAGCGGCAACACCGTCCCTTGTTATGGTTGACAGGGGCACTTCTTTTATCGGCCTGCGGGGAGACTGCCACGCTGGCAGTGTCTAACGGCTCCGGCACCGCCCCTGTGTTGCCGCAACCGGTGCACACCGTGTTGCCGACAGTGAATATTGCGCCCGCGGTGGGGTGGGCGTCTGGCGCCACGCCGGTAGCGGCTCCGGGTACCCGGGTGGCCGCCTTCGCGGCTGAACTAGACCACCCGCGCTGGCTGTATGTGTTGCCCAATGGTGATGTGCTGGTGGCTGAAACCAATGCACCGCCAAAGCCGGACGACGGTAAGGGCATCAAGGGCTGGCTCATGGGCTTGGTCATGAAACGGGCGGGCGCCGCAACCCCCAGCGCTGACCGCATCACCTTGCTCCGCGACACCAATGGAGATGGCGTGGCGGATTTCCGCTCGGTGCTGCTCTCCGGGCTACATTCGCCTTTAGGGATGACGCTGATCGACAAGCAACTCTTTGTGGCCAACTCCGACGCTATTTGGCGCTTTCCGTACGAGACGGGTGACACGACCATTACCGCGGAGGGCACCCGCTTGGTGGAGTTGCCCGCGGGGCCTATCAACCACCACTGGACCAAGAATTTGATTGCCAGCAAGGACGGGCGCACTCTGTATGTTGCGGTGGGGTCCAACAGCAATGTGGCAGAGCGGGGCATGGAGGTCGAGGCCGGACGCGCGGCCATTTGGCAAGTGGATACGCAAACCGGTGCCAACCGGGTGTTTGCCTCGGGCCTGCGCAATCCCGTGGGCATGGCATGGGAGCCCGCCAGTGGTGTGTTGTGGGCGGTGGTGAACGAGCGTGACGAACTGGGGAGTGACCTGGTTCCGGACTACCTTACGTCGGTCGTGGCAGATGGCTTTTACGGGTGGCCCTACAGCTACTACGGCTTGCATGTCGATGTGCGGATGTCGCCATCGCGCCCGGATCTGGTGGCCAAGGCGCGGGTGCCTGATTACGCGCTGGGCCCGCACACCGCATCGCTCGGCTTGGTGAATGCGCAAGGGAGTCATCTGCCGGGCTTTCAAAATGGCATGTTCATTGGTCAGCACGGCTCGTGGAATCGGCAGCCGCACAGTGGCTACAAGGTGGTTTTTGTACCGTTTGCAGGGGGCAGGCCCATGGATGTTCAGCCCCTCGACGTGTTGGGTGGTTTCTTGAGCCCCGAGGGCCGCGCCTGGGGCAGGCCGGTGGGTTTGGCCATTGACCTACAAGGTGCATTGCTGGTGGCTGACGACGTGGGTAACGCTGTATGGCGGGTTAGCGCGCTGTAGGGATGCGGGTCACGAGGGCGAAATGTCGGGTCTGCGGCCCAGCGCACAGTCACCGGTGTGCAGAGACCTTACCGTCCAACAAACCCCTATAGGAGAAGCACACCATGAGCCTGCCAGAACCGCGTTCCCCAGAAGAAAAGCTGCCTGCTGATAGCGACTTGCAGGTGCAAGCTGTGCCAGGGCATGGGATTCCCTCTCAAGATCCTGATCCCGCAGCGCAATTGCCCCTGCCGCTGGAAAACAGCGAGAGAGAGGCGCAATCCGTGCTGGTGGGCGGTGGCCTTATTGCAGGCGCGGCGGTGGGCGCCGCCATTGGAGTCATGGTCTCCGGGCCGGTTGGCGTGGTCGTGGGCGCAGGTATCGGTGCTGTGGCAGGTGCAGCGGGTGCCGTGAACACCGCTGCATCCGATCAACAAACCCTACAAGACCCAGGCAGGTAGGCTCCGCAGATAGTGGGCAGATGGCGATCCGTTCAAGCGGTCTGCGCTACCACCAGGCAATCCCCGGTCCCGGGGGCTGCCACCAGCAAGGAGCCATCGGAGTCCCAGATGCCGCTTCTGCCTGCGGATACATAGCCGCCGGATGGCCCGCCGTGGTTGGCGATCAGGACCGTCATTGCATGTTCACGGGCATACCTGGCCCACAGAGGGGCCTCTGCGGCATAGCCCGTGGCCGAAGTCAGAATGCCCGCCGCATAAACCCTTGCCCCTGCCTGTGCCGCCTTGGCCGCGTGGCTCGGGTGGTTGGTATCTGCACAAATGGCGCTGGCGATCTGGTGGCCGTTCAATGTTTGCAAGTGCACCGGCAAAAAGCCGGCCGTGGCGAACTGGGTTTCGCTGCCGTGCAAGTGGTGCTTGGCATACACAGCATGGCGACCATCCGGCCCCAGCGTGATGGCACCAATAAAGGGCAGGGCGCTGCCACTGTCCACCGGAGCTCCGACGGTGATGGCCATTCCGGTGCGCCGGGCTGCTTCGCGCAAGGGGGCTAAGAGCGTGTGCTGGGGGTGGAGCACCAAGCTGGGCATGGCGGCCAGCTCGTAGCCAGTGAGGGACAGTTCCGGGAAGACCAGCCACTGCACGCCATGCTTCGCAGCAGCTTCCACAAAGCGCAGGTGGTTTTGTACATTGGCCGCCACGTCCAGCGGGACTGAGGTGCTTTGCGCCGCAGCTATCGTGAATGCTATGCTTTTGCTAGCGGCTCGCGCAATATCCATGAGCGCTAGCGACCTATTTGGTATGTAAAAAAGACGTGTTCGCAGGGCGCCCCGGCAACGCCAAGGCTGCAGTGCGCGCTGGCGTTTGTGCCACTAGCGCCCCCCGGCGCCAGACCTTGAGGCGGGTGGCTTTGAGGCGGATGGCCTCGATGGGGTTTTGCGCCTGCAGCAGCACCAGGTCGGCATGGCAGCCTTTTTCCAGGCCATAGCCCTCCAAGTGCAAGATGCGGGCGGGGTTGGTGGTGACGGCGTCAAAGCACTGCTGCATGGCCGGCTGGCTGGTCATTTGCGCCACGTGCAGGCCCATGCTGGCCACCTCCAACATATCGCCGCTTCCCATGCTGTACCAAGGGTCCATGCAGCAGTCCTGACCAAAGGCCACCGTCATGCCGGCTGCCATGATTTCAGGCACGCGGGTCATACCCCGGCGCTTGGGGTAGGTGTCGTGCCGGCCCTGCAGGGTGATGTTGATGAGCGGGTTGCTCACCACACTCAATTGCGCCTCCGCCATGAGCGGCAGTAGTTTGCTCACGTAGTAGTTGTCCATGCTGTGCATGGAGGTGAGGTGCGAGCCGGTCACGCGGCCGTGCAGGCCCAGGCGATTGGCCTCAAAAGCCAAGGTTTCGACGTGGCGCGAGAGCGGGTCGTCTGACTCGTCGCAGTGCATGTCGACCAACTTGCCTTGCTCAGCAGCCAGCTCGCAGAGCAGTTTCACGCTGGCTGCCCCATCGGCCATGGTCCGCTCGAAGTGGGGAATGCCGCCCACCACGTCTACGCCCAGCCTCAGCGCCTTTTTCAGGTTGTCCACGCCGCCCTTGCTTCTTAAAACCCCATCCTGTGGGAAGGCCACCAGCTGCAAGTCGATATAGGGCGCGACCTTTTTCTTGACCGCCAACAGGGCTTCCACTGCCAGCATGCTCGGGTCGCTCGTGTCCACATGGCTGCGAATGGCCAGCAGGCCGTTGGCGACTGCCCAGTCGCAGTAGGCCAACGCGCGGTCGACCAGCGCATCAAAGGTGAGGTGGGGCTTGAGCTCGCCCCACAGCGCAATACCCTCCAGCAAGGTGCCGCTCTGGTTGAGCCGTGGCAGGCCCAGACTGAGAGTGGCGTCCATGTGGAAGTGCGCATCCACAAAAGGGGGGCTAAGAAGCATGCCGCCTGCGTCCACCACCTCAGCCGCCGGAGCGGCCTCAGGTGTGAGCCCTTGGGTGACTTCGGTGATGCTGCCGCCTTGCACCGCCACTGACATGTGGCTGCGCCCGTCGGGCAGAGTGGCGTTGTGGATGAGCAGATCGAGCATGGTGAATGACTTATTGGGTGCCGAAGATGCGATCGCCCGCATCACCCAGGCCCGGCATGATGTAGCCATGGTCGTTCAGGCCGCGGTCGATGGCCGCCGTAAAAACGCGCACATCGGGGTGCTCGCGGTACAAGGTGTTGATGCCCTCGGGGCAGGTCAACAGGCACAAGAACTTGATGGACTTGGGGTTGCAGGCTTTCAGGCGGGTCACCGCAGCGGCGGCTGAGTTGCCAGTGGCCAGCATGGGGTCCACCACCACCACATCGCGCTCCTCCATGTTGCTGGGCATCTTGAAGTAGTACTCCACCGCCTGCAGGGTTTTGGGGTCGCGGTATAGGCCCACATGGCCCACGCGGGCACCGGGCACTACGCCAAGTACACCGTCCAGAATGCCGTTGCCGGCGCGCAGCACGCTGGCAAACACCAGCTTTTTGCCGTCGATGACCTTGCCAGTCGTTTTTTCCAGCGGGGTTTCGATTTCCAGGTCTTGCAGCGGCATGTCGCGGCAGACCTCGTAAATCATCAGGCCAGCCAACTCGTTGAGCAGGCGGCGAAAGCTGCTGGTGCTGGCTTCTTTTTTGCGCATCAGGGTGAGCTTGTGCTGCACCAGAGGGTGGTCAATGAGGGTGACGTTGGCACGTGCTGCGGGATCGATGGTGACCATGTTTGAGTTCCTTGTGCTTATCGCTTGCTGCCGCCGAGAATGCTGCCCAGCACCCCGCGGATGATTTGGCGTCCCACTTCGCGGCCGATGGAGCTCGCGGCACTCTTGATGAGTTGCTCGCCCACACTGGCACGCGAACGGCGGGCGCCACCGCCCAACATGTCGCCCAAGCTGTCCAGGAGGCCGCCGCCGGACGCAGCCTCCGGCTCGGCAGCAGGCGCTGCGCGACCTGCGCGGGCACGCGGAGCGGCAGGGGTGGCCTCGCCTTCAGCATCAGTAGCGGCCGGCGCACGGTTTTGTGTGCGGCCTTTGAGTGCTTCGAACGCAGATTCGCGGTCTACCGCTTGTTCATACACGCCGGCCACGATGGATTCAATGATCAGCGTCTTGCGTTGCTCGGGGGTGATGGGGCCGATCTGGCTGGCCGGGGGAATGACGAACACGCGCTCGGTGAGAGCAGGGCGGCCTTTTTCGTCCATCAGACTCACCAAGGCTTCGCCCACGCCTAGCTCAGTGATAGCGCTGGCTACGTCCAGACCGGGGTTGGCGCGCATGGTGTCGGCAGCGCTCTTGACGGCCTTCTGGTCGCGCGGAGTGAAGGCGCGCAAGGCGTGCTGCACCCGGTTACCCAACTGGGCGAGCACGCTGTCGGGAATGTCCAGAGGGTTTTGGGTCACAAAGTACACGCCCACGCCCTTGGAGCGCACCAGGCGCACCACCAGCTCAATGCGCTCGATCAGCACCTTGGGCGCATCGGCGAACAGCAGGTGGGCCTCGTCAAAGAAGAACACCAGCTTGGGCTTGTCGAGATCGCCTACCTCGGGCAAAGCCTCGAAGAGTTCGCTCAGCATCCAGAGCAAAAAGGTCGCATACAAGCGGGGCGACTGCATGAGCTTGTCGGCCGCGAGAATGTTGACCACGCCTTTGCCCGAGCCGTCGGTCTGCATGAAATCTTCGATGTTGAGCATGGGCTCGCCGAAGAACTGGTCGCCGCCTTGCTCTTCAATCTGCATCAGGCCGCGCTGGATAGCGCCAATGCTGGCGGCGCTGATGTTGCCGTATTCGGTGGTGTAGCTGGCGGCGTTGTCGCCCACGTCCTGGCACATGGCGCGCAGGTCCTTCATGTCGAGCAGCAGCAGGCCGTCGTCGTCCGCGATCTTGAACACCAGTTGCAGCACGCCGGCCTGGGTTTCATTCAAATTGAGCATGCGGGCCAGCAGCAGGGGGCCCAAGTCGCTCACGGTGGCGCGCACCGGGTGGCCTTGTTTGCCGAACACGTCCCACAGGGTGGTGGGGAAGGCAGAGAACGCGGGTTCGTCGAATCCCCGTTCTTTGATGATTTTTCCGAGCTTTTCGGTCAATACACCTTTTTGGGAGATACCGGTCAGGTCGCCTTTGACGTCCGCCATGAACACCGGCACGCCCAAGGCAGAGAAGCCTTCCGCCAGGCTTTGCAGCGTGATGGTCTTGCCGGTGCCGGTGGCGCCGGTGATGAGGCCGTGGCGGTTGGCCTTGTCGGGGCGCAAGAAACATTGGACTGCGGACTTGCCCGCGTGTTGGGCAATCAGGATGCCTTCGTCTTGGATGGAAGCCATAGGTGTCTCAAAAAGTACAATTGAACGAGTAGCGTAACGAATTTTTGAAGGGTTTCGTGTGGCAGGACATAGCAAATGGGCCAATATTCAGCACCGCAAGGGGCGTCAGGACGAGAAGCGAGGCAAGATTTGGACCCGCATCGTCCGTGAAATCACGGTAGCGGCCCGACAAGGTGGGGGCGACCCGGCCATGAACCCGCGTTTGCGCCTGGCCATTGAGAAAGCCAAAGCCGCCAACATGCCGGCTGACCGGGTGAAATACAACGTCGACAAGGCCACCGGTTCGCTCGACGGCATCACCTACGAAGAAATCCGTTACGAGGGCTATGGCATTGGTGGTGCAGCCATCATCATTGACACCATGACGGACAACAAGGTGCGCACCGTGGCCGAAGTGCGCCATGCGTTCAGCAAACATGGCGGCAACATGGGCACCGAAGGCTCGGTGGCCTTTCAGTTCAAACATGTGGGCCAGATGATTTTTGCCCCCGGCACCAGCGAAGACAAGGTGATGGAAGTGGCCCTGGAGGCCGGCGCCGAGGACGTGATTACCGACGACGAAGGCGCGATTGAGGTGCTGACCGCGCCGGCTGACTTTGAAGCGGTGAAGGCCGCGCTGGAGGCTGGTGGCCTGACCGCTGAAATCGCCACGGTGACCATGCGCGCTGAAAACACGATTGAGCTCTCCGGCGAAGATGCCGAGCGCATGCAAAAACTGCTGGATGTACTGGAAGACTTGGACGACGCCCAAGACATCTTCCACAACGCTGCCCTTTAATTTTTAAGAAGTCACTTATGAACGTACTCGTAATCGGCGGCGGTGGCCGTGAACATGCTTTAGCCTGGAAGTTGGCCCAGTCTCCCAAGGTGCAGATGGTTTATGTCGCACCCGGCAACGGCGGCACTGCAACCGACAGCCGCTTGAAGAACATTCCCATTACCGATGTGGTGCAGTTGCGCCAGTGGGCTCAGGACAACAAAATTCTGTTGACCCTGGTCGGGCCAGAAGTCCCGCTGGCAGCCGGCGTGGTGGACGAATTCCGCGCCCACGGCATGCGCATTTTCGGGCCGACTAAAGCCGCCGCTCAGTTGGAGAGCTCCAAGGCATTCAGCAAGGCGTTTATGCGCCGCCACGGCATTCCCACCGCTGAGTACGCTACTTTTTCTGATCCCGTAGCTGCTCATGCGTATGTAGACAAGATGGGCGCCCCCACCGTGGTCAAGGCCGACGGCCTGGCTGCCGGCAAGGGCGTGGTGGTCGCCATGACCGTAGCGGAAGCCCATGAAGCCATTGACTTCATGCTGGTGGACAACACCCTGGGCGTGGCACATAACGATGGCGGCGCCCGCGTGGTGATTGAGGAATTTTTGGAAGGCGAAGAAGCCAGCTTCATCGTTATGGTGGATGGCAAGAACGTGCTGCCCTTGGCCACCAGCCAAGACCACAAGCGCTTGCAGGATGGCGACCAAGGCCCGAACACGGGCGGCATGGGCGCCTATTCGCCAGCACCGGTGGTCACACCGGATGTACATGCCAAGGCGATGCGCGAAATTATTCTGCCCACGGTCAAGGGTATGGAGGCTGACGGCATTCCCTTCAGCGGCTTTTTGTACGCCGGTCTGATGATCGACAAAAACGGCCAGCCTAAGACGCTGGAGTTCAACTGCCGTATGGGTGACCCTGAGACCCAACCGATCATGATGCGCCTCAAGACCGATCTTGTGGACGTGTTGATGGCAGCCACCGAGCCCGGCCCGCACGGCAAGCTCGATGAAGTCGAACTGCAATGGGATCGCCGTACCGCGCTGGGCGTGGTGCTGGCAGCGCGCGGATACCCGATGAATCCGCGCAAAGGCGATGTGATCACCGGCATTCCCAAAGAGGCCGAAGACGCAGCCGTGTTCCACGCGGGTACCCAATTGCAAGACGGTGTGTTGAGTACCTCCGGCGGCCGGGTGCTGTGTGTGACGGCGCTGGCAGACAGCGTCAAACAAGCCCAGCAGCGGGCTTATCAGGTAATTGACGAGATCGCTTTTGACGGCATGCAGTACCGCACCGATATCGGTTACCGCGCGGTCAAAGGGTGATTAGCCGCATGCCCCAAGTCAGGTTTTAAGGAAGCTCAAAGATGAGTGATTCACCAGCGGGCTCCATCCAGGTGCGCGCCTATTTGATGGGTCTGCAAACCCGCATCGTGGAAGCCATGGAGGCGGCGGATGGCGGCCATTTCATCTCTGATTCGTGGGAGAAGGCCCCTGGCGAGCCCCTGCAGGGGCAAGGCATCACACGGATCATCGAGGGTGGGGCACTGTTAGAGCGCGGCGGTTGCGGGTTTTCGCATGTGCGAGGGCCGAAACTCCCGCCCAGCGCCACCCAGCACCGGCCGGAGTTGGCTGGCGCCCCGTTTGAGGCCATGGGCGTGTCTTTGGTGTTTCACCCGCGCAACCCCTATGTGCCCACCGTGCACATGAACGTGCGCATGATTGCAGCCAAAAATCCCCAAGGCGAAGAGGTGTGCTGGTTTGGCGGCGGTATGGATCTCACGCCCTATTACGGTTTTGAGGACGATGCGGTGCATTTCCACCGCACCTGTAAAGTGTCATTGGCGGATTTTGGAGACGACAAATACCCGCGCTTCAAAAAGTGGTGTGATGACTATTTCTTCCTGAAGCACCGCAACGAGCCACGCGGAATTGGTGGGGTGTTTTTTGATGACTTCTCCGAACTGGGCCCGGTTCGCAGTTTTGAGCTCTTGCAGTCGGTAGGTGACGCTTTCCTGAAGGCGTATTTGCCCATCGTGGAGCGTCGCAGGCACATGGCGTACACCCAGCGTCAGCGTGATTTCCAGCTGTATCGCAGGGGCCGCTATGTCGAGTTCAATTTGGTATGGGACCGCGGCACCCATTTCGGCTTGCAATCGGGGGGACGCACCGAGTCGATTCTGCTGTCCATGCCTCCACACGCAACCTGGGCTTACCAGCAAGTGCCGGAAGCCGGGTCGCCCGAAGAGGCGTTGACCCGCCATTTTCTTACCGCACGGGAGTGGGTTTGACGGGTGAAGGCGCTCCGCTGCGAATCGGTGTTTTCGGTGGGGCGTTTGATCCGCCACACCCGGGGCATACGGCCCTTGCACAAAGTGCCATTAGCCAGCTGGGCTTGCAGCGCTTGGTCGTGGTTCCAACGGGGTTTGCGTGGCACAAGGCACGGCCGCTCACCGACGCCAAGCACCGGCTGCGAATGGCGAAATTGGCGTTCAGCTCAGTGCCCGGCACGGACGTAGACCCACGCGAAACCTTGCGCGACGGGCCGAGTTATACGGTGGACACCCTGCGCGAGCTCCAAGCAGAAAACCCGGGTGCCCAGCTGTACTTGCTGATCGGGGAGGACCAGGCCCAGCGGCTCAGAACTTGGCACCATTGGGAGCAACTGCCGGCACTTGCTATAATTTGTGTAGCTGCTCGCGCAGATTCATCGGGCGCCTATGGCCGTTTTGATGACCTCGCCAACGACATCCCCTGCCTGACTGTGCTGCAAATGCCTCCCATGGCAGTCAGCGCCACCGACATCCGACAACGCGTCGCCTCGGGCAAAAGCATTGCTCCACTGGTTTTTGAGCCGGTTGCGCGTTATATTGACCAACACCTTCTTTACCGATCCGACTGATGACTACTTCCACCGTTGCCAAAAACACCCAAAAACTCCAACGTGCCGTCGTCGATGGTCTGGAAGATGTGAAGGCCCAAGATATTGTGGTGTTCGACACTGAGCACCTGTCTGCCTTATTTGAGCGCGTGATCATCGCCTCGGGCACCAGCAACCGCCAGACCAAAGCCTTGGCTGCCAGCGTGCGCGATGCGGTGCGCGAAGCCGGTTTTGCCAAGCCCCGAATCGAAGGCGAAGGCAACGGCGAATGGATCATTGTGGATTGCAACCAGGTGGTGGTGCACATCATGCAGCCCAATTTCCGCCAGTACTACCATCTGGAAGAGCTGTGGGGCGAGAAGCCGGTGCGATTGAAGCTGGGTGCCGCCAAGCCGGTGGTGGCCAAGGCCAGCGAAGAAGCCAAGCCCGCCACCAAGAAAGCCGCTGCAAAGGCCGTGGAGCCGAGCATGCGCCGTTCCAGCGCAGCCAAGAAGGGCGTGGAAGAAGCTTTCCCGTCCAAAGCTGCACTGAAGAAGGCTGCAGACAAAGCCGCTGGCGTAAAAGCACCTGCCAAGAAAGCCGCCTCTAAGACCAGCGCTGCAAAGCCTGCCGCAAAACCCGCAGCCAAGGCGGCGGTGAAGACGGTCGTGGTCAAGCCCGAAGTCAAGAAGACCGTCGCCAAAAAAGCAGCAGCCAAGCCCGCTGCCGCCAAAAAGGCGCCTGCGAAGAAAGCCGCTCCTCGTAAAGCCTGAGGTCCTGCGTGAGGTTGGTCATCGTCGCTGTCGGTCAGCGGGTACCGGACTGGGCGCAAACCGCGTGGGACGACTACGCCAAGCGCTTTCCGCATGAACTCAAGGTAGAGCTCAAGGCCATCAAAACGGAGCCGCGCGGCTCTAAAACGGTGGAGCAGCTTTACGCCGCTGAGCGCAAGCGTATTGAGGAAGCGATTCCAAAGGGTGCCCGCATTGTGGCTCTGGATGAGCGGGGCACCAGCATGCGCACAACAGCATTGGCCGATCGCCTCAAAGAATGGCAGTTGGGCGGCACCGATGTGGCCCTGGTTATCGGCGGCCCAGACGGTCTGGACCCCGAGTTTCGCCAGGCAGCGCACGAACGCATACGCCTTTCTGACCTGACTTTGCCCCACGCCATGGTGCGGGTGCTGCTGATTGAGCAGCTCTACCGGGCTTGGTCGGTCAACGCCAATCACCCGTACCACAGGGAATGACCATGAGTGCTCCGGATTTCATTTATCTCGCATCCCAGAGCCCGCGTCGTCGCGAGTTGCTGACCCAGATTGGTGTCGCCCATGAGTTGCTCTTGCCCACCCCGGATGAAGACGCCGAAAGCTTGGAAGTGGTGCTCGAAGGCGACACGCCTTCGGCATATGTGCAGCGGGTGACTGCTCTTAAATTGATAGCTGCTCGCGCACGTTTAGCGGGCGCTAGCGGTCGAAATCGTCCTATTCTTTGTGCTGACACCACTGTCGCCTTGGGTGACACCATCCTTGGCAAGCCAGCGGATGCAGAGGATGCCAAGCGCATGTTGCGCGCCTTGGCAGGCGGAACCCACCGCGTGTTTACCGCAGTGGCGGTGGCATGGGGCGAAAAGACCGCCCAAGCGTGTTCGGAATCGGTAGTGACTTTCTCTGCAATGAGCGAAGACGACATTGCCGCCTACGTGGCCAGTGGCGAGCCCATGGGCAAGGCCGGCGCGTACGGTGTGCAGGGCAGGGCGGCCGCGTTTATTGCGCGCATTGAGGGCTCTTACTCTGGCATCATGGGCCTCCCTTTGTTTGAAACAGCGCAGGCCTTGCGCGAGGTGGGCTTTGCATGCAACAAGACATCCTGATCAACTGGTCCCCGCAAGAAACGCGGGTGGCCATCGTGGAGCACGGTGCGGTGCAGGAACTGCACGTGGAGCGCACGCTGGAGCGCGGGCTGGTGGGCAATGTGTACCTCGGCAAAGTGGCCAGGGTGCTGCCGGGCATGCAGTCAGCGTTTATTGATATCGGCTTGGAGCGGGCTGCCTTTTTACATGTGGCCGATGTGTGGCATCCGCCCGCAGAGGGCGAGTCGCTGAGTGCCTCCCGCGCATCACAGCCCCAGATTCCGATTGAGAAGCAGGTGTTTGAGGGCCAGTCCCTCATGGTGCAGGTCATCAAGGATCCGATTGGCACCAAGGGCGCCCGCCTGTCCACGCAAATCAGCATTGCCGGCCGCCTGCTGGTGTTTCTGCCGCAGGACGACCATATCGGCGTGTCCCAAAAGATTCCTACCGCCCAGCGTGATGAGCTGCGCAGCCGTATGCAAGCGCTTGCTGGCAAAGAAGGTGGCGGCTTCATCTTGCGCACCAATGGCGAAGATGCGTCTGACAAAGAGCTGGGTGACGATATCGCTTACCTGCGCAAGGCATGGGCGCGTATCAAGGACGCTTCTCTGCGTCTGCCGCCGCAGAGTTTGCTGCACCAAGACCTGAACTTGTTGCAGCGCGTGCTGCGCGACTTGGTGGGTGAAACGACGCAGACCATTCGCGTGGATTCGCGCGAGCAGTTTGATGCGCTTAAAACTTTTGGCGCGGAGTTCATGCCCGCAGCAGCCGAGAAGTTGCAGCACTACAAGGGTGAGCGACCTATCTTTGACTTGTATTCGATTGACGAGGAAATCGCCAAAGCGCTGGCGCGACGGGTGGAGCTCAAATCGGGCGGCTACCTGATCGTGGATCAGACCGAGGCACTCACGACGGTGGATGTGAACACGGGCGGCTTTGTCGGTGCGCGCAACTTTGACGACACCATCTTCAAAACCAACCTGGAGGCTTCGCAAGCGATTGCACGCCAACTGCGACTGCGCAATCTGGGTGGCATCATCATTGTCGACTTCATTGACATGGTGCGCGAGGACCATCGTGATGCCGTGTTGGCGGAATTCCGCAAGCAGCTGGGTCGCGATCGGGTGAAGACGATGGCGGGCGGATTCTCACAGCTGGGTCTGGTCGAGATGACACGCAAACGCACCCGTGAATCCCTGGCTCACATGTTGTGTGAACCTTGCCCTACCTGTGAAGGCAAGGGCATCGTCAAAACGCCGCGCAGTGTCGCCTACGACATCTTGCGTGAAATTTTGCGGGAAGCCCGCCAGTTCACCCCCCGTGAATTCCGGGTCGTTGCGTCACCCAAGGTGATTGAGCTCTTGTTAGATGAAGAAAGCCAGCATTTGGCAGGGCTTTCGGAGTTCATCGGCAAACCGGTGTCGCTGCAGAGCGAAGCAGGCATGGCCCAAGAGCAATACGACATTGTGTTGCTGTGATGGTGGTCTGTGACTGAGCGTTTGCGTATCGCGGTGTTGAGCCGCAATTTTTCAGTGACCGGAGGTGGGGCAGAGCGCTATTCCATCTCGGTGGTGGAGCAGCTCGCGCAACAGCATGAAGTGCATGTGTTCGCGCAGACCATTTCGCATGATTTTCCCGGAGTGACCTACCACCAGGTGCCCATGCCGATGGAGCGCCCACGCTGGATCAACCAACTCTACTTCGCCTGGGAAACCTGGCGGGCCACGCGCAGTGGCTTCGATATCGTTCACTCTCACGAGAACACCTGGCATGGGAATGTGCAGACTGTGCATGTGTTGCCGGTTAAGCACACGCTGTTTACCGGGAAGCGAGGCTTTGGCTTGGCTCTGCGCTGGTTGAAAGTGGTGACCAGCCCACGCTTGCTAGCCTATTTGTGGCTGGAAGAGCGGCGCTTTGCATTTGCGTACAAGAAGAAAGTGGTCTGCGCTTCCGCCACATTGAAAGAGGTAGTGGAGCGAGCGTTCCCTGATTCACGCGGAATGCTGGAAGTCATTAGACCGGGTGTGGATGCAGTGCCTGGACCGGCCACTGCAGTGGTCAAGGCCGAAGCACGTCGCGCCTTGGAGTTGCCTGATGATGTTCCAGTACTCCTTTTTGTGGGCAATGATTTTGGCAAGAAGGGGCTCAAAACCCTTTTGGACTCGCTGACCAAGCTTGACAGTGAGGTACAGCTTTTGGTGATAGGCCGGTCTGAGCGCATCAGCGACTATAAGCAACAGGCCACGGCTCTGGGCTTACGCTCGCGGGTGCACTTTAGGGGCAGCTTGAGAGATATGTCTGTGGCCTATAGCGCTGCGGACATGTTGGTGCATCCTACCTTGGAAGACTCTTACGGCATGGTTGTGTTGGAGGCCATGGCGCATGGTTTGCCCGTGGTGGTGAGCGACGCGCCATTCAGCGGAATCGCCAAGGATTTGACGCAGGGTTTGAACGCCACCTTGCTGTCAACACCGACCGATGTCATAGACCTTGCTTCAAAGATACAGGCTCTTTTGGGTGATAGAGAGAAGGCCACTGCACTGGCCACGGGTGGGGTGAACTTCGCTACCGCGAACTCTTGGACCGAGGCCGGGCGGCGCTACAGCACGCTTTTTTCCGGTGTGACGCGTCGGTACAGCCAGCGCTGGTTGGTGCTCTCCCATGCCTTCAATATGGATGGGCGTGCTGCAAGTCAAACGATTACCGATAAGTTACCGCACCTAGAGGCTGCAGGCATAGAGCTGGTTGTTTTGAGCGGTGTCTCGGGTAGCCGTGATCGTCACTACGAGCATTACCAACTCTGGCCGGCAGGGCCGGCAGGAATTCGCTTTGAGTTGCGTCACGTCTTACGCAAGCATCTAGGTTCTCCGTTGATGTACCGGCTGGTGATGTTGCTGCTCTCGCTGCCTTTGTTGCCTTTCATGTTGGTCGAAAAGGTTCTACGTCCGGTGGAGAGCTCTTGGTCTTGGTGGCTATCAGCCTATGTGAAGGGCCGGCTGTTGGCTCGTGACCGGAAGTTCGATCTTATTTATTCGACGGGCGGTGCGTTTGCAGCCCATTTGGCCGGTAACGCCCTAAAGCGAACGCTAGGCGTGCGCTGGTTGGCTGAGGTGCACGATCCATTGGTCATGCCGGGCAGTGAGCCTGTGAGCAAGCAAGAGTTGATGCAGGCCGAAGTAGAGCGCATTATTTGTACCCACGCGGATGTGGCGATTTGGTTCACGGATCAGGCATTAGCAAGTGCTAGGCGCCGTCACCCCCAATTGGGTGAGCGCGGTAAGATGATGTTGCCGGGAATTGATGCGCCATTCAAAGTAATGCCTCCGTATGTGCCGGGCCCGAAGATGGTGATCGGGCATTTCGGGTCCCTGTCTGCGACCCGTAACCTCACCCCCATCATCGGCGCGTTAGAAACCTTGGTGTCCGAGAGCCCCGAGTTGAGAGAGCAGATTGAGCTGCAACTCACTGGTGGGCCACTGGATGAAGTGTCTGAAGCGGCCCTACACAAATCGCCGATCAGAGATATCGTGCGACACCTTGGGCGGATCGAGGCCGACCTAGACACTTGTCTCTCCGGGCGGGCGCAGATTTTGCGCCGCATGCGCAATACGGATGTATTGCTGTTATTGCATGGTACGGAGCCCATTTGTGCCGAGTACATTCCGTCCAAACTGTATGAGTATCTTTGGATGCAACGGCCGATTTTGGCGACGGTATATGGCAATCCTCAAATGTCCGAGTTAATTGGGTGCGCGGGCCAACGTGCTGTCGAGGCTGTACCCGATGCTCCAGCCTCTTGGGATCTTGCGGAATCGGTTCGAGAGTTATCTGTTCGATGGTCGCATTGCACGTTATCTGATAACGGGTTTCACAGTCCCCACACCACCAGTGCAGCTGTTGCCGCAATGATTGGCTGGACTAATGCGCAAAAATAAAGCAGGGATGTTGCTTAGTGCAATATATTTTTGTACGCTGAGGGTTGAACTATGAGTGAGTTAGGGCGTTATCTAGTCGACTATGAGAATCCAGACGCAGGTATTGGTCACTCACTTGGACATGTTAACAACGCGGTGAAAATATGCCTGCGCCATGGGCTTACCTTTGCTTATTCGGACTCTCAAGTCCGGAAATCAAGCAGCACCCAGTGGGTATGGCGGATAAAGCAGTGGATACGTCGAATAACATTTAGGCAAGTCTACGAAACACATAATATTGGCGACGATATCAATGCACTGTTTGGATTTTCCACGCACACCAAAAATCGCAGTGAGATTGAGCTACTTTTGCGTAATAAAAAGCTGAGGCTCGTTCAGCTTCCAGCAACAGCGATTAGTATCCCCTCCAATTGTCAAGACGACGACGAAGCCTATCGCACTGTTGATGAAGCGGTACGAGCCAACCCAGAGGATGGCATCGTTTTTCTTTTACCTGAGAAACGAACAGGCGATTTTGAATATGCAGCCACCAGAGCTTGGTTCAAACGTTGCTATGACGCAGCGGGGCAAGGCGGCTTCCCAGAGCAATATGCCCCCCAGCTATCGGATACCCTGAAGGTCGCAGTTCATGTTCGAAGAGGTGACCTACTGCCTGGTCGGCAATTCGCAGATCTCTCAAAACGTATGCTACCTGACGCGTGGTACCTTCAAATTTTGACGACTATTTTGCAATCCAGTGGCAATAGAGCTCTCTCCGTCTATGTGGTGAGTGAAGGTCTTAACGGTGGCTACTGTTCTGAAAATGGCGTTCCAGTGAATTGGCATGAGTTGTTGCCCCCTGGACGATGCAAGGTTATTGAGTTGATTGATAGTCCGTTCATTGAGTCCTTCCGGGTGTTGACCGGAGCAGATATCCTTGTGGGCTCTAAAAGCGGTATGACGCATTTAGCCGGAATGCTCGGCGGACAAACTAAATTTGTTCCTTCAATGTGGCATTCTTATCGCGGGGCTGATGGTGTGCTTGAGCTGGGGGATGCTCTTGGGCAGGAAGATCTCCAAGAGATAGCCCGCTTAACTTCGGCCTTATGTCTTTCGAACTAGTCCTTCATGAGCCTGTGGCTCAGGATTTTTTGTAGCGACCTCGTCGAGTCGCCCATAAAGCGATTACCAGGCGTTCTATGCGTAGTAGGGGCGTTAGCCAGCCGTTACTGCGATACTGAAATTCTGCATACAGCTCGTAGTTAGCACGAAACGAGATGCCAGGTATTTTTTGGTTAATCTTCTTCATGAAGACTATTGCGTCTTCCCACCGCTGCTTAACCGGCATGGAGTGAGGGACTAAGCTGTTGCCCGTGACAGCCTTTACATATTTGGCTTGAATCGCCTTGAATGAGTTGTTGGCAGTCTCTCTTTTAACAATACTAATTTGGCCGGGGTGCAAACGGTACGTCAACAAGGGGCTTGTGATATTTTTAAACCGCCCACCTTGTGAGGCAATATCACACCATAGACCATAGTCTTCAGCATGTGGGTAGCTCGGGTCGTAGCGGTGTTGGCGAAGTAGTTCAGTGGCCACACTCGTGCTAGGATTGCAGAGCGGACAGTAGATGGTCAGCAAAGCCCTGATATCGCTGTCCGAAAACGCAGATCGTCGGGAGCGACGCCTTCCACTTTTTGTATCCAGAGTGATGTGGAAAGAACCGCACACATCAGCCTCTCCCGAATCCATTGCCTGAAGTTGCTCTTCCAGTCTGCGGGGGTGAGCAATGTCGTCCGCGTCCATGATGGCGGTGTAGCGGCCTTTCGCCGCATCAAACCCCGTTGTTCTCGCAAAGATCAAACCTTGATTTGTATCTAGAGGAATAACGCGAATGCGTGGATCCGTCAGGGCATTCAAATAGGCAAGAGTTCCGTCTTGGGACCCATCGTCCACGATAATCAGTTCAAAATCGCGGAATGTCTGTTGGAGCAAGCTCTGAATGCATTCATCAAGATAAGGTTGAGCGTTATAGGTGCAAAGCACGATGGAAAAAACAGGCGACATAACAGTGAAAAAACGTAAAGTGCTATTCGTCGATGAGTCTGGTGGCGCGTGGCCCTGGAGCAGGCAGATGCAAGAAGTCGGTGACTCGTGGGGACAGACCGACTATTCTTTTGGCACCGATTGTACGGGGGGGTATGACTGGTTGGTGGTGTATTCAGCATGGCCAGATATGCCACTTGTGACTTCCGTGCCCTTGCATCGTCGCATCTTTGTGGCTGGTGAGCCTGAGAGTTTTCACCGCTATCAACCGCGATTCCTTGAACAATTCGGTACGGTGATTACCACCCAGAGCAACACAAAACACCCTGGAGCCATTCTGATGCAACCAGGCATTAATTGGTTCGCGGGTGTCAAGTTTGTTGACGGGATTGAGCGCTTTCGTGCGGAGTTGGATTTCTCTTCGCTAGAAAAACAGAGTCCAGTAAAAACAAAGCTTTGCTCTGTGATTTGCTCAAACAATGCAGTGACAAGCGGTCACCGACAGAGAATCAAGTTTGTCGAGCAGTTAAAGGAGGAGTTTGGAGATCAGATTGATTACTTCGGACGAGGTAGTCGAACCATGGCCGACAAAGACGAGGCCTTAGCCGAGTATCGTTTTCACATAGCCCTCGAAAACTCCATTCACCACAACTATTGGACAGAAAAGCTAGCAGATCCGTTTCTGAGAGATTGTTTCCCGATTTATAGCGGTTGTACCAACGTGGCCGAGTATTTTCCGAAAGGGAGCTATGCCCGCATCGATATTGATCGCCCACGAGAAGCATTCAAGATAATTCAAGAGGTCTTACGAAGCGACTTTGATCAAAAGAGTGTGGAGATGCGTCGAGAGGCTAAGCGTCGTGTAATGTATGAATACAATATTTTTTCTGAATTGGAAAAGCTGTATCCGACTTTAGAGCTATCGGAGGACACGCGAACGCTTGATAACTCGCGCACTCAAACTCGGCTCTATTCAGATCACGAGGCCAAAGACTTTAAACTCAGCCGACGTCTTCGCCAATGGGCCCGCGGCTGTTTTGGAGCGTCAAGCCGCTGAACATTGCCGTTAAGAAAAACAAAAGCTCAATAAAATGGCCGGTACATACTTCGGTGGTCAGATAACTGATTCCGAGCAAGGGAATTGTCCAAACTGCGTATGCTCCCCAAAAATCTGTCCTTTTTCTTGCCCTGAAGTAGCTTGCCACAAGGGGAACACAAACCATTAACAGCCCTGGAATTCCGAAACCCAGTGCGAAATCCAGCCATCCACTGTGGGTTGAACCTCTATTGTTGCCGTCAGGCTTGTGAAAGTCGCTCCACTTTTGGATTGCCAGGGCCCCGAATGAGTGGTCAATGAGCCCGTAGCCCAGGGGATGATCAATCAGTAGTTCGAGTCCGGCTCGTGCCCAAGCTACTCTTTCATAGGTGCTACCGTTCACAGCTATGCCGTTTCCATTGACTGGGAGTGGCGAGGTCTTGTCTTTCCAGTTGTCATGCTCTTCAATTTTGACGCTGGTCTTGTAATCAGCCACCAAATTTGACCAAGCCGGATTTGTATCAAGGTGCTTGTTGATGACGTAACCAAATATCAATACACTTACTAAAGTAAAAGCCCCCAACTTAGGGAGAGAAACTCTAACTCTTGCCAGATTCTTGAGGGCCGCAAAGAAAGCAACACCGAGCAGCAAGGCAAACATCGCGAAACCGTTTTTTGTGTTCGCGAAATAAAACATTAGTAGAGTTGCTAGTAACCCAATAAAGCTATACGCATACCAGACTTGCCGCTCTTTGCCTTGTAGCGCGTCCAGTGCTTTGATGAGCATGACGGAAATTAGAAGCCCACCAAAAATGACCAATGGTGTTTTGCCAAGATAGGGCGTCATGTAAAAATCCGAATGGATCCACTGCCCCGTCTGAAAGCCTTCAAAAATATATCGGACGCAAAATATGCCGGTCGTACCAGCTATGCCCCATATGAGAACCGGTTCCTGTATCTTCTGTAACTTCGGAGAGAGGTGTATCTTAGGGGCACTGAGCACAATGCCAAGAGCGAGACCTATTATCGAAGCCAAGAAATTTCTTAACCAGTCTCCCGTTAGTTCTTTCCATTGCTCGGCCAAGTGATTACTCGGTATCAACAAGTGAAATAAGAGCCAAATGAAAAAATAAAAGAAAAAATAAATCGGCCAAGCTTGGCGTGAATTGAAGATATGACGATTTGGCAGTAATATGAATGCTGCAGCAATAAAACCCGTAAGCAGCATTAAATGACGAGCCCCCATAGTATTCGGCAAGGGCCAAATTGCTAAAAGAATAGCTGCCGAAAAAACTAATACTGTCCCTGATTTTTTTGTGGTGATCATAGTCATGATGCGGTTTACGTGCGTCCCAGTGATCGCCTTAAACGACGGCCAAGTCTGGATGCCAGATTGCCCCCTTCGCTTGGCCAATCCATTTCCCGTTCCCAGGCGGACTGATAAGTCACTCCACAATAAAATTGGGCCAGGTCTTCTTCTACCAAGCCTTCAGCGCGGTCTCTCCGCAGCTGCCAAGCATAGGCGTACATCTTAAAGAACGGCTGTGAAGGCAAAAGCTTGATCGCACCATACTTGAGTAGTGCCTCACCATACCAACGCATTTCAATTGGATGCTCCACGATGAGCTGAGCAAAACTCGTACCGCGCGGTTTAATAAAATTCTCGTCGAGACTCATCCAGACATCACGATGCCATACAGGGCAATTGGGCCCAAAGTTGTAATGCTTGCCAGCTCTTTCAAAAGCCCGCTGAACTTGAACAGATTCTTTATTAAAGTCGTCAATGATTTTTTGCTTGCGCAAGGATGCAGCGGGTAGAAGTATCTCGCGACATTCGTCGACTATCGTGTATGGGGTGTCTGAAGTGTTCAGAAATTCACTCAGATGGAATGGTCTGATGAATTGACAATCCGAGTCCAAACACAAATAGGCTTCTGCAAGTCCTAGGCGCCAAAACTCTGATTTAATAATTTGTTGTGACAGATGCCCCGGGATGGCATTCACCTTGTCCAGGCTGTGCACTGGATTGCTCAGAATTATCTCCTCGTCAGTGATGAGTTTGACACTCAAACCAGAGAGGTATTCCCTAAATATCGGCAGGTCTGCTTGCGGGCAAGAAATATAAAATTGAATTTTATCTACGTTATATTTCTCCACTGTCAGCGCCAAACGCTTTGCACGCTTGACATCGACTCGGTAACTCTTGCAGTAGAGAGCAAATGTAATCACGAGCGGCGGTCCTCGTAAGATGTGGCGATTTTCATGAGAAACTGCAAGGGATTGGTAGCTCTCGCAATCATGATTCGCTTGAGCGTATAAGGGTTGTCTCCCGCTTGAACACGACCACGACGTGTGCTTGTAGCGGATATATAGCCAGCCTCTCGCACCATTTTTTCGTGCTCTGTTTGGAACCAGCCGTAGGGATAGCAGAAATGTCTGACTTCCGTTCCCAACATGTGCTCTAACTCCAATTTGGATTGCGTAATCTGTTTACGCGCCTCATCTTTCGGAAGCTCGGTTAGCTTGGCATGGTTCTGCGTGTGCGAGCCTACATCCATGCCTGCCGCATGCCATGAACGCCAATCTTGTTGGGTCATGAGAGATTTTTCAGCAACCTTCCCAGAGTCCCATGAATTAGTACCGCCAATCATGCGACTCACGCCGTAGCATGTTCCCGTGAAACCATTGGCTTTTAAAATGGGTAAAGCGTAGGTCAGGTTATTTTGGTATCCATCGTCAAAGGTTATACCAACCACTTTGCCCTTTTTCTCACCTCGTAAATAGGGCTCTAGGTCCCGCATGGAAAGACCGGTGTATCCCATCAAACGCAGCATCTTCATTTGCCAATTAAATGAGGATGGTGCCACGATCAACCCTCGCAACATAGTTCCGCGAGGGGGAGGCGCATCGATTTGGTGATACATCAAAATAGGTATCTTCATGTTTGCAACCTCTGGAGACTGGCGTAATAACCGTTCGCTTGCACTAGGCTGGAGTGATTGCCGCGTTCCACAATACGCCCTTGATCCATTACAAGAATCAAATCAGCACCTTCAATCGTGCTCAGTCTGTGGGCAACCACCAATGTCGTTCTGTTGAGCATTAGTGACGCCAAGGCCTCTTGGACCATTCGTTCTGATTCCGTGTCCAGCGCTGATGTCGCCTCGTCAAGAATAAGTATGGCCGCATTCTTCAAGAGCGCGCGTGCGATCGCAATCCGCTGCCGCTGTCCGCCAGAAAGTATCGCTCCGTTTTCCCCTACGGGAGTATCCAAGCCGTAGGGAAGCTTTGAAATAAATTCCCAGGCATGTGCAGCTGTCGCAGCCTCACGCACTTGCGCATCACTAGCCTCAGATGCCTCCCCGAAGCTAATATTGGCTCGTATCGTGTCATTGAGTAAGACAATATCTTGGCTAACCAAGGCAATATTCTTTCGCAGATTCGGCAACGTCAAATTTGCTATGTCCACGCCGTCGATGGTGATTCGCCCCGATATTGGACTGAAAAAGCGCGGAATCAAAGCAGCTAGCGAGCTCTTACCCCCTCCAGAGGCTCCAACCAATGCGACTGTCTGGCCCGGCTTTGCGGTGAAGCTGATATTTTCCAATGCATTTCTTTCGCTTCCCGGGTATTGAAAGCTTACATTCTCGAACGCCAATTCGCCTCTGGCGGCTGCAAGCGATTGCTTTCCAGAGTCGGGTTCTGGTTCTGCATCAAGTACTCCGAACACGCTCTCACACGCGGCAAGGCCTCGTTGCAAGATAGGACTGATGGTTGTGAGTTGCTTAATAGGTGAAATCAATAACAACATCGCGGTGATAAATGAGACAAAGCCACCCGCTGAATCCCCTGCCTGCCCCATAGACCGGCTAAGCGCCATAAAAATGATGAAAGCTATGGCGAACGACGCGGCGATATGGGTAATAGGTGTCAGAGCAGATGCCGGCACAGCTTCGCGCATCATGCTCCGCCGGAAGCTTTCGGTGACACGATGGAATCTGGCTCTTTGTTGCTCTTGCCCGCCGTACACCTTGATTACTCTGTTGGCAGCAGTTGTTTCTTCCACGGTATGGGCGATCGCACGTAAGGACTCGAGACTGGCCTTGCTCGCTTTCCTGATGCGCTTTCCAAAGCTTTGAATGAGGATCGCGATGATGGGGCCAACCGTCAAGGTAACCAGAGTGAGCCTCCAGTCTAGGTAAAGCAGGTAGCTGAGAAGCGCGATGGCGGTTAACGACTCTCTCAATGCAGTCACCAAAACATTGGTTGCCGCTTGGTTGATGTTGTCCACGTCGTAGAGCAAACGCGATATCCAGCGAGACGCCGGCTCAGACTGGAAAACCTGCGTTGGCGCACTCAAGAGCTTGTCAAACATGGCGCGTCGCAGATCGACAACCAAACGCGTCGACACCCACGTCATCAGGTAGTTCGTAACAAAAGACAAAAGGCCACGTACGACGAACAGCAGCACAATGCTCGCCGGAATAAGCCACACCATTTTTTTGTCTGCTGTTTGAAACCCTGAGTCCAGCAGGTACTTCATGATGGCGGGAAACATTGGCTCCGTTGCCGCAGTGCACACCATGCAAGCTACAGCGATCGAAAAGGCTTTCCAGTAGGGCTTCAGAAAGCCCATCAGCCGGATGTAGAGCGCCCGGTCTTCCTTATTCATTGCTAGTCCGATCGCTTGCCGCAGGCGCCTTCCAACGTTCACCTTGCTGAAGTTCAATCGCTTTCACGTACCTAAAGAATGTGCCCTCAAAATTGCCAAGCGCAATGACGAAACCCGCCCAACCATCCAGAAAGCCCTTTTTAAAGAAGAAGTGCTTTACGAATGCCCAAATTCCATGACTGAGTGCGGTAAACATGGTGATCTTCTTGTGCTTGATCTTCTCAGCACCTAGGCTTGAGTATCGATTGGCCTTGTGCATTACCTCCGCCATGTTCTTGAATGGGAACTGCCAAATTTCTTGCACCATATGTCCAATGGGCTTATTCGAATGAAGCACATATCCTTCATGAACAGGCTTCATGTCGTAACTCATGGTTCCTCGACGGAACAACTGCGGCTGACGGTAATTGGGATACCAGCCCGAGTGCTTGATCCACTTTCCCATAAAGTAATTGCGGCGGGGCGTGTGATAAACGTCGAGCGCTTGGGGGCTATTGATGAGCGAATGAATTTCTTGGGCGGCTTGTGGTGTGCAACGTTCATCAGCATCCAGGCTGAAAATCCAGTCCTTGGTACACGCTGCAATGGCTTGGTTGCGCAGGTCGCCAAATCCCTTGAATTCGACTTGGACCACCCGCGCGCCCAGACTCTGGGCCAACTCGGCGGTACCGTCGGTACTATTTGAGTCCACTAGGATGACCTCATCTGCCCAAGAAACACTCTCTATCGCTGGTTGCACTTTTGCCACTTCGTTGTAGGCAATGATGTAGACGGAGATGGTCGGCATGGGGTGATAACATCCAAAAGGTTCGGCCCTCTCCTGAGCATCGACATGCGGTCTGTTTGCGGCTGTACGAGAGGGCGGCTTAGTCTAGTCGAAAATGTCCTGCGCAGACCTTATCTCTATCGTCATCACCACCTACAACCGGAGCGACGCGCTCGCCTGTGTTGTTGGCGCTCTAGAGCATCAGTTTGATAAAAACTTTGAAGTGATCATCGCCGACGATGGATCAACTCCCGGCCATCAAGCGCGAATCCATGAGCTGCAAGCAAGCGCGTCTTTCCCTTTGACCCACGTATGGCACCCTGATGTGGGCTTCACAGCTGCCAAGGCCCGCAACTTGGGTGTCGCAGCTTCTTCAGGAAGTTATTTGATACTTCTCGACGGAGACTGCGTGCCCGAAGTGGATTTCGTCGCCCGGCACCGATCTCTCGCGCAAAAGAATTGCTTTGTAAATGGAAGCAGGGTTCTGCTAAGTGAGGCATTCACGCGCAAGGTCCTAAGCAGCGAAGCCGCAGTGATCGACCAGTCTTGGCCTACTTGGATGGGCCGGCGTGTCCGGGGTGAGAGCAGCAAGCTTGGTGCCAAACTCCGTTTGCCGGATTTTCCATCAAGACTCCAGCGCTCGTTCAAGTGGAAAGCAATCCGCAGTTGCAACATGGCACTATCTAAGTCTGACTACATTGCGGTCAATGGCTTTGATGAAACATTTGTAGGGTGGGGGCACGAAGACGCCGATTTCGTTCTTCGTCTCCATAACGCGGGCTTGTGCCGCAAAAACGGCTTCTGGTCGACTGAGGTCTATCACCTATGGCATCGAGAGAGCAGTCGGGACATGGAAAACGTGAATGCCCGCTTGGTTCGGGAACGAATTTCAACAAAACAAATCAGAGCATCCATTGGTTACCAAGAGAGCCTAGGCGCCTCTGAAGTCCGTGTGACACAGCAACGATAATCTACGTAATGAAAAAATTTTTGGCGTCCTGTATGTTGGGTTTGCTGGCTTTGCAAGCGCAAGCCCAGTTTAGAGTTGAAGTATCCGGAGTTGGTCTGACTCAGATACCGGTTGCGATTTCCAGTTTCCGGGGTGACGATCAGTCGCCCCAAAAGATTGCTGCCATTGTTCAGGCGGACCTGGAGCGTAGCGGGCAATTCAAACCGCTCGATACAGCACCCGGGCTGGATGAGACTGCAAGACCTGATCTGTCCGCCATCCGTCTTCGAGGCGCTGATGCGTTAGTCGCCGGAAGCGTCTCCCGATTGGCCGACGGCCGGTACGACGTGAGGTTCAGGCTGTGGGACACGGTTCGGAATCAGGATCTCGGTGGCCAGAGTCATGCAGTCCCCGCGGGAGATCTGCGACTGACAGCCCACCGGATTGCCGACTTTGTTTACGAACGGCTCACAGGCGATAAAGGGATTTTTTCCACACGACTGACATACGTAACCAAAGCTGGGTCTAACTATCGCCTGTGGGTTGCTGATGCCGACGGAGAGAATGCGCAACCTGCATTCAGTAGCCCAGAGCCAATCATTTCCCCGGCTTGGGCGCCTAATGGAAATCAACTTGCCTATGTTTCATTCGAAGCCCGGAAGCCAGTGGTTTACGTACAAGATATAGATTCCGGCAAACGCAGGTTGGTAGCAAGCTTCAAGGGCTCCAACAGTGCACCGGCATGGGCTCCTGATGGGAGCTCCATCGCATTAACGCTCAGTCGTGACGGCGGCTCGCAACTGTTCGTTATGGATGCCCGTGGCGGAGAGCCACGCCGCCTGATGCAGTCTTCGGCCATCGATACGGAGCCGGTTTACTCCCCGGATGGCAAAAGCATTTATTTCGTCAGCGACCGTGGCGGTGCCCCTCAGATCTACAGGGTGGGTGTGACCGGCGGCAATGCCGAGCGGATTACTTTCTCCGGCAATTACAACATCTCGCCGGCGGTGAGTCCTGATGGAAAGTGGCTTGCCTATATTTCGCGGGTAAGCGGTGCCTTCAAGCTGCACGTCATGGACCTTGCGTCCGGCACCGCAGTGGCCATCACCGATACGACCGCCGACGAGAGTCCTAGCTTTTCGCCGAATAGCAGGATGGTGATTTACGCCACCCTTATGCAAGGAAAAGAGGCCTTGATGACAGCGTCTTTGGACGGCCGTATCAAGGCTCGACTTGCCGGTCAATCCGGTGACATACGGGAGCCCGATTGGGGTCCCGCACAGAAATAAACATTAATTTACTTGGAGAGAGCAGATGAAGAAGTTTGTATTGGTAGTTTCCGTGGCCGCAGTTTTGAGTGCTTGCGGTTCATCCGTGAAGCTGGACAACGTTCCCGTGGAAGACAAAAGCGGTCAGGCGGTTAATGCGGGTGGCATGGCAGCACAAGCCGGCGATGGCTCTGGTGTGTCAAAGAGCGCAGTTGCCAGTGTTGAGCTCGACAAATCCAAACAAGACCCGGCCTTGAGCGCAGCGCAAAGAACCGTCTACTTTGACTATGACAGCTTCGTGATCCGCGCTGAATTTCAGTCCACATTGGAATCACACGCTCGCTATTTGAAAGCCGACAAGTCACGCAAAGTGAACCTGGAAGGCCATACCGATGAGCGCGGTGGACGTGAATACAACCTCGCATTGGGGCAAAAGCGGGCGGACGCAGTGCGCAAAGCGCTGTCCCTGCTGGGCGTTGCGGAATCCCAGATGGAATCCGTCAGTTTCGGCAAAGAGAAACCTGCTGTGACCGGCAATACAGAGGCTGCCCTCGAGAAGAACCGCCGCGCTGAATTCAGCTACCGTTAATGCCGACCATGCGTTTACCGGTTCACCGATTGCGAGCAACAGCCCTGGCCCTGACGATTGTTTGTGGCGTAGGTCCTGCTGCAGCGGGCTTGTTTGACGATGATGAAGCGCGCCGCGCCATCCTCGATTTGCGACAAAAAATCGAGGCCGTGCGCGCCGACTCAGAGCAAAAGTCAGCGGACCTCCAAAGACTGATGGCCGAAGAGTCTGCTCAACTTCGCCGGTCTCTGGTGGAGTTGCAGAATCAGCTAGAGACAAGCCGGGTAGAAAATGCCCGTCTGCGCGGGCAGGTCGAGCAGCTCACCAAGGATGTGGCTGATGTCCAGCGCAAGCAAAAGGACTCTGCCCAGTCTTGGGAAGACCGTTTGCGCAAGCTGGAGCCGATGAAAATCAGCTGGGAAGGCCGTGATTTTCTGGTGGAGGTAGCGGAAAAACGGGACTTTGACGCCGCACTGGCCGTCTTTAGAAAAGGCGACTTCGCGGTTGCCGAGTCTTTGTTTTCGGATTTTTTAATTCGATACACGAACTCCGGCTTCCGTCCGTCGGCTCTTTATTGGACGGGTAGTGCTCAGTACGCGACCAAGGACTACAAGAACGCCCTGACCAACTTCCGCTTGCTGGTCCAACAGTCGCCAGACCACCAGCGTGCGCCTGAGGCACTTTTGGCACTTGCCAATTGTCTTCTTGAGCTAAAAGATGCCAAGGGCGGTAAGAAGACTCTCGAAGAGTTGCTCAGCACTTACCCTTCGTCCGAAGCTGCATCTGCTGCTAAAGATCGTTTGGCTCGGTTGAAGTGACGGTGTCGGTCGATTTATATCCGTCAGCCGTGGATGGTGAGCGTCGGTTTTCAGGACTGGCGCGTCTCTATGGCCAAGAGCCCGCTCGCAGCATCCGAAGCGCGCACGTCGCGGTCATTGGAATCGGTGGGGTAGGGTCCTGGGCTGCGGAGGCGCTTGCTCGTAGCGGTATTGCAGAGCTCACGCTGGTGGATATGGACCATGTGTCTGAGTCGAACATCAACCGGCAATTGCATGCACTCACTGATACCGTTGGCCAGTCAAAGATTTACGCCATGGCAAAGCGCATCGGGCAGATCAATCCAGCCTGCAAATTGCACTTGGTCGATGATTTCGTGACGCAAGACAACTGGCCCGGCATTCTTGGATCCGAGGTGGATGCGGTGATTGATGCTTGCGATCAGGTTCGCGCCAAGACAGCGATCGCGGCATGGGCCCGCCGCCATAAAAAACTGATGATTTCGGTGGGTGCCGCGGGAGGCAAGCGGGCTGCGCATTTGGTGGAAATTGGAGACTTGAGTGTCTGCACCCACGACCCCTTGCTCGCACAACTCCGGTACCGCCTCCGGAAAGAGCATGGAGCGCCGAAAGAAGGAAAGTCCATCGGCGTTTCTTGTGTTTACAGCAAAGAGGCCGTGCGCGGCCCAGATGCCTCCTGCGCCCTAGAAGGCGATGGCACGCTCAATTGCCACGGGTATGGCTCCATGGTCAGCGTGACTGCAACCTTCGGCATGTGTGCTGCCGGATGGATTATTGATAAATTATCCTCAAACAGCGTTTTGACCCAAAAAACCGCGCTATAATTTGAGGCTTCGCAGGGTTCAATAAGTAATTAAAGAACACTGTCGGGACCATAGCTCAGTTGGTAGAGCAGCGGACTTTTAATCCGTTTGTCGTGGGTTCGACCCCCGCTGGTCCCACCAATTTATTGGGAATTTAGCTCAGCTGGTAGAGCAGCGGACTCTTAATCCGTAGGTCGAGAGTTCGAATCTCTCAGTTCCCACCACGCTACAAGTGGATAAAAACCCGCCATTGCGAAATGGCGGGTTTTTTACGTTTGCGAAATGTCATTCGTGAGCGTGGTAACGCACGGGAGAGGGTGTTCAGGCCTCCCCCGCGTGCAGAAGCCTTTACGCTTCGAGTTGCGTTGTCAGCTCCAACCACTGCTCTTCGAGGGTTTGCAGCTCGGCATTGACTGCTTTCAAGCGTTTCCCAGCCTCAGCAATCACGGAAGGGTGGGGGTTGGTAGAAAGCTTGGCCTCCAATTCGGCCCCTTCGGTATTAAGAGTCGCCATTTGGGCTTCTACCTGCGCCAACTCTTTCTTCCATTTCTTGATGCTATCTGCGCTGGGGCCGGCGGGAGCCACGGGCAGGGCAGAGGTAGCAGGTGAGGGGGCAATAGCTCCTGCCTTAGCTTCCTCTTTGGCAAGCTCGCGCTGGCGCTTGGCTTCGTCCAGCAAATAGCGCTGGTAATCGTCCAGGTCGCCGTCAAACGGCTCCACACCACCGCGCGACACCATCCAAAACTCATCGCAAACCGATCGAAGAAGCGCACGGTCGTGGCTGACCAGCATCACAGTGCCTTCAAACTCATTCAGTGCCATCGCAAGCGCTTCACGGGTCGCCAGATCCAAGTGGTTGGTTGGCTCATCCAGCAACAAGAGGTTGGGGCGCTGCCAAACGATCATGCACAGCACAAGGCGCGCTTTTTCGCCCCCGCTCATGCTGCCGACCGACTGTTTCACCATGTCGCCGCTGAAATTGAAGGTACCGAGAAAGCTGCGCAGATCCTGCTCACGGGTTTGTTGGCCGGCAATTTTTCCGGCGGCCGTCATATCTTTGACCAAGCGGATCATGTGTTCCAGTGGCGTCTCGTCCGGCCGCAACACATCCAGTTCCTGCTGCGCAAAGTAGCCAATATTCAGGCCTTTGCCTTCAGTGACTTCACCGCCAAGGGTTTTAAGGTCCCGCGCAACCGTTTTTACCAAGGTCGACTTGCCTTGGCCGTTTGCGCCCAAGATACCAATACGTTGGCCCGCGAGCACCGATTTGCTGACGTTATGCACGATCACCGTGGAGGGCGTGCCTTTGGGGGCATCTTCAGGGGGCGGGTAGCCGAAATTCACCCCCTGCATGGACAGCATGGGGTTAGGCAGATTCGCCGGCTCTTTGAACTCAAAACTGAAGTCCGCCTCCGAGAGCAAGGGTGCGATTTTCTCCATCCGGTCCAAGGCCTTGACCCGGCTCTGGGCCTGCTTGGCTTTGCTGGCCTTGGCCTTGAAACGGGCAATGAACTTCTGCAGGTGGGCAATCTTGTCTTGCTGTTTGGAGAAGGCGTTTTGCTGCAGTTCCATTTGTTCGGCGCGCATATCTTCAAACTTGCTGTAGTTGCCACCGTAACGCACCAGCTTGCCCATGTCGATGTGCAGCGTGACATTGGTCACCGCATCCAAAAACTCCCGATCGTGGCTGATAACGACCATGGTGCCTTCGTACTTTTTAAGCCATGCTTCCAGCCATACCAAGGCATCCAAATCCAAGTGGTTGGTAGGCTCGTCCAGCAGCAACAGGTCACTCGGGCACATCAGTGCGCGTGCCAACTGCAACCGCATCCGCCAGCCACCCGAAAAGCTGTTCACCGGCTTGTCGAGTTCGGTCGTTTTGAAGCCGAGGCCCAAAATCAATGCTTGTGCGCGGGCCGCCGCATCGTACTCACCCGCATCGTGGAGCGCTGTGTAGGCATTTGCCATGCGCTCGTAATCATCGGTTGCCTCAGCAGCCGTCACCTCAGCGCGTGCAGCCCCCAGTTGCGTGTCACCCTCGATCACAAAGTCGGTGGCGCCTTGTTCGGTTTCAGGCATGTCCTGCGCCACCTGACCCATGCGCCACTGGGCAGGAATGTAGTACTCGCCGGCATCCTCATGCAGGTTGCCATTGAGCAGGGCAAACAGGCTCGACTTACCGGCCCCATTGCGACCGACCAGGCCGACTTTCTCGCCCGGATTCAGGGCGACAGAGGCGCCTTCGAGCAACACCTTGGCGCTGCGGCGCAAGGTGACATTTTTAAGAGTAATCATGATGTGAACGCGGCGCTAGCCGCAGATAGTGGCCCCGCTTGTGGCGGGCAATGGTTTGTCAGCCCCGACACGGGGCTGATCAATTCAGAGAAAAAGTTCAGTGTGTCTGCATGCGCTGCAAAGCGTCATAGGTCACCAGTAACACCTGGTCTTCACCTGCGCTTGTTTCGAGCCAGACGACTTCAAGATCCGGGAAAGCGGCTTCAAAAAACTCCCGCTCATTGCCGATTTCCAGTACCAGCACCCCATCCTCAGACAATTTCGCGCACACGCTGCTCAAAAGAGTGCGGACAAAGTCCATGCCATCACCACTACCACCGGCTTGGTTACCGTCCAGGGCAATAAAGGGCTCGGCTTTGTATTCGGCAGGCAGCGCGGCCATGCTTTGGGCATTGACATACGGTGGGTTGCACAGAATCAGGTCAAACGTGTCGTGCACCGCGTCCAAACCGTCGGACTGCACCAGTGTGATGCGCTCTTGCATTGCGTGTTTGTCGACATTGATGCGTGCGACTGCCAAGGCATCTGCCGAAATGTCGGCGGCGGTTACCACCACATCGGGGTACACCATCGCCGCCAGAATACCTAGGCTGCCATTGCCGGTGCACAAATCCAGCACTTTGTGAGTGCTTTCCAAAAGCCAGTAGTCGATACCGCCGTCCACCAGCAGCTCTGCAATCAGCGAGCGCGGAACAATCACGCGCTCGTCGACGTAAAACGGCACACCCTGCAACCACGCCTCGCGGGTCAGGTAGGCAGCAGGCTTGCGCGTGCTGATGCGCGCTCCTAAAAGCGTAGCGGCTTGCGCATATTCTTCGGGGGCTACCGGCCGTTTTGATGCTTCATCATCGGGTCCCAGCGGGGTATCCAGCGGCAGGTTCAGGGCATGCAACACCAGCCAAGCTGCTTCGTCTGCCGCGTTGGTAGTGCCATGCCCGAAGGACACGCCGGCCTCCTCAAGTCGCTGCTTGGATTCCGCAACCAGTGCTAACAAGTTCATGCCGCACCCGCCTTGTTCAGGTTCTCGAGCACACGGCGGTAAATGTTTTTAAGCGGCTCGATATCTGCAACCTTCACATGCTCGTTGATTTTGTGGATGGTGGCGTTTGGCGGGCCGACTTCGACGACTTGGGCGCACACCTGGGCGATGAACCGCCCGTCACTGGTGCCGCCGGTGGTTGAGAGTTGGGTCTCGATACCGGTCTCCGCCCGGATGGCATCACGCACCGCATCCACCAGCGGGCCGGGTGTCGTCAGGAATGGCAGGCCGCCTATGGTCCAGACGAGGTTGTAGTCGAGCTCGTGCTTGGCCAACACGCTGGCTAATCGCTTTTGCAAGCTCTCCGGCGTGGATTCAGTCGAAAAACGGAAATTGAAGTCAATCACCACATGACCGGGGATGACATTGCTCGCGCCAGTTCCGCCGTGAATATTGCTCACCTGCCAGGTTGTGGCCGGGAAGTAGTCATTGCCCTTGTCCCATTCGATGCCTACCAACTCGGCCAGGGCAGGGGCTGCCAAATGGATGGGATTTTTTGCCAAATGCGGGTAGGCAATATGACCTTGCACGCCTTTGACCGTGAGCTTGCCGCTCATGGTCCCACGGCGACCATTTTTGATCATGTCACCGGTGCGCTCGACCGAGGTGGGTTCACCCACGATGCAGTAGTCCAGCACCTCACCGCGCGCTTGCAGCAATTGGCACATCACCACGGTGCCGTCGAGCGCAGGGCCTTCTTCGTCGCTGGTTAACAGCAACGCGATATTGAGGTCTGGCGCCGGGTGCTCCGCCAAAAACTCTTCAATCGACACCACGAAGGCTGCCAGCGAGGTTTTCATGTCGCTCGCGCCACGGCCGAACAACTTGCCATCGCGGTGGCTGGGTACAAAGGCGGGGCTGTCCCATTGGGTTTGCGGCCCGGTGGGAACCACGTCCGTGTGCCCGGCGAACACCAGCGTTTTTGCTATAGTTTTGCTAGCTGCTTGCACTTTAGCTGTGGGGCCTGCAGGTCGTTTTGCCCATAAATTGGTGACCCGGAAGTCATCGGGGCCGCTCTCTACGGTTTCACACACAAAGCCCAATGGGCGCAGTCGTTCGGCGATCAAGGCCTGGCAGCCACCGTCGGAAGGCGTCACCGACGCCATGGATATCAGTTGCTCGGTGAGCTGCAGGGTTCTCGTCATCAGTGTTTTACATCCAGGGTAATTTCGGTGAAAGACGCTTCATCGTCTTCCTCCGGCAAGGCGGCGCTCTGCGCGGCCTTGGTGAAGTCGTTTTGCAAACGCCACATCAGGTTGGTGGGCGAGTCGGCATGGGCCAAGCCTTCTTTGCGATCTACCACGCCGTCTTGGATCAAGCGCGCAATGTCTGCTTCGAAGGTTTGAGAGCCCTCGGCCATCGACTGCTCCATCGCTTCGCGCACCGCCGAGAAGTCACCTTTTTCAATCATTTCGGCTACCAGCTTGGTATTGAGCAATACCTCTGCTGCGGGCGCGCGTAAGCCCGAGGTCGTGCGCATCAAGCGCTGAGACACAATCGCGCGCAAGGCTGTGGCCAGATCACCCAGCATGGTGGGGCGGACTTCTACCGGGTAGAAGCTCAAAATTCGGTTCAGCGCTTGGTAGCTGTTGTTGGCATGCATCGTGGCCAGGCACAAGTGCCCCGACTGCGCGTAGGCAATCGCAGCTGACATGGTTTCCTGGTCGCGGATTTCACCGATCAAAATCACGTCCGGCGCCTGGCGCAGCGCATTCTTCAGGGCAACTTGCAAAGACTCGGTATCGGTTCCAACCTCCCGCTGGTTGACCACCGACTTCTTGTTTCGGAACAAAAACTCCACTGGGTCTTCAATCGTCAGAATATGGCCTGACACATTTTCATTGCGGTGATCCAGCATGGAGGCGAGGGTGGTGCTTTTGCCGGCACCGGTGGCACCCACCATCAGCAACAAGCCCCGCTTTTCCATGATCAAGTCGGCCAAAACCGGCGGCAGTTGCAGGCTGTGCAGCGGGGGCACATCCACGCTGATGTAGCGGATGACTGCCGCAATGGTGCCGCGCTGGCGCATGGCACTTACGCGGAACCGACCCACTCCGGGAATCGGGAAACCGATGTTGAGCTCGCCGGTTCGCTCCAATTCAGCAATCTGCTGCGGTTGCAACACTTCCGCCAGCAGGTTTTTGGGCGCATCAGAAGGCAAGGTTTGGCTATTGATCGGGACGCATTGCCCGTTGATTTTGATGAGCGCCGGCGCATGCGCCGAGAGGTAGACGTCGGACGCCTTCTTCTCACTCATCAGGCGCAGGATGCGCTCCATCGTGCCAACGGGTTGCGCGGTGCCGGTCGTGGCCATAGTTGCCTTCCGTGGAATGCGCTTAGTCGCGCAACAGGTCGTTCAAGCTGGTCGTGGAGCGTGTTTTGGCATCGACCTTTTTCACAATAATCGCGGCATACATGCTGTATTTGCCGTCACCCTTGGGCAGGTTGCCGCTCACCACCACCGAGCCGGCAGGCACGCGGCCGTAGCTCACAGTGTCTGTGGCGCGGTCATAAATCGGAGTGCTTTGGCCGATGTACACGCCCATCGAGATCACCGAGTTTTCCTCGACGATCACGCCCTCGACCACCTCGGAGCGCGCGCCCACAAAGCAATTGTCTTCAATGATCGTCGGGCCCGCTTGCATCGGTTCCAAAACGCCACCAATGCCGACACCACCGGACAGGTGCACGTTTTTACCGATCTGAGCACAAGAGCCCACCGTGGCCCATGTATCGACCATGGTGCCCTCATCCACATAAGAGCCGATGTTGCAATACGACGGCATCAGGATCACGCCCTTGCCCTGGAAACTGCCGCGACGTGCGACCGCTGGAGGCACCACGCGGACACCGGTCGCCTTCATGGCTTCAGCGCTCATGCCGGCGAATTTGGTAGGTACCTTGTCATAGAAGCCGAGGTCGCCGGATTGGACAATTTCGTTGTCTTTGAGGCGGAAGCTCAGCAACACCGCCTTTTTGATCCACTGGTGGGTGGTCCACTGGCCCACGCCTTCACGGGTAGCCACACGCAGGCGACCCGCATCGAGTTCATTCAGGACATGTTCCACGGCATCGCGGACTTCAGCAGGGGCAGAGGCCACAGAGATATTCGCGCGGTCTTCCCACGCAGCTTCGATCACGGTTTGGAGTTGTTGTGTCATGGTGTTTTCAGGAGTTAAAGGGGGAGGGGGCCGCGCGGTGCTCAGGCCGCCCGGTTTTTCACAAATTGCACGATGCGTTGGGCAGCTTCGACACACTCTGCGGTCTCAGCCACCAGCGCCATGCGGATACGGCCTGCGCCCGGGTTGAAACCGTGGGCTTCACGTGCCAGGTAGCTACCCGGCAACACGGTCACATTGTATTGAGCGAGCAAGTCACGGGCGAACTCGGTGTCGCTGCCTTTGACATCCGCCCACAAATAAAAGCCGGCGTCCGGCAAAGCCACATCCATGACCTCGGCCAGGAGTGGTGTGACCTCTGCAAACTTGGTGCGGTACTTCGCCCGGTTATCAATGACGTGGGCCTCGTCGTCCCATGCGGCAATGCTGGCCGCCTGCACCACCGGACTCATCGCGCTGCCATGGTAAGTGCGGTAGAGCAAGAATTTCTGAATCCATTGCGCATCGCCCGCGCAGAAGCCGCTTCGCATGCCGGGAACGTTGCTGCGCTTGGACAGGCTGGTGAACGAAACCAGATTCTTGAAGTCGGTTCGTCCCAGGCGTGCTGCGGCTTCGAGGCCGCCCAAAGGCGCCTCGTCCCGGAAATAGATCTCGCTGTAGCACTCGTCCGACGCAATCACAAACCCGTATTGATCACTCAGGGCAAACAGCTTCTCCCACTCGGAGAGCGGCATCACGGCGCCCGCAGGGTTGCCCGGGGAACACACGAACATCAGTTGGGTGTTTTGCCAGACGGACGCTGGCACGCTGTCCCAGTCCTGGGCGAAATTGCGATCGGCGACGGACGGTACAAAGTAAGGCTGCGCGCCACTCAACAGGGCCGCACCTTCGTAGATTTGGTAAAACGGATTGGGGCACACCACCTGGACCGTGCCATCGCAACCCGAGGGGTTGATGACCACCTGGGCAAAAGCGAACAAAGCCTCCCGCGATCCATTAACCGGCAGCACTTGGGTGGCCGGGTTGAGCGCGAGCCCATAGCGGCGCTGAATCCAGTTCACCATGGATTGCCGGAGCTTGGGGTCACCGGCCGTCGCGGGGTAGGCGGCGAGCCCGCTTTCACCGGACTGGATCGCGTGGCAATAAGCGTCCTTGATCAACTGTGGCGTCGGGTGGCGGGGCTCGCCGATGCCCAGGCTGATCGGGCTGAAGGCCGCGTTAGGCGTGACTGCGGCAAACAATTGGCGCAGGCGTTCAAAGGGGTAGGCCTGCAGGCGGGACAAATTCGGATTCATGGGGCGGCATTATCCCTGAGTCATCGTTAAACTCAGGGGCTGCTGGCCATCGGGTTAGCCCAGCTTTGAATTTGAGGAGTGAGCCATGTCAGCAATCCCATCCCACGGTGATGCCCCACGCTACCTGAATATTGCGGGTGCCATGGAGCAAATCGGCGATGAAGGCGCGTTGCGAGAGATGCTGCCCATGGTGCTCGAGTCTTTGACGAACGATGTGCCTGCCATCAGCGAGCTGTTGGCCCAGGGTGATATCAAAGGCGCCAACCACTTGCTCCACCCCTTGAAGGGTTTTATCCCGATTTTTTGCACCACCGAGCTGTATGGCCGTGTGTCCGAGGTCGAGCTCATGAGCAAAAAGGGAGACGTTGCTGCGGTGTCTGCCGCTTACGCCGAGTTGGCGCCTGAACTGCTCCGTTTGAAGGCTGAAGTCGCCCAGTACCTCGGACTTGCTGCTTAGGCCGCCTGCCGCTTTCAGGTGTTGAGGGCACCGCGAGGTATCATCCGCGGCTCGGCTGTGTCGGTGTGAGACCGGCAAAGCTCAATAAAATCAAATACTTAGCGTCAATCAAGCTCCACCGTGCGACTCAATTCCATCAAGCTCTCGGGCTTCAAGTCATTTGCTGAACCCACGAACTTCCTGCTCCCCGGGCAACTGGTAGGGGTGGTGGGGCCGAATGGCTGCGGCAAATCCAACATCATGGATGCGGTGCGGTGGGTGCTCGGTGAAAGCAAAGCCAGCGAATTGCGCGGCGAGTCGATGCAGGACGTGATCTTCAACGGCACCACGACCCGCAAACCTGCCAGCCGATCCAGTGTGGAGTTGGTGTTTGACAATGCCGACCACCGCGCCGGCGGCCAGTGGGGCCAGTTCGGTGAAATTGCGGTCAAACGGGTGTTGACCCGGGACGGGACCAGCAGCTATTTCATTAATAACCAGCCGGTGCGCCGCCGCGATGTGCAAGACGTGTTCCTTGGCACAGGCTTGGGGCCGCGCGCCTACGCCATCATCGGCCAGGGCACGATCAGCCGGATCATTGAATCCAAGCCCGAAGAGCTGCGCCTTTTCCTGGAAGAGGCGGCCGGGGTCTCCAAATACAAAGAGCGCCGTCGCGAAACCGAAAATCGCCTGTCCGATACCCGCGAAAACCTGACCCGGGTGGAAGATATCTTGCGCGAGTTGGGGAGCAACCTCGACCGTCTCGAAAAGCAGGCCGAAGTCGCGCAAAAATACAACGCCTTGCAGTCCGAAGTCACGCTGAAGCAACATCAGCAGTGGTTTTTGAAGCGGGCTGAGGCCTTGGCCGACAAAGCCAAAGTGCAAACCGAAGGGCTTGCCGCAGTCAATGCGCTCGAAGCGCGCATGGCCGATCTGCGCCATATTGAAGCCGATCTGGAAACCGTGCGCCAAGCGCATTACGCAGCGGGCGATCAGGTGAACCAAGCCCAAGGCTTGCTGTACGAGGCCAGCACCGATGTCGGCCGCCTGGAGGCCGAAATCCGTTTTGTGGTGGAAGGGCGTCAGCGGGTCGAGCAGCGCCTGATCACTTTGAAAGAGCAAATCGCCCAGTGGGCCACCCGCAAGGACGATGCCCATAACGAAATGGAGCGGCTTGCCGAGCTGGCTGCCATGGGTGAAGAGCAAACCGAGTTGTTGGCCGCCCAGGTCGAAGAGCAGGCGCAGCAGCTACCGGACGTGGAAGAGGCACTGGCCAAAGCCCAGGGTGCCGCCAATGATCAGCGCGGCGCGGTCACTCAGGTGCAACAGCAGATCCAGGTGCTGGCTGCCGAGCAGCGCGGCATTGAAGAGCAAAGCCGCCAGCTGGGTAGTCGCCGTGACCGGCTTTCAACCGACCGCAATGCCCTGTCTGCTCCGGACGAGTCTCGCTTGCAGGGGCTTCAAGAGCAGTTGGAAGTGGCACAGGAAAGCCATCAGATTGCGGATGCCCGCCTGCAAGAGTTGCAAGAAGCCGTGCCCCAGTTGGACGAAGCCCGCAAAGAGCAGCAAAGCCGAGTCAACGCCGAGTCTTCGCGCCAATCAGACCTTTCCGCCCGGCTCGAGGCCCTCAAAGCCCTGCAAGAAAAAGTCAAGACGGACGGCAAGTTGCAGCCCTGGCTGGCCAAACACGGTCTGGACCATTTACAGGGACTGTGGAGCCGCATCCATATCGAACAAGGCTGGGAAAACGCGCTCGAGGCCGCTCTGCGCGAGCGACTGGGCGGACTGGAAGTGTCCCGCCTCGACATGCTCAAAGCCTTTGCCCACGAAGGTCCCCCCGCAAAACTCGCGTTTTACAGCCCGCCTTCGGCGCAGGTTTCCGAGCCCTCAGGCCGCTTGCCGCGCTTGTCAGACTTGCTGCGCGTCCACGACGCGGGCCAAAAAGCGGTGCTCACCGACTGGCTGCACGGCTGTTACACCGCCAGCAGCTTTGAAGAAGCGCTGGGCCAGCGTGACCAATTGACGGCCGGCGAAAGCATCTTCGTCAAATCAGGTCATGTGGTCACCGCCCACAGCGTGAGTTTTTACGCCCAAGACTCGGAGCAGGCAGGCTTGTTGGCGCGCGCGCAAGAGATTGAAAACCTCGAAAAGCAAGTCCGCGCCCAGGTCCTGATCGCCGATGAATCGCGGGTCGCGCTGAGCCGCGCCGAGAGCGCCTATGCCGAGAGCGCCCAGCGCCTGGTGAGTGCCCGCCGCGAAGCCGCGGAAACCCAGAGTCGCGCGCACGAGCTGCAGGTGGAGACGCTGCGCTTGTCGCAGATGTTGGAGCAAACCCGTGCCCGCAGTGCGCAAATCGCGGCCGACATGGCCGAGGTGGAAGCCCAGCTCGACGATTTGCAGGAGCGCCGGGTCGAGGCAGAGGCCCGCTTCGAGTCCCTGGACATGCAGCTGGCCGATAGCCAGGAGCGCCACGCCCAACTGGACGAGCGGGTCATTGAGCTACAAGGTAAGTTAAACCAGTGCCGCGAACAACAGCGCAGCCTGGAGCGGCAGGCGCAAGAAGCAGTGTTTGCCCAACGCAGTTTGCAAGCCCGCAATGCCGAACTCTCGCGCGCCATTGAAACTGCCATCCAGCAAAACCAGAGTATCCAGGCCGAAGAGCAGCGGGCGCAAGATGAGCTGAATCGCCTGACCGACGCCGCTGCGCAAGCCGGGCTGCAAAACGCCTTGGCCTTGAAGCTCGAACGGGAACAGGCCCTTGGCGCCAAGCGCAGCGAATACGACGACCTGACCGCCAAGCTGCGCGCCAGCGACGAGCGCCGCTTGCAACTCGAGCGTGAACTCGACCCCTTGCGCCAGCGCATCACCGAATTCCAGCTCAAGGAGCAAGCAGCGCGCTTGGGCTTTGAGCAATACGAGAACCAACTTACCGACGCGCAAGCCGACCTCGTTGCGATCGAGCAGAGCATCAAAGATGGCAATGTGCGGCTGTTTGGCATGCAAGGCGACATCGACCGCTTGAACCGCGAAATCACAGCCTTGGGTGCCGTGAACCTGGCAGCGCTGGAAGAACTGGCTGCCGCCCGCGAGCGCAAGCAGTTCCTCGATATGCAAAACGTCGATTTGACCCAGGCCATGAACACCCTGGAAGACGCGATCCGCAAAATCGACGCCGAAACCCGCGAACTCTTGTCAGGCACCTTTGACCAGGTGAACGCCCATTTCCGCCGGATGTTCCCCGAGCTTTTCGGTGGTGGTAATGCGCGCCTCGTCATCACGGGTGACGAAATTCTGGACTCCGGTGTGCAGGTGATCGCACAGCCGCCGGGCAAGAAGAACCAGACCATTCACTTACTGTCGGGCGGTGAAAAAGCACTCACTGCGATTGCGCTGGTGTTTGCGATCTTCCAACTTAACCCCGCACCCTTTTGTTTGCTCGACGAGGTGGATGCGCCGCTGGATGACGCCAACACCGAGCGTTACGCCAAGCTGGTGTCCGCCATGAGCAAGGGAACCCAATTCCTGTTTATCAGTCACAACAAAATCGCCATGGAAATGGCAGAGCAACTCATCGGCGTCACGATGCAGGAGCAAGGCGTCTCGCGCATCGTCGCGGTGGACATGGAGTCTGCAGTACACCTTGCTGAGCTCGCCTGAACGGTAACCACATCACTATGAGCAACTTACAAATCGGTTTGGCCATCGCGGGCGGCATCGTGTTGGCCGGAGTCGTGGCCCACGGTGCCTGGTCCTCGCGCCGCAGTGCGCCCCGCCAGGCCCAGCCACCCCAGGAGCCTACTGACGACACCTCGGCCATAGAGCCGGGCCTGACTGAGGTGGACGCAGATACCCCCGCCTTCAACTTGCCCCGGCCACCGGCGCGGCCCGCCATGGACTCCCTGATCGATGTGATTGCCACCATCGCCCTGGACCCGGCAACACCGGCAGTCTCTGGCGACGCCGCTTTGGCCGCCATGCCTGCCACCCGGCGTGCGGGCACCAAGCCTTTCTCGGTGGAAGGCTTCAACCTGAACACCCAGGTCTGGGAAGTGCCCGCTGCGGGGCAGCGCTACGGGGGCTTTCAAGCAGGTGTTCAGCTGGCAAACCGCTCCGGCGCGCTCAACGACATCGAGTATTCCGAATATGTGGTCAAAACCCAGGCCTTTGCGGACGCCATCAACGCCACGCCTGAGTTCCCTGAAATGATCGACGAAGTGGCCCGCGCCCGCGAGCTCGACCACTTTGCCAGCGCGCACGATGCGCAGCTCGGCTTCACCATCCGCGCCCGCAATGCGTCCTGGAGCCCCGGCTACATTCATCAAAATGCTGCACGCCTTGGTTTTGTGGCCGGTGCAATACCCGGCCGCATGGTGCTGCCGGCAGCGGCCGAGGGCTTGCCACCGGTGTTGGTGCTGGGTTTTGATTCCCAAGCCGCGCTCGCAGACGACCCGGCCCAAAGCGCGATCCGCGAGCTCTCCCTGCACCTTGATGTAGCGCAGGTGGACCGCGGCGAGCAGCCGTTTGTCCGGATGCGGGAAACCGCCAATGCTCTGGCACAGGCCATGGAAGGCGTGGTCACCGACGACCACGGTCAACCGTTGGCGCCCCAAACCATGGACATGATCGCTGCCGACCTGCAGGTGCTCTATGACACGCTGGAGCAGCGCGATATAGCCGCCGGCTCGCCGATTGCGCGCCGCCTCTTCAGCTAAGTTTTTTCTTCTTTATGGCTACGCTGGACTTGTTTTCACTAGAGCCGGCACAGCCGGATACCGCTGCCCACCAACGCCTCCTGGCCCTGCGCGAGCAACTGCACGCCCATGGCCACGCGTATTACGTCCTCGACGCCCCCACGGTGCCGGATGCGGAATACGACCGGCTGTTCCGGGAGCTCCAGTCCCTGGAAGCAGCTCACCCGGAATGGGCGAGCGCGGACTCCCCGACGCAACGGGTAGGCGGCAAACCTCTCGATGCCTTCACCAGCGTGCGACACGCGGTGCCTATGCTGAGCATCCGGACCGAAACTGACACCGAATCGACCGGTGCCCAGGCCTTTGATGCCCGGGTACGCAAGGAGCTGGAGCTCAGCGATTCGGATGCCGCGGTGGAGTATGTGGCAGAGCTCAAGTTCGACGGGCTGGCCATGAACCTGCGTTACCAGCAGGGTGTATTAGTTCAAGCAACCACTCGTGGCGATGGCGAATACGGCGAAGACGTAACCCAAAATATCCGCACCATCGGCCAGATCCCCTTGCGCTTGCCCGAGGGTGTGCCGCCAGTGCTGGAAGTGCGTGGCGAGGTGTACATGCGTCGTGATGACTTTGAAGCGCTGAATGAGCGCCAGCGCAACCGGATTGCGGCCGGCGAAAAAGGGGAAAAGACCTTTGTGAACCCGCGCAACGCCGCTGCTGGCGCCGTACGGCAGCTCGATCCGGGCATTGCAGCGCAACGCCCCTTGAGCTTTTTCGCCTACGGGCTTGGTGAAGTCACACCCGCTACCGCAGGCGGCCCGCAGTTCGGCACCCATTTCGCCATGCTCCAAACCCTCAAATCATGGGGTTTTCCGGTCGCAGCCGAGGTGGATATTGCGCAAGGCGCTACTGAATTGATAGCGTATCACCAGCACATCGGTGCACGGCGCGATACCTTGCCGTTTGACATTGACGGCGTGGTCTACAAGGTCAACAGCCTCGCCCTCCAGCAACGCCTGGGTTTTGTGACCCGGGAGCCGCGCTGGGCGGTCGCGCACAAATATCCGGCCCAAGAACAGCTCACTACCGTGCTGGCGATCGATGTGCAGGTCGGCCGCACCGGCAAGCTCACACCAGTTGCCAAGTTGGCCCCGGTGTTTGTGGGCGGGGTCACTGTCACCAATGCCACCCTGCACAACGAGGACGAGGCCCGCCGCAAAGACGTGCGGGTGGGCGACACCGTGATTGTTCGCCGTGCCGGCGATGTCATTCCTGAAGTGGTCTCGGTGGTGGCCGAAAAGCGGGTGGCCGATGCCCCGCAGTTCACCATGCCGCATATCTGCCCGGTGTGCCAATCGGCGGCCGTGCGGGAAGAGGGCGAAGCGGACTATCGCTGTACCGGTGGCCTGTTTTGCAGCGCCCAGCGCAAGCAGGCCATCCTGCATTTCGCCCAGCGTCGCGCAGTAGAAGTCGAAGGCTTGGGCGACAAGCTGGTCGAGCAGCTGGTGGACGCCAACGTCATCCGCAATCTGCCCGACCTGTACCGGCTCGGCCTGAACGCGCTGGCGAGCCTGGACCGCATGGCCGACCGGTCCGCCCTCAACATCCTCGAAGCGCTGGAGAAATCCAAGCGCACCACCTTGCCTCGCTTTTTGTTCGGGCTGGGCATTCGCCATGTGGGCGAAGCCACTGCCAAAGAGCTGGCCCGGCACTTTGGCACCTTGGATGCCGTGATGAGCGCCACTGAAGAAACTCTGCTCTGTGTGTCCGATGTCGGGCCTATCGTGGCCAAAAGTATTCGCACCTTCTTTGAGCAGCCCCACAATCGTGCGGTGGTCGAGCAACTACGCGCCTGCGGCGTGACTTGGCCTGAGGGCGCACCTGCTGACGCCGGCCCCAAGCCCTTGGCCGGCATGACACTGGTGCTCACCGGCACCTTGCCAACTTTGGGGCGGGATGCCGCCAAAGACCTGATCGAGGCCGCAGGCGGCAAAGTCAGCGGCTCCGTGAGTAAAAAGACAAGTTATGTGGTGGCTGGCACCGAGGCCGGAAGCAAGCTGGACAAAGCCCGCGAGCTGGGCCTGGCGGTGCTGGATGAAGCCGGTTTATTGGAGTTGTTGAAATGACGGTCCACGATATTCTCAAAATGGGCGATGCCCGCTTACTGCGCACCGCGCAACCCGTCACCGCCTTTGACAGCGATGCGCTTCACCTCTTGATCACCGACCTGCTGGACACGATGCGGGCTGCGAATGGCGCCGGTTTGGCAGCCCCGCAAATCGGGGTCGACCTGCAGGTGGTGATTTTTGGCAGCAACGACCGCAACCCGCGCTACCCGGACCGCCCGGTGGTGCCACCCACGGTGCTGTGCAATCCGGTCATCACCCCGATGGGCGAGGCCGAAGAGAGCGACTGGGAGGGCTGTCTGTCGGTACCCGGCCTGCGGGGCCAAGTGCCGCGTTGGACCCATATCCGCTACACCGGATTTGACCAATACGGCGACGCCATCGACCGCACGGTAGAGGGTTTCCACGCGCGTGTGGTGCAGCACGAGTGCGACCATTTATGGGGCAAGCTGTACCCGATGCGCATGCGCGACTTCAGCCAATTCGGCTTTACCGAGGTGTTGTTCCCGGGCATTGCTGCTGCCGAAGACGACTGATCAAAGCGGGCGCCCCGACCCTTGAGCGGCTCAGGTGATTTTGAAAACGGTGAGTTGCCGCTTGCCGCTCACCTTGCGCTCGTAAGCGGCCCACTGCTTGATGCCTTTCACCAAGACCTGGTTGCTCACGTCTTTGACCGGCTTTTTTGCGCTCAACTGGGCCGTGACCCAGTCCTGGATGTGGGGCAGGGTTTCGGCCTGTTGGCCGGTGGGGATCAGCAGTTCTTTTCCGGCCACGGAGCCAGCTGCGGTGACGGTAATTTCGGTAGCGGGCATAGGTGTCAGGACGCGAGGGCGTCCAGTATTTCGGTCTCAATATCGATCTGGGCCCGGTTGTGCTGAAGCTGCGAGCCATGGATCAAAAAGGTGTCTTCAACCCGCTCGCCCAGCGTCGCGACCTTGGCCAGTTGCACCACGATCTGGTGCTTGGCCAACACCCGAGCGATGCAGTAGAGCAGGCCCAAGCGGTCGCTGGCAGAAATATTGAGTAGCCAGCGCTGGGCTTTCTCATCGGGTTTGAGGGACACGCGGGGCGCAATCGGAAAGCTTTTAACCCGGCGTGACACCCGGCCACGGCTAGGCGCCGGCAAGGGGCCCGCTTGGGCAATCGCGTGGGCCAGCCCGTTTTCCAGCAAGCTGGTCATCTCGCGGTAATGCTCGTCCATATCGGCCGAGGTCACCACCTGGAAAGTGTCCAGCGCGTAGCCCTTTTTGGTGGTGTGGATGCGGGCATCCAGAATGCTGAAACCGCCCTGGTCGAAATAGCCGCAAATGCGGGCAAACAAGTCCGGCTGGTCCTGGGTGTAGACCAAGACCTGCAGGCCTTCGCCCACAGGCGAACGGCGCACCCGGACAATCGGCTGCTCGGTCCCCACCAGGCGTGACAACTGCTTGGTGTGCCAGGCAATGTCGGTGGCGTCGTGGCGCATGAAATAGCCCACATCCAGCGTGTCCCACAGCGGCTTGTGCGCCTCAAAGGGCAGGGCGTAGAGGGCCACAATGACCAGCGCCTCGCGTTTGCGCTGCTCCACCTCGGCATCTGCATCGGGGGCGCGGCCCCCCAAAGCGCGCGCCGTGTAGCGGTACAGGTCTTCGAGGAGCTTGCCCTTCCAGGCATTCCAGACCTTAGGGCTGGTGCCGCGGATATCGGCCACGGTGAGGAGATACAGCGCCGTCAGGTAGCGCTCGTTGCCCACGCGTTGCGCAAATGCCTGGATCACATCAGGGTCCGAGAGGTCCGACTTTTGGGCGATGCGACTCATGGTCAGGTGTTCGCCGACCAGAAACTCGATCAGCTTGGCATCTTCAGCCGGGACTCCGTGGTCTTTGCAGAAGCGGCGCGCCTCGACGATGCCCAGTTCCGAATGGTCGCCACCCCGGCCCTTGGCAATGTCATGGAAGAGCGATGCGATGTACAAAATCCACGGCTTGTCCCAGCCGGAGGCCAGTTGGGAGCAAAACGGGTACTCGTGCGCGTGTTCCACCATGAAGAAGCGGCGCGCATTGCGCAGCACCATCAGGATGTGCTGATCCACGGTGTACACATGGAACAGGTCGTGCTGCATCTGGCCCACGATTTTGCGAAACACCCACAGGTAGCGTCCCAGCACCGAGGTCTGGTTCATCAGGCGCATGGCGTGGGTAATGCCTTCAGGCGCTTGCATGATCTTCAGGAAGGTCGCGCGGTTGACCGGGTCTTTGCGGAACCGGGCGTCCATCAGGTCGCGGGCGTTGTAAAGCGCGCGCAAGGTCCGGGCAGACAAGCCCTTCACCCCGACCGTGGTCTGGTAGACGAGAAAGGTCTCCAGAATCGCATGCGGGTTGTTGCGGTACAGGTCGTCGCAGGCCACATCGATCATGCCCGCCTTGTCATTGAAGTGCTCGTTGATGCGGCGTGGCGCATGGGTGGAGGGGTTGAGCCGCTCTTCGATATTCATCAACAAAATCTGGTTCAGCTGGGTCACCGCCTTGGCGGCCCAGTAGTAGCGCTTCATCAGCGCTTCGCTGGCGCGCACCATTTGCTTGCGGTCTTTGTCGGCTTGCACCGGCACAAACCCAAACGACTCGGCAACTGCGTTTTGCAGGTCAAAAATCAAGCGGTCTTCGCGGCGTTTGGCGATGAAATGCAGCTTGGCGCGAATCAGCAGCAGCAAGGTTTCGTTGCGTTCAATCTGCTTGACCTCAAACGCGGTGGCCAGGCCGCCCAGGGCCAGATCGCTCCAGTGCTCGCCATAACCGGCGGCCTTGGCCACCCACAAAATCACCTGCAGGTCACGCAGACCGCCAGGGGACTCTTTGCAATTGGGCTCGAGCGAGTAGGGCGTGTCTTCAAATTTGGTGTGGCGTTGGCGCAGCTCCAGGGTCTTGGCCACAAAGAACGCCTTGGGGTCCATGGCCTGCCGGTAGGCCTCTTGGAAGGTCGCCACCAGTTCTGCGCTGCCGGTGATCAGGCGGCACTCCAGCAGAGCGGTTTGCACGGTGACGTCTTTTTCAGCCTCCGATAAACAGTCGGAAAGCGTGCGCACGCTGGATCCGATTTCCAGACCCACATCCCAGCAGGTGCCGATGAAGGCTTCTATGCGCTTTTTGAGTTCGCTGTCGGTGTCTGCCGACTGGCCATCGGGCAATAGCACCAGCACATCTACATCAGAGTGCGGAAACAGCTCTGCACGGCCGTAGCCGCCCACGGCCAGCAAGGCAAACGGTTCGCCCAGACCCGCGGCCAGCCACAGTTTGCGCAGCACCTCGTCGGTCAGGTCGGCCATGTGCTGCAACACCCTGCGCACTTGGCGGCCGGTCGCCTGAGGCGAGGCCACTTGATCCAGCAACTGGCCCTTGCGGGCCCGGTAATCAGTGCGCAGTGCTTGCAGCTCGGTCATCGTGGGGCGGTCAGGCGGTCACAAAGTCAGGGGTGGCGGGGCTGCCGGCGGACAAGGTCAACACTTCATAGCCGGTGGAGGTCACGAGCACGGTGTGCTCCCATTGCGCGGACAAGGAGCGGTCTTTGGTCACGATGCTCCAGCCGTCTTTCTCGGGGCCGTCTTTGATGTCTTTGCCGCCGGCGTTGATCATGGGCTCGATGGTGAAGGTCATGCCTTCCTTGAGTTTTTCAAGGGTGCCGGGCTTGCCGTAGTGCAACACTTGGGGCTCTTCATGGAACACTTGGCCGATGCCGTGGCCGCAAAACTCGCGCACCACGCTGAAGCCCTTGCCCTCGGCAAAACGCTGGATCGCGTGACCGATATCACCGAGATGGATGCCGGGCTTGACCATCTGGATGCCGACCCACATGGCTTCATAGGTGACAGAGCACAGGCGCTTGGCCGCGATCGAGCAGTTGCCCACCGGGAACATGCGGCTGGTGTCGCCGTGCCAGCCGTCTTTGATGACGGTGACGTCGATGTTGACGATGTCGCCTTTTTTCAATTGCTTGTCATTGGGGATGCCGTGGCACACCTGCTGGTTGACCGAGGTGCAGATGGACTTGGGGTAGGGCGTGTTGCCGCCACCGGTGTAGTTCAAGGGCGCAGGAATGGCGCCTTGCACTTGGGTGATGTAGTCGTGGGCCAGCTTGTCGAGCTCGTTGGTCGTCACGCCGGGCTGCACGAAGGGCGTGAGGTAATCCAGAACTTCAGAGGCAAGTCTGCCCGCGATGCGCATGCCGGCAATGCCTTGGGCGTCTTTGTAAGTGATAGTCATGGGCAGAGATTATCCGTGCAAACGCCGGGCGGGCTGTAGCTTCGAGTTATCTGCACTCTGGACTCTGGACTCAAATTGCTCCTGTTAAACTTGCTGGTTTATCTTCAGGGCAACAAAAAAATGAAGCTTGTTTCGGTCGTTTTATCAGGAGGGGCCGGAACCCGCCTGTGGCCAGCCTCACGCCAGGCGTTCCCAAAGCCATTTATGAAGCTGGGCGGAAAGGCGCTGCTTGAACAGGCAATTTCCCGAGGCCAGTCATGTGGTACAGAAGACCTTTTCATTGTTACCAACCAAGATCACCTTTTCCTCACCCAAGGCTTGATTGCCGAAATGGCCCAGCCACCCAAGGTGAGTTACCTGCTGGAGCCCAAAGGCCGCAACACAGCGCCGGCAATTGCTTTGGCTGCACTCGCAGTTGCCGAGCAACATGGCCGCGACGCTGTAATGCTCGTATTGGCGGCAGACCATTTGATTCCCGATACTGCTGCGTTTGTTGCTAACTCGCTGGAGGCTGCGCGTCTTGCACTTCAAGGGCAACTCGTGGTTTTTGGCATCCGCCCCTCAGGCCCTGAAACTGGATTCGGTTATGTCGAAGTCGCCGAAGTTGGTGATCAAGCCCAAGCCGTGATCAAGTTTGTTGAAAAGCCAAATCTTGAAACTGCGCAAGGATATTTGGCAACCGGCAGATTTTTTTGGAACAGTGGAATGTTCTGCTTCACCGCTGGGGCGATGTTGGATGCGCTGGCCGCGCATGCGCCGCAAGTGTTTGCGGCAGCACAGGCAGCAGCTGCTACCAGCAGCGTTGAGTCCGGGCAAGGCGCCACCGAAAAGGTCACTCGCTTTGATCCCCACGCATTCGGTCTGCAACCCGATATCAGCATCGATTACGCCATCATGGAGCGGGCCAGAAATGTCTCGCTTGTTCCTGCAAAGTTTGGCTGGAGCGATGTGGGTGCTTGGCCTGCTGTGGCGGATGCGCATACTGCCAATGGCAATGGCAACACCATGGCGTGCGATAGCCATATCGATTGGGTGGACGTAAACACCTCCAACACCCACGTGCATATTGACACACAAGGGCACAAACAAGTGGTTGCAACCATTGGCATTCACAATGCCGTGATTGTTCATACCCCAGATGCATTGCTGGTCGCGGACAAAGCACAAGCGCAGGACGTCAAGAAGGTGGTTGAAGCGCTCAAGCAGCGACACATCGACAGTGCCCAGTACCAAAGCACCATCTTGCCTTCTTCGGTGAATCGGCCCTGGGGGACCTACACGACGCTTAAAGAAGAGGGCGGCTACAAAGTCAAACGTATCACAGTGAAACCAGGCCAAAGACTGAGCCTGCAGTATCACCACCACCGCGCGGAGCATTGGACAGTGGTGCGCGGCCACGGCTTAGTCCAAATCGGGGATGAAAAATACCCTACAGGGCCTGGCGAATACCGGTACATCCCCCTCAAGGAGACGCATCGCTTGTCCAACACCGGGGAAGAAGAGCTCGTTTTGATTGAAGTCCAGGTCGGTGACTATTTGGGTGAAGACGATATCGTCAGGCTGCAAGACAACTACGGACGCGCATGATTCTGAGTCTTCTCAGCCCGGTTTGGGCTTATCGCGGATTTGTTTTGGGAAACGTCAAGCGCGAATTCCAAATCAAATACCGGAACTCCATTTTAGGTGCGGCGTGGAACGTAATTAATCCGCTGGCGATGATTGTGGTTTATACAGTCATCTTCGCTGAGTTAATGCGCGCAAAGCTCCCGGGTGTTGACGGCACTTTTGCTTACAGCATTTATTTGTGTGCGGGAACATTGGCCTGGGGTTTGTTTACCGAGATAGTAAATCGCGGGCAAACCATGTTTTTGGACAACGCAAATTTACTCAAAAAGATTAGCTTTCCACGACTTTGTCTTCCCGTTGCAGTGGTAGCTAACGCGCTTGTCAATTTTGGCTTGGTGTTCGGGTTGTTTGTGGCGTTTCTATTGCTAACGAATAATTTCCCAGGCTTGCCGTTTATTGCCACAATCCCGTTGATTGGACTTTTAGTGTTGTTTGCTGTTGGTTTGGGTATGGTACTGGGTGTTCTAAACGTATTCTTTAGGGATGTGGGGCAATTTTTCGGGATTTTTATCACATTTTGGTTTTGGTTTACGCCCATTGTGTACCCTGCCAACATTCTCCCGAACCGCATAAAGGATGCAATGGATTGGAATCCTATGGCCCCCATATTGGGTGCCTTACAGGGTGTGTTAGTGCGATCTGAATGGCCGCATTGGGAGAATTTGGCATATCCAGCGGTTCTTGCCCTGCTCCTATGCGGGCTTGGCCTGCGCCTATTCCGCAAGCACGCGGGCGAAATGGTGGATGAACTTTGATGGGCTCAATAATAGTTAGTAATTTGGGGAAAGCTTATAAGCAATACCCTAGTCGCAGTGCGCGGTTGCGAGAATGGCTAACCCCCGGAAATCGGCAGTACCATCACACGAAGTGGGTACTGCAAGATATCAATTTTACCGTTAACCCTGGCGAGGCCGTAGGCATCATTGGCATTAATGGTGCAGGTAAAAGTACACTGCTGAAACTCATTACCGGGACTACCCAGCCCACCACGGGGAGTGTCCATATGCAGGGCCGCGTGGCTGCCATGCTTGAGTTGGGCATGGGCTTCCACCCCGACTTTACTGGTCGGCAAAATGCATTCATGGCCGGCCAGTTACTCGGTATGTCCGGGAATGACATCGCCAGGCTCATGCCGGAGATAGAGGCTTTTGCGGATATTGGCAGCTACATCGACCAGCCGGTCCGCGTTTACAGCAGCGGTATGCAAATGCGGTTGGCTTTCAGCGTAGCTACCGCTGTCCGCCCAGATATCTTGATTGTGGACGAGGCATTGTCAGTAGGTGACGCATATTTCCAGCACAAAAGCTTTGACCGCATCCGCGCGTTCAGAAAGCTGGGTACTACGCTGCTGATCGTGAGCCACGACAAAGGCGCTATACAGAGCATCTGCGATCGCGCCATTTTGCTCAACGCGGGACGTTTGGCTATGGAGGGCGAGCCGGAGGCTGTCATGGACTACTACAACGCTATGCTGGCTGACCACCAGAACCAAGAAGTAAAACAAGTACTGCGTGAGGATGGCAAGGTTCAGACAATCTCAGGTACGGGTGAGGCTACCGTTACCTCCATTACCTTGCTCGATGCTCAAGATCGGCCGGTAGAGGTGGTGGAAGTTGGACAGGCCGTGTGCTTACGGATAAATGTAAAAGTACATGCATCAATCGATAAGCTTGTTTTAGGTTACGGGATTAAGGATCGCTTAGGCCAAGTAATGTACGGAACCAATACACACCTGAAAGAACTGCCCTTGTTGAATTCTGCAGCGGGTGATCAGTTCCAATTTGATATTGCATTCGGAGCCAATCTTGGAGTTGGTACTTATTCAGTGCAGACCGCTTTAGTAAGCGACGATACTCACGTTTCTAACAACTACGAATGGCGCGACTTGGCGCTAGTTTTCAATGTGATCAATATTAACAAGACTCACTTTTCTGGATGTGCTTGGATGGATCCAACTATACATATATCAGCACTATGAAACTTATTTCATACGCACAAAACTTTGAAGACGTGATGCTCTGGCGTGCGCTTAAGCATATCGAAAATGGTTTTTATATCGATGTTGGCGCAGCTTGGCCGGATGAACATTCGGTAACAAAGCTTTTTTATTTAGCAGGATGGACCGGCATAAATGTAGAGCCGAATCCGCAGTTTCACGTTAAATTAAATTCAGTCCGAACCAAAGATATAAATTTGCCTGTTGCAGTAAGTGACAAAGCGGGTCAGGTATCAATGAACTTCATTAAAGATACCGGTCTTTCTACTGCGTCCAGTGAAATCGCTGCAATGCATGTTGCGGCAGGTTGGCAGGTGAGTCCTCAACTGGTTGAGCTCAAGACACTAGCGGAGATATGCAAAGACCACTTACCAAAGAAGCAGGAAATCAACTTCCTAAAAATCGATGTCGAAGGCTTTGAAGAAAGCGTCATTCGTGGCAATGATTGGAGTCAGTACAGGCCTTGGATAGTAGTGGTGGAGGCGACGCTCCCTATGTCACAGGTCGAGTCATTTGCATCTTGGGAATCAATTCTGTTTGCTGCCAAATACACTTTTGTGTACGCAGACGGGTTGAACAGATTTTATGTTTCAGAAGAGCATTTGGAGTTGGCATCCGCATTTAAATATCCACCGAATGTATTTGATGAATTTTCCTTGTGCACCGCGGTGATTGCTGAAGAGGAAGCCCAACAAGCCCGGGTAAGAGCACAACAGGCCGAAGAGGAAGCCCAACAAGCCCGGGTAAGAGCACAACAGGCCGAAGAGGAAGCCCAACAAGCCCGGGTAAGAGCACAACAGGCCGAAGAGGAAGCCCAACAAGCCCGGGTAAGAGCACAACAGGCAGAAGAAAAGGCTCAACTGGCCGTGGAACTGAGCGCAAATTATCAAAGAGAAATTCAAAAAGTGCTCAATTCTCTGTCCTGGCGAATTACGAAACCACTGAGAGACTTGAATCCAAAGTATAAATTAATCTCGCTTTTAAGAAAAAACAAGAAGTTGGTCAAAAAACTGTCTTGGCTTGATAGCGTTGCGCCAAATTTTTGGCGTCGCCTTGAAGCCATAGCTCTAGAGAGTCACTCCCCCTCGACGGACTACATTACCCTTAGTTTCGATGACTTTAGCCTTAACTTTGCTAAAGGGCCGTTAAGTGATTCACGTGGCATTGGGCGCGTATCGCGAGAACTTCTAAAACACCTTACTGCATCGGCTAGCCCCAAGGAAGCAGACGCGGAAAAAAAGGAGATTCATTTTTTTACGTCAATACATTGGTGCCCGGACGTTTTGCCTTCAAACTCTGTTGTACTTATACATGATGTAATACCCCTGCTTTTTCCGGAAGAATTTCCTGAGGGGATAGTTAAGGAATGGCGAGGTAGATTTAAATCAATTGCGCAATCTGCCAGCAAGATTGTGACGATCAGTCAGGCAAGCGCTGAGTCCATTGTTAAGTTACTCAATGTACCGCCAGAAAACGTATCTGTTGTACACAATGGCGTTAGTAAATTACCGGTAGCGGATAATCTTGATTTGCCGTTGCCTGTTGCGAAATTTTTCGTATTTTTAGGTGCCAATGACTGGCACAAAAATTTAGAAGTTGTTTTCCAAGCGCTTTTGCATGACGAGGCTGCTGATTTGCATCTGGTTATGATTGGAAAGAACCACCAGTGCTTGGCAAGAGTTACTCAATTAGGCTTACAGAAACGAGTGCATTTCCTTGGCGCTCTCTCTGACGCGGAAGTTGGCTACGTGTTGACGCGTTCAGCAGGCTTGGTATTCCCAAGTCTGTACGAAGGTTTTGGGCTTCCACCGCTTGAGGCGGCGCTTATCGGTGTGCCGAGTATTTGCAGCAGCCGGCCCGCGATGACAGAATTGATACCCACTGGTAATGTATTTTGCGCTCCTGATAACCCCGGTGATTGGGCTCGGGCCATGGTTAAAACGGCTAAAGCAACAGCAGGTAAGGCTGACGTTACGGAATTAAGCGTGTTCATTGAAAAGAACTACACTTGGGATCGAACTGTGGCTAAGCTCTTGCAGGTTTTTGCAGGTCCATAATGTCGAAACATAAAGAACATCAGGTGCCCACAGGAAAGCACTCCGTAAAAAAATGGCTTATACCGGTTTCCGTTATTCTTTTTATTTTTTATCAGCTAACTTCTGTTTTCTATTTTGATAAAAGTAACTTTTCCTACGATGAACCTCACTATCTTTTGGGCGCGCAGTCAATCTACTGTGACAGAGATCTAGATTTAGAAAATAACTATAGCGACAAGACTTACACTTTTTACTATGCGGGTCAACTCGATCCACATGTTTCACCGAACTCAAAAGATGGTTGGTTTTCCATTCATGGATATGGCTTGTCATATATACTGGTGCCATCTTTTTGGATAACAGATAAGCTTCTGGTACTAGCAAAAAAAGATTTTTCAGTATGCATGACCTCTAAAAGAGACTTGTTACTCCAAAGCGACGCGAGCGCCGATTATCTGCTGAAAATTTCTGTGAGCGTCACGCTGTCAACGTTCATGGTTTTATCTTTTATTTTCTTGGTGTTAACTCTTCTCGAAATAGAAAGCTCGGAAGAGGTCTGGAAAAAATCATCATGCCCGTCGTGGCCAATATTGCTCGGGCTTTTTTGCGTTAATCCAATCCTCATCTACACCAAGTTTATTTCAGTTGAACTCCTTGCGTTTCTTTACATATCCTTCATTGCATGGACTATTTCTCGTCGCTCATTCGACTGGGTGCATTGGCTTCTAGCACCCGTATGGAGCGGCTTATTGTTATTTGTCCATATCAAATTTTTGGTTATCACTGCATCTGCGCTTTTATCTATCCTCTTGGTTTATAGAAAAGAAATAGGCCTCAAGAAACTCACTGTTGGCTTTTTGGTTTTTGTAAGTTGTGTAGCGTATTTGTGTATTGCAAATAAGCAGATGTATAACTCTTACGCACTCAATGCCCAATATTCTGAGGGTGCACTATCCGGCAAGTATCTTTTTCAAGGCATCCTTGGGCAGTTTTTGGATGGACATACTGGCCTATTCTTCTCTGCACCCATATTTTCTTTGTTGATTGTTTACGGACTATCGTGGCGAGCCAGTGCATTGACGAAGCGGTATGTTAATTTTTTCTTTATAGTTGGTGTTCCAACTATTGTACTTGCAAGTTTGCACGTGCTTAAGCAAAGTAATTTATTTATGGCAGGGAAGTTTGACTTTATTAACTCGCTATTTACCGAGGCAAGCACTGTACCAATGTGGTTTCAAACGCCAATATCAAGATTTATTTTCCCCATTATTTCTATTTTTGCTCTTCTTTTGAGTGGTGTTTTGTCAAAGGAAATTAATAAAGGAACAGCCTCAAGACTTATTATTGGCGGCTTATTTCTGACCACATTGGCGATTAGTTTTGTACAGCTTTTTAGCTTACCCCACACTTTGTTCCGACCAAATGCAAATTTCGAGGGTTTTGCGCCGCATTACACATTTATTTCTGAGCCATTGGTGCATTTCATACCAAATTTGCTTTCATTTAATTACGTTCTTGAAAATTTACTATTGACGTTTGTTTGGATTTTTGTTCTTTCATTTTTCCATTATTTAAACGTTAAAAATAATATTGGTGCTCTGGGTTCTGTTTTGGCAGTTGGTTTTCTATCATTGCTGGTCAGTACAAGAATCGCAGAACACAATCATGATCTAAAGATTGATCCAATGCGCATGCAAAGCAACTTGGCTTGGTCAGGAAACCACGAACTCAGAGTTTTTTCTACAGACGTCTCTAGATCAACTGATATTCTGTTTGGACCCTACGTTTACATTTCGTCTGGAAGGTTTTGCGCTAAAGTTCAATCATCCATCCGTGGCAGCTACACGAAGCTCAAATGGTATGTTGCAGATGGAATAACAGGCAAGCTGTACATAATGGATGAAATTACGCGCCCACTTGATTCTCAAGAATTTAATCCGGTCTTATGTTTTAATAATGAAACCCCTTATTACCCAAAAGAATTTAAAGTTTACGCGGAGAACTTTAACGGCCAGTTTTTGCTTAAGGGCATTGAATTCAAAAGAGAAGATGATTAAAGCGCCAGCACTAAAGGGAGTTGAGATTGTTTGATTATGAACAAAATTTTAGTTATTAAATATATACTATTCTCTGGTTTTGCAACTGTAGTTAATTTGCTAACACAGGAAGCCTTTTTGGGCTTGCCTGTTTTGGGTGATTTTGTTTTTTTATCGATTTTGGCGGGAACTATAGTTGGGCTTCTATTAAAATACTTTTTAGATAAACATTTTATTTTTGGTTTTATGCCAGTGAATAAAGTTCACGACTCTAAAGTTTTTGTTTTATATACAACCATGGGGATATTCACTACTTTGGTTTTTTGGAGTATTGAGATGGGTTTTTATCTCATGTTTGACACCAAGGAGATGCGTTATGTTGGAGGCGTGATTGGGCTTGGTGTTGGATATCTTGTTAAATATCATTTGGATAAGCGATATGTCTTTTCCGGGGAGGTTGTTTGATACCAATGACATCTTGGGGCCGGTTGGGAGCAACCCCGCACAATGTGGTCCCGTTGCGAGATCCGGTTGACACGCGTTTTGCAATCAGCCACCAGAATCACCGGGGAGTTGCGCGAGGAATGGGGCGAAGTTATGGCGATGTTTGTCTAAATCCGGGTGGAACCTTATGGACCACGGAGAAACTCAATAAATTCATATCTTTTAATACAAACAACGGTAGACTGCGGTGTGAAGCCGGCGTACTCTTAAGAGATATTCAGCGAATGGTCATACCATATGGCTGGGCGTTACCAGTGACGCCGGGAACTCAAGTGGTTTCAGTTGGAGGGGCGATTGCTAATGATGTTCATGGCAAAAACCACCATGTACATGGTTCTTTCGGAAATCATGTTAAGAAAATCTGTCTCGTGCGTACTGATGGAGAAGTTATTTCATGTGGACCTGAGAATGAGCCCGATTGGTTTGCGGCCACTGTGGGTGGGATGGGACTCACCGGAGTAATTACACAGGCAGAAATCCAATTGCGGCGAGTTGCTAGCCCGTGGCTAGATACTGAGACCATTGCTTTTGCCAACCTGTCTGAGTTTTTTCAACTTGCGGATGATTCAGAGACTCATTGTGAATATACAGTTTCTTGGATTGATTGTATTTCCGGAGTAGGAGGCCGAGGTTTATTTATGCGGGGCAATCATGCTGATGGCGGCGGCAGGAAAGTGCCAAAGAGCTCAAAATTAACGATACCTTTCGTCCCTCCTGTTTCTCTCGTTAATAAACTGTCGCTTCGTCCTTTTAATATGGCATATTTTCATCTTAACAAATGGAAGGCAGGTAAAGGCTCAGCATATTATGAATCTTTTTTTTGCCCATTAGATAACCTTCTCGAGTGGAACCGGATGTATGGTCCAAAGGGCTTTTATCAATACCAAAGTGTAATCCCGCGTCGATTTGCCTATGACGCAATTGAAGAAATGTTGAAAGAAATTGCTAGGTCAGGAGATGGTTCGTTCCTTGCTGTATTGAAAACTTTTGGTAATCGCCAGTCTCTGGGGATGATGAGCTTTCCCATGTCGGGTGCGACTTTGGCACTAGACTTTCCCAATCATGGGAATCGGACGCACAAGTTGTTTGAGCGGCTTGATGCTATTGTGTGTGAAGCTAGTGGCCGCATCTACCCTGCGAAGGATGCGAGGATGCCGCGCGATGTCTTTGAGGCTGGCTTTCCACGCCTGAATGAATTTATGAAGTTTCGAGACCCTGGCATCAGTTCCGGTCTTTCACGTCGCTTAATGGGGAGTTAAATGGATATCAAGAAAAAAATTGTTATCGTAGGCGCAACCTCGGCTATCGCCGAACATTGCGCACGACTATGGATCTCGCCGCACCCATCACATTTGATTCTAATTGGCCGAGATGCAGCGCGCGTAAATCGGGTAGCGGCGGACCTGAAAGTGCGTAGTCCGAGATCAGACATACAGGTTATTGAAACTGAATTCCTTAGTTCAGAAGCGATAGACACCACAGTTAACAGCCTATTCAAGTCTGGCGTTGTTGATATAGCCTTGATCGCGCATGGGTCGCTTCCTGATCAGGTCGAGTGTCAAGCAAACCTGCACCTTTGCCAAGATGCACTTTGTATCAATGGTGTGTCACCGGCACTATATGCCGAGGCTTTTGCCAAGGAGATGGAAAAAGTTAATCACGGCACCATCGCGATAATCGGGTCAGTTGCTGGTGACAGGGGGCGTAGGTCTAATTATGTTTACGGGGCGGCAAAAGGTCTTGTCAACCGATATGCCCAAGGCTTAAACCATCGTTTTTCTGGTACTAATGTTAAGGTAGTTTTCATTAAGCCAGGACCTACCGATACTCCCATGACCGCCCACTTAAAATCAACTGGCGCAAAACTTGCTCCAGTTGAAACTGTTGCTCGTCAGATTGTAGACGGTATCGATTCAGCTAAACCGGTGATTTATGCTCCGAGGAAGTGGTGGACCATCATGATGATTATCAGGCATTTACCCACATTCATATTTAATAAGATTAATATCTAATGTGAGCATATTTATGAATCAATTTAAAACTCGAAGTGCTATTAGTCCACATGGGAGGTTTCTTGCACTTTTGAAATTAATGCGCCCAAAGCAGTGGGTGAAGAACGGCTTTGTGCTTGCGCCATTGGTATTTTCTGCTGCTTTTCTGGATGTCAGTGCCATCAGGCATGCTGTTATGGCTGCTTTGTTCTTTTGTGTTGCCTCTTCGGCGACCTATATCATCAATGACATGTACGACATCGAGCGTGATCGTCGTCACCCTAAGAAGTCAAAAACCCGCCCTTTGGCATCCGGCATTGTCTCGGTGCCTGCTGCCCTGAGCTTGCTCGTAGTCCTCTACGGAGTGCTGTTATGGGGCTGGTTCGTCGCCCCGAAGGTATTGGGGGTGATCGGAGCCTATCTAGTGCTGAACTTGGCCTATACCTTTGTGCTAAAGCACCAGCCGGTGGTCGACATCTTTACTATCGCTATTGGTTTTGTTTTACGGGTGTATGCAGGCGCCATGGCCCTCGACGTGCCGGTGTCTTCATGGATGTTCATCACGACTCTTTGCCTCGCGCTCTATTTGGCAGCTGTCAAACGTCGTCAGGAACTCAGCCAAAGCGGTACCGAAGGCCGCAAGGTTCTGGAGAGGTACTCTGTTTCGTTGGTGGACCGCTATGCCGAAATGTCGGCAACTGGGGCGCTGCTTTTCTACAGTATGTTCGTTATGTCCGCCAAGCTAGAATTGGTCATCACGGTTCCGTTGGTGTTGTTCGGCTTATTTCGATATTGGTTCGTGGTGGAAGCCCTCGATGGTGGCGAGTCACCCACTGATGCGTTGTTAGCTGACTGGCAACTGTTGCTTACCGTTGTACTGTGGGTAGCTGCCTGCGGTTGGGCTTTGTGGCCAGTGCAGGGGTGAGTATGGACTTTTCCTACGCTTTAACTCCCTTTTTGGCCTGGCTTGTCGCTGGAGTCTCAAAGTTCATTATTAACAGCATCAAGGCAAAGCAGCTGGCGTTCGGCCTCGTCGGTTACGGGGGGCTTCCCAGCAACCATAGCGCAATTGTCAGCAGTATGGCCGCGCTGATTGCCCTCAAGGAAGGTATTGGGCACCCCGCCTTTGGCGTTGCCATTACTTTGGCCTTTATCGTTATGCTTGACGCGAGCAGTCTGCGGAGACAGGTGGGCAAGCACGCTGAGGCCATCAACAAAATAGCACACGCAGAAGCGAATCACCAAACCCTTCGTGAGCGTATGGGGCATACGCGATTGGAAATTGCTGCTGGTATTGTCGTGGGCATTTTGGTTGCTACTTTAATGAGTACGATGTGAGCCTGATGTACGAGTTAAAGGCGGCAGACGCTCATGCCATAAGCCCGGCCAAAGGATCCCTCATATCAGCACGTTTAATGGCCATATGTGTCGCTGCCGCAGTGGCTGCATACGCGGTAATAATAGGACTAGCAAATTGGGAAAGAATAATGACTGTGGTGACTGGTCTTACTGGCCAGCTGTGGCTGCAACTCACTGCTCTGTCTTTAACTTCTTACCTACTCCGATTTTTGCGTTGGCACTATTTCATTTCTGCATTAAGTTACACGGTTCCAATATTTGTTAATCTCGAAATTTATCTAACGGCGTTTGCGTTAACGCTTACGCCAGGAAAAGTGGGGGAGGTCATCCGGTCGGTGTATCTCCGTCCCTATGGCGTAAGTTATACCCATAGTCTCGGGGCATTCGTGTCGGAGAGACTTTTGGACTTAATGGCGGTAAGTATGTTCGCCACACTAGTAATATTGGTGTTTCCGGAGCAGCGGTCGTATGTGCTTGTCGCGGCATCCCTTGTATTTGCTCTATTTTTTTGCATGCGCACTCGACTACTGCATGTACTTGCTATCCGTTTCACGAAAATATCCCTCATTGACCACCCGGCAAGTCTTATCGCAACGATTAAATTTCTGCTAGCGGGCAAAGGACTCACGATTGCGGCGCTGTTGAGCGTTATGGCTTGGTTGATTCAGGGCGTATCTCTCTACGTGGTAGTCCGTGCGCTTGGATTTGATATACCGCTTGGCAGTGCTGTTGCAATATATTGTTTGAGTATTCTCGCCGGTGCGTTTTCTTTCATTCCGGGTGGCATCGGCGTGACGGAGGGGGCAATCGTTCTCCTTCTAATTGCTTCAGGTGTGGAGGATACCGTTGCGATCACGGCGGCGGTAATCGGTCGAGGGATTACGCTGTGGCTTGCGATTGCAATCGGTATCGGCGCAAACATCACGAAGAGCCTTCGGGCCAGTGAGCGAAATTGAGTGTTGAGGGAAAAATAATGCGCATTGGTGTTGATGCACGGCTTTTGTCGTTGCCGTTGACTGGCATCGGGAGATATACGGTAGAAATGTTGCATGCACTGCAATTAAAAGATGCCGAGTGGCGTCTCTATTCCCCTATGCCACCGCTGTGCATTAACACATGGAATGAAAAAACCTGTCTGCGGTATGGCGTTGCAGATTCTCGGATTGCACGCATGATCTGGTCTCAAACCAGCCTCCCTAAGTGGGCGTCCGATGATGAACTTGATGTTTTCTGGGGCGCCACACACCGCTTACCTTTTGCATTGCCAAAACATGTTGCGAGAGTGGTAACCATCCACGACTTAGTGTGGCGGCACGCGCCTCAAACCATGCGTTTTATCAGTCGCATTATGGATGCCCGCTTAATGCCTCAAGCGATTCAAATGGCAGATGTGGTTGTAGCTGTATCGCAAAGCACTGCGAATGACATCGAGGCGGAGTTTCCATTTGCTCGTGGAAAAGTACGAGTGGTGCTGTTAGGTGCCAAGAAATTGGCACGATCACAGGCATGGGAGTCGTTGGCAAAATGGTCTATAAAGCTTCCCTACCTTTTGGCTGTGGGAACCCTTGAGCCACGTAAAAATCTGGTACGTTTACTCCATGCCTTCGCAGCAATTCCCGAGGCACTGCGTATCACCCACCAACTGGTCCTGGTAGGGGGTAAAGGCTGGGGAGGCGTTAGTTTGCCCGACGTTGTGGAAGAGCTGGGGCTGAGCCAGCACGTTGTTATTTGCGGATATGTTTCCGACGAAGAATTGACCACCCTATATACACATGCATTATGCTTGGCCATGCCGTCGTTGTACGAGGGCTTTGGCTTACCCCTCGTGGAGGCGATGTCTTGCGGCACGCCTGTTATTGCATCCACAACCTCCTCCATGCCAGAAGTCGTGGGACCCGCTGGCTTTCTTGTAGACCCCAATGACGTTGATTCGATTCGCACCGGCATTTGCCAGGTGTTGGATCCAAAATTTGATAAGACCTCTTGGGCTGAAATAGCAAAGCATCAGGCATCAAAGTTCACGTGGGACAGGGCTGCAGATCAAACAATGCAAGTTTTTGCAGAGGCAATAGAAGAACGAAAAGGTAAATTGCGCAATGCGCGTTCTGCAATTTTTTAAAACGGCCTACCCGGATTCCATGGGGGGGGTGGAGCAGGTGATTCACCAGCTCGCTTGTGGGGGGATAGCTAGGGGCTTGGACATGCATGTTCTCTCGTTGACTGCCAAGAATATGCCGCGCCAGCAAGAGGTATTCGGGTACCACTTGCACCGGGCCAGGTTGGATATGCACTTGGCATCGACCGGTTTCTCACTTTCTGCCTTTAAACGCTTCGCCGCATTAGCGCGTGACGCTGACGTGGTGCACTACCACTTCCCGTGGCCATTCATGGACTTGGTGCACTTTGCAACGCGTATCCGCAAGCCCTCAGTGGTGACTTATCACTCTGACATTGTTCGACAGCAAAACCTGCTGAAACTTTACCGCCCTCTGAAAAACCGCTTCCTGGGCAGCACGGACCGGATTATCGCGACGTCGCCCAACTACCTCGCCACCAGTGAGGTCTTGGCTAAGCACCAAGGCCGGGTTGAAGTCATCCCGATCGGGCTGGACAGGGCAAGCTACCCCTCTCCGGATGCAGGGCGGCTGCAGTACTGGCGCTGACAGGCTGGGAACAAGGTTATTTCTATTTGTGGGTGTGTTGCGGTATTACAAAGGCCTGCATATCCTGCTTGAGGCGGCCAAGGGTACCGACCTCACGATCGCCATCGCAGGAGCGGGCCCGATCGAAGAAGAGTTGAAAGCGCAGGCGAACGCGCTGGGGCTCACAAACATGCACTTTTTGGGGCAAGTGGACGAGGGCGACAAGACCGCGCTTTTGCACCTTTGCCAGGCTGTGGTGTTTCCCTCGCATCTCCGGTCCGAGGCTTTTGGAATCACCTTGCTTGAGGGTGCGATGTACGGCAAGCCCATGATCTCCAGCGAAATTGGCACAGGTACATCGTTTATCAATATCTCCAACGAAACAGGTCTGGTCGTACCACCCAGCGATCCGAATGCGCTACGGGAAGCGATGCTCAAATTGCAACATTCGCCGGAGACTGCCAAGCAGATGGGCGCTGCGGCGCAGCGCAGGTTTGAGAGCCACTTTACTGCGGGCCAGATGGTGGATGCTTACGTCGACCTTTACGGCAGAGTCATCGGTGAATTTCATACACGCAAGCGGGGATAGACTCACCAGGCATACCTGAAACAACCGGTTTTTCCCTCTCGCGATAAAGCGCAGCTTGCGACGCGGCCTCCGAATCAGGCAGCGTTCGCGCCGCCTCTGCGAGCTCACCGACCCTTCGTATCCACATCATTGCGACAGCTAAAATACTGGCTCTCGCAAGCGCCCCAGTAACTCGCCCACCTCAAGGCCCCCCGTGACCCTGCACATCACCTCTTTCGAGGGCGGCAACGCCCTGAGCAATTTCCGCGTCCAACAACTTCTGCCCGCCCTGCACGGCGTGAGCGACAAGATTACCGGCATTGCAGCCCGTTTTGTGCACCTGGCCGCCACCGAAGCGGCTCTGGACAAGCCCCTGGCTGACAAACTGGCCGCGCTGTTGACCTATGGCGACCCGTACACCGGCCCGGTAGAGGGCCCCGCCATTGTGGTGAGCCCGCGTTTCGGCACCGTGAGCCCCTGGGCCTCCAAAGCGACCGACATTGCCCACAACTGCGGCCTGGCCGTGAAGCGGGTCGAGCGCTTGGTGGAGTACCGCCTGACCCTGAAAAATGGCTTGCTCAACAAAACCGTGTTGACGCCCGAACAGTTGCAGCCCGTGGCCGCTTTGCTGCACGACCGCATGACCGAGAGCGCCATGCTGGACCGTGGCCAGGCGCAAGAGCTGTTCAACGCCCTGCAACCCGCGCCCATGGACCATGTGGACGTGTTGGCCGGCGGCAAGGATGCGCTGGTAAAGGCCAACACCCAGTTCGGCTTGGCCTTAGCTGCTGACGAGATTGACTATTTGGTGAACGCCTTCACCACGCTGGGCCGCAACCCCACCGACGTGGAACTGATGATGTTTGCGCAGGCCAACAGCGAGCACTGCCGCCACAAAATCTTCAACGCCCAGTTCACCATCGATGGCGTGGAGCAGGACAAGAGCATGTTCGGCATGATCCGCAACACGCACCAGCTGAACCCTCAGTACATGTTGGTGGCCTACTCGGACAACGCCTCGGTGATGGAAGGAGTGCAGGTCGAGCGCTTTACAGCCAAATCGGCCACTGGCGCAGGTGATGTCAGCGCACCTAGCTATGAAAAACATAGCAAAACCAACCACATTCTGATGAAGGTGGAAACCCACAACCACCCGACTGCGATCTCCCCATTCCCCGGTGCCTCCACCGGCGCGGGCGGCGAAATCCGTGACGAAGGTGCCACCGGCCGCGGCTCCAAGCCCAAGGCGGGCCTGACTGGCTTTACCGTCTCCAAGCTCTGGGGCAGCACCCTGGGCAAGCCCGAGCACATTGCTAGCCCGCTGCAAATCATGGTCGAAGGCCCTTTGGGCGGTGCGGCGTTCAACAACGAATTCGGCCGGCCCAACCTGCTGGGCTATTTCCGCGAATACGAGCAAACAGTGGCTAGCGATGTGGACACCGTGGCACGTGGCTACCACAAGCCCATCATGATCGCGGGTGGTCTGGGCATCATCGATGCCGACCAGACCCACAAGATTGAATTCCCCGCTGGCAGCCTGCTGATCCAGCTGGGCGGCCCCGGCATGCGCATCGGCATGGGCGGCAGCGCGGCCAGCTCCATGGCCACTGGCGCCAACGCGGCCGAGTTGGACTTTGACTCGGTGCAGCGCGGCAACCCCGAGATCGAGCGTCGCGCGCAAGAGGTGATCAACCAGTGCTGGATGCAAGGCGAGCACAATCCCATCCTTGCCATCCACGACGTGGGTGCGGGTGGTTTGTCCAACGCCTTCCCCGAGCTGACCAACGATGCCGGCCGTGGTGCGCGCTTTGACCTGCGCGCCGTCAAGCTCGAAGAATCCGGTATGGCACCCAAGGAAATCTGGTGTAACGAGAGCCAGGAACGTTACGTCTTGGCTATCGCCCCCGAGTCGCTGGCGCAGTTTGAAGCGCTGTGCGAGCGCGAGCGTTGCCCGTTCGCGGTGATTGGTGTGGCGACCGAAGAGCGCCAGTTGCAACTGGTGGACGAGGGCGCAGAGTCCCCCGTGGACATGCCGATGAACGTGCTCTTGGGCAAGCCGCCCAAGATGCACCGCGATGTGAAGACCGTGGCTCGCCAATTCAAGCCGCTGGACCTCACTGGCGTGGATCTGCAAAAAGCCGTGATCGACGTGCTGGCGCACCCCACCGTCGCCTCTAAGCGCTTCCTGATCACCATCGGCGACCGCACCGTCGGTGGCTTGACCCACCGCGACCAAATGGTCGGCCCCTGGCAGGTGCCGGTGGCGGACTGTGCCGTGACACTCGCCGACTTCAAGGGCTTTGCCGGAGAAGCCATGTCCATGGGCGAGCGCACGCCGCTGGCAGCTTTGGATGCACCCGCTTCCGGCCGCATGGCGGTGGCAGAAGCCATTACCAACCTGCTGGCAGCCCCCATCGACTTGCCGCGCGTAAAACTGTCCGCCAACTGGATGGCCGCCTGCGGCGAACCCGGCGAAGACGCGGCGCTGTACGCTACCGTCAAGGCCGTGGGCATGGAGCTGTGCCCGGCTTTGGGTATCTCCATTCCTGTGGGCAAGGACAGCCTGTCCATGCGCACCCAATGGAAAGACGCCGGCACCGACAAGAAGGTGACTTCTCCCGTGTCTCTGATCGTGAGCGGTTTTGCCACCTTGCAAGACGTGCGCGGCACGCTGACGCCCCAGCTCAACGCGACCGAGGACACCACCCTGGTGTTGGTGGACTTGGGCAAGGGTCAGCACCGCATGGCCGCCAGCATCCTGGCGCAGACCCTGGACCAAGTCGGCGACAAGGTGCCCGATCTGGACGACGCCAAAGACCTGGTGAACCTGGTCAACGCGGTGAATGCATTGCGCGCCAAGGGCCAAGTGCTGGCCTACCACGACCGTGGCGATGGTGGTCTGCTGGCGACCGTGGCCGAGATGGCATTTGCCGGCCGCGTGGGTGTGGCCCTGAACGTGGACATGCTGGTCACCGAAGGCGACGGCATCTCCGACAGCCGCATGGACGTGGGCGACAGCAAAAACTGGGCAGGGCAGGTGGGTGCCCGCCGTGAAGAAGCCACACTCAAGGCCCTGTTCAGCGAAGAGCTGGGCGTAGTGTTGCAGGTGCGCACCTCAGAGCGCTCGGAGGTGATGGCTACTTTGCGTGAGCACGGCCTGTCCAAGTTCAGTCACTTCGTGGGTAAAACACGGCCGGCTGCTGATGCCGCTACCGGAGGGGCTTCCGTGTCCACCGCTGGCAAGGGCGAGCTGCAAATCTGGCGCGATGCCAAGAGCATTTTTAGCGCCAAGCTGGCCGACCTGCACCAGGTGTGGGATGCCGTGAGCTGGAAAATTGCCCAGCAGCGCGACAACCCAACCTGCGCAGATGCCGAACACGCCGCTGCCGGCGCCGAGCAAGACCCCGGCATGCATGTTTACATGCCAAATAAGGCTCTGGCGCTCGTGGAATCTGCGCAAGCAGCTATCAAATCAGGAGCGCCCGCCATCCTCACGAGCCGCCCCAAGGTGGCGGTGCTGCGCGAGCAGGGCGTCAACTCCCATGTGGAAATGGCCTACGCTTTCACCGAAGCCGGCTTTGAGGCCTATGACGTGCACATGACTGACTTGCAGACCGGCCGCGCCAAGCTCGCAGACTTCAAAGGAGTGGTCGCTTGCGGTGGTTTTAGCTACGGCGACACTTTGGGTGCCGGCATCGGCTGGGCGCGCAGCATCACGTTCAACGACGTGCTGTCTGAGCAGTTCAAGGCTTTCTTTGCCCGCCAGGACACCTTCGGCTTGGGCGTGTGCAATGGTTGCCAGATGTTTGCCGAGCTGGCCGACATCATCCCCGGCGCGCAAGACTGGCCACGCTTCACCACCAACCAGAGCGAGCGCTTTGAAGCGCGCCTCTCGCTGGTGGAAGTACTGGAGTCACCGTCCTTGTTCTTTACCGATCTGGCCGGCATGCGCCTGCCGATTGCGGTGGCACACGGCGAGGGCTACGCCAACTTCAAATACCGTGGCAACGCCGACAAGGCCATCGCCGCCATGCGCTATGTGGACAACACCGGCGCCGCGACCGAGGCCTACCCGTTCAACCCTAACGGCAGCGCAGGTGGCTTGACTGCGGTAACGACGGCCGACGGCCGCTTCACCGCCATGATGCCGCACCCCGAGCGTGTGTTCCGTAACGTGCAGATGAGCTGGACCAGCCTGGACAAGAGCGAATTCAGCCCTTGGATGCAGCTGTGGCGCAATGCGCGCAAGTGGGTGGGTTAATTCCCCGTCGGGGACGCCGGTTTGACACAAGGGGCCTACAGGCCCCTTGTTTTTGCCACTACAGTCCCCAGATGTCGATTTCCGGCGGTAGCCAACCTGGTTGCGGCCTCCCAACTTTAGAAAGCATTTGATGTCCGACCTCATCAGCACACTCCAGTGGCGCTACGCCGCCAAGAAATTTAACCCCGCCAAAGCAGTCCCCCAGGACAAGCTGGACCGCATCTTGGAGGCCGTGCGCCTGACGGCCACCTCCAGCGGCTTGCAGCCCTATGAGCTGATCGTGGTGAGCAACAAAGAGTTGCGTGAAAAGATCGTGCCCGTAGCTTGGAACCAAGCGCAGATCACCGATGGCTCGCACCTGTTGGTATTCGCCGCTTGGGACAACTACACCGCGGAGCGCATCAATGCGTCTTTCGACTTGGTCAACACCGAGCGCGGTTTCGTGAACGAAGGTTGGGAAAACTACCGCAAGATGATTTTGGGCGCTTACGTGCCCCGCGAGGCCGAAGTGAACTACCAGCACGCTGCCCGCCAAGCCTATATTGGCGTGGGCACCGCCCTGATTGCGGCTGCTGAAGAGAAAGTCGACGCTACCCCCATGGAAGGTTTTGACCCCAAAGCCGTGGACGAAATCTTGGGCCTGGACAAGCGCGGCTTGCGCAGCGTGGTGATCATGCCTTTGGGCTATCGCGCCGACGAAGGCGACTGGTTGGTGAACCTGAAAAAGGTGCGCCGCAGCCGTGAAAACTTTGTCACTGAGCTGAAGTGAAGTACCTGCGCCGTTTGCTTCAACCCCGCAAGCCGGCCTTCTGGCTCATGCTGGTGTTGAACGCACTGTCGACGGCGCTGGTTTGGATCGTGCAACACCACACACTGCAGCCCGCAGCGGCCATCGCGGTGGTGGTGTTTGCCGTGGGCAATATGGTGCTGGGGCTGTACTTCATGCGCCAGCTGCTGCAGACGCAGGCGCCTGAAGAGCGCCCGCCCCAGCGCCCCCACTAAGCGGTCAGTGCCCGAACTCTTGTTTCGGGCGGGTTTTGTGGAAAGTCATCGGCACGCCCTTTGCGGCCTCCAGGAGCTCCTGGCGGCTTTGGTTGGCAACACCCGTTTTCATCTTGCCCACCACATGCATTTCGCAGGGTTTGCAGTCAAACCGCAGGGTGAGCTTCTCTTTGCCATTGATCAGTTGCAGTGGCTCGGCTTTGACCTGCCCTTGGACCCCCGTCACGCCCTTGGCTTGCTTGGGGCACAGGCTGAGCGAAAAGCGCACGCAGTGCTTGGTGATCATCAGGCTCACTTCACCCAACTCTTCAATCGCCTCATAGGCGGGTGCAATGACTTTCACCCCGTGCTTGGCGTAAAAACCGTGCGCTGCCTGGTTAAACACGTTGGCCAGGTAGCTGAGCGTGTCTTCCGGATACGCCACCGGCGGCTCCACCACATGGCCGGGTGCTAAACGCACAAAGCCCCGCGTGCGGGCACGCTCCAGCGCCTCGACAGCTTCG